>NZ_CP038436.1:3362921-3668641 GCF_004683965.1 Nocardioides seonyuensis
GGCGGGCTCTACTTCCGCACCGCTCCCTCCGACGTGCTGCAGGGCTCGGTCATGGCCAACCTCGTGCTGGAGGACGGCTACGACAACGTCGCGATCCTGGCTCGCCAGGACTCCTACGGCGAGGCGCTCGCGGACAACGTGGAGAAGTTCTTCACCGAGTCCGGCGGCACGGTCGTGTCGAAGAAGCTCTACGACCCCAACGCTGCCAACTTCAGCGCCGAGGTCAACGCCATCGCGGCTGAGGACCCGGACGCGATCGTCCTGATCTCCTTCGACGAGACCAAGAAGATCGTCCCCGAGCTGATCAAGGCCGGGCTGGGACAGAAGCAGGACTGATGTCCTGACTCACACGAGAGAGGCCCCCGGGATTCGTCCCGGGGGCCTCTTCGTGCGTGCGGTTCATGACAGGGGGCCGAATGCGCCGCCGATCGTCACTGGTTCTTGGCGAGCGTTCCCAGGTAGAGCTCGATCACCTTGGGGTCACCGGCCAGCGCGCGCCCGGTGCCTGTGTAGGCGTTGCGGCCCTGGTCGAGCACGTAGGCGCGGTCGCAGATCTGCAGGCACCGCGCGGCGTTCTGCTCGACCATGACGACGGACACGCCGGCCTTGTTGATGGCGCGGGTCTGCACGAAGACCTCGTCCTGCATGGCGGGGGAGAGTCCGGCTGACGGCTCGTCGAGCAGGAGCACGGAGGGATCCATCATCAGGGCACGGCCCATGGCCACCATCTGTCGTTCACCACCCGACAGCGAACCGGCACGCTGATTGCGACGGTCATGCAGGGCAGGAAAGATGCTGTGCACGAAGTCCAGCCGCGTCGAGAGCTGCTTGGGCGCCTGGTAGCAACCCATCTGGAGGTTCTCGGCGATCGTGAGGCTCGGGAAGACGTTGTTGGTCTGCGGGACGAACCCGATGCCCTTGGCGACCAGCTCGTCGGCTCGCTGGTTGGTGACGTCCTCACCGCGCAGCTGCACGCTGCCGGTGTGGACCTTCACCAGGCCGAAGAGCGCCTTGAGCAAGGTCGACTTGCCAGCTCCGTTGGGACCGATGATGCCGACGAGCTCACCGTCCTGGCAGTAGAGATCCGCCCCGTTGAGGATGTTCACCCCGGGCAGGTAGCCCGCGATCAGGTCGTCGGCGCGAAGCACGGCGCCCTCGGCGCGACGCAGGTGCTCCTCACGAGCCGCCTGGTCTACCGCGTCGGTCCCTGCGACGGTCTGGCCGTCGTCGTTGGCGGTCACTTGTCCTCCCCGATCTCTGCGGTGATGCCTCCGTGTCCCTCGGACGCCAGGACGTCCTCGAGCTCGCTGATGTCGGTGTCGTGGTGGGCACCGAGGTAGGCGTCGATGACGCGCTGGTCGGCCATGATCGAGGACGGGGGGCCCTCGGCGATCACGCGACCCTGTGCCATGACGATCACCCAGTCGGAGATGTCGCGCACCATGTCCATGTCGTGCTCGACGAACAGCACCGTCATGCCGTCCTCGCGCAGTGACTTCACGTGCCCCAGCAACGACTGCTTGAGGGCGGGGTTGACGCCGGCCATCGGCTCGTCGAGCATCACCAGCTCGGGGGACACCATGAGCGCGCGGGCCATCTCGAGGAGCTTGCGCTGCCCCCCCGAGAGCGACCCGGCGAACTCATCCTCCTTGGCGTCGAGCTTGAACCGTGACAGGAGCTCCCGCGCCCGTTCGGTGTTGGACTGCTCCTGCCCGCTCCACAGCATCCGCAACGGCGCGGCGAGGAAGCCCTCACCCCGCTGCCCGGTCGCGCCCAGGCGCATGTTCTCCAGGACGGTGAGCTTGGAGAGCACCTTGGTCAGCTGGAACGTCCGCACCATGCCACGTCGGGCGATCTTGTGGGGAGCGACGTTCTTGAGGGTCTGGCCGTTGAAGGACCACTCGCCGGTGTCAGGCTTGTCGAAGCCCGTCAGCAGGTTGAAGAACGTGGTCTTGCCTGCACCGTTGGGTCCGATGAGAGCGGTGATGACTCCCCGCTGGATCTCGACGTGGTCCACGTCGACAGCCTTGAGACCGCCGAACTGTCGGGTGATGTTGTCCGCGACCACGATGGGGTCGGGCTTCGGGGCGCCCGGCTCGGTCGGGACGTCCTTCAAGGCCGCGACCGAGGCGGCGGAGCCGGAGGTGGAGGGGGCGTCAGCGGGCATCGAGAGCGATCTCCTTTCGGTCTCCGAAGAGTCCCTGGGGGCGGTAGATCATCAGGAGCATCAGCACCAGGCCGACGATCATGAAACGCACGTTGCTTGCCTGGTCGGAGTTCATCAGGCTGGGCGGGATGATCGGGTTGTCGCCGGAGGCGAGCCTGACGAGCACGCTGCCGATGGCCGAGAGGATGCCCCAGAAGAGCACTGCTCCCACCACCGGGCCGAGGATGCGCGCAGCCCCGCCGAGGATCAGCATGGTGAAGGCGATGAAGGTGAAGTCGGTGTTGAAGCTGTCGGGCTGCACGGAGGCGAGTCCCAGTGCGCCGATGAAGCCGCCGAAGGCTCCGATCACACCGCCGAGGGCGAGCGCCTGCATCTTGTAGAAGTAGACGTTCTTGCCGAGGGAGCGCACGGCTTCCTCGTCCTCCCGGATGCTCTTGAGCACCCGGCCCCACGGCGAGCGCATCAGCAGCCACAGGTAGAGGCACACGAGCGCGACCAGCGTCCACCCGACGATCATGACCCACAGGTCGTTGCGGCTGAAGGTCGCGAAGTTGGTCAGGTCATCGGGCAGTGGGTTCAGGTTGCGGAACCCGGTCGTGAACCCGCTGACGCCGTCACGGGCATGGAAGTACTCCTTGAACGACGTGGAGAACATCAGCCGCAGGATCTCTGCCGCCGCGATCGTCACGATGGCGAGGTAGTCGGCGCGCAGCCGCAGTGTCGGGACACCGAGGATCAGCGCCAGGATCACCGAGCCGACGATCCCGAGCAGGAGTGCAGGGAAGAGGGGCACGTCGAACGAGGCGATCGCGACCGCCATGCCGTAGGCCCCCACCGCAGCGAAGGCTGCCTGGCCGAAGTTCAGGAGGCCGGTGTAGCCGAAGTGCACGTTGAGGCCGACGGCCGCGAGCACGAACGAGAGCGCGAACGGCGAGAACGCGTCGTGGAATGCACCTTGCAGGATTTCCATGTCTGGTCTCCTCAGCCGATTCTTTCGCGGCGCCCGAGCAGGCCCTGTGGCCTGACGAGCAGGATGACGATGAGCAGCAGCATCGCGCCGGCGTTCTTCAGGTCAGAGGGGATGACCAGGGTGGACAGCTCGATGAGGACGCCGATGATGAGGCTGCCGACGAGTGCGCCCCAGACAGATCCGAGACCTCCGACGCACACGGCGGCGAAGAGCAGGAGCAGGACCAGCTGGCCCATCTGGAAGGTGACCCCCAGCGAGAACCCGAGGAACACGCCCGCCAGGGCCGCGAGGGCCGTGCCGACGACCCAGACCAACGAGATGACGCGATCCACGTTGATCCCGGTCGAGCTGGCCAGCGCCGGGTTGTCCGCGACGGCTCGCGTGGCTCGCCCGAGCCGGGTTCGGTTGAGGGCGAGCGTGACGCCGACGATGGCGACGACGGACACGGCGGCCATCACCATGTCGCGGGTCGTGACATTGATCCCGGCGACGTCGTAGCCGGAGGGAGTGACGTAGTCGTTGTAGTTCTGGGTGCGCCCGCCGGTGAAGTACTGGAAGAGGTTGCGCAGCAGGAACTGCAAGCCGATGGAGACGATCATCATCGCGATCAGGCCGGTGCCCCTGCGGCGGAGCGGGCGCCACAGGCCGGTGTCCTGGACCCAACCGAAGACCAGGCCCAGCAGCACGGCAAGGACCGCGGCGACCACGAAGGGCATCCCCAGGGTGCTGTTGAAGAAGAAGGCGACCAGCGCGCCGAAGGTGACGAGCTCGCCGTGCGCGAAGTTGGTGAGGCCCGTGGTGCCGAAGATCATCGACAGGCCCAGCGAGGCCATCGCGATGATCAGCCCGAACAGCAGTCCGTTGTAGATCAGCTGGGGCACCCGGTCCCACTTGGTCGCCACGTCACGCGTGTCGGGACCGATGGGAAAGAGGAAGACCGCCGACTGCCCGGGGTTCAGGGTGCGGGTCAGCTCGCTCTTGCTCTGGTCACGCAGGGTGACGCCCTCGGGGAGCGTGTCCTGGTTGATCGTGACGCTGTACTCGCCGCCCTCGCCGGGGACCTCGATCTCGAACCGCCCCTCTTCGTCGCTGGTGCCGACGTGCTCGGAGCCGTCCGGTGCGGTGACGTTGATCTCGACACCGGGGACGGGCGCGTTGTCCTCGGCGCTGTTGCGCAGGAACCCGGAGATGGTGTTGGTCTGCTCCTCCTCGGCCTGGGCGGGAGCTCCCACGAGACTCAGCCCCCCTGCCAGGATGCCGATGACCAGGAGCAGGGTGTGGAGACGGAGGCGCGGTTGCCGCCGGGGGCGGGTGACACGTGGATGCATGTATTTCCTCATCGGGTGAGCATGACCAAGCGCTGCGTGGGTGAAGCGACCTGAGCATAGTGGTGCTGCGTGAGCCAGGTCACAAATCGGGGGGCGTGGTGTTGCGGCCGACACTCTAGGGGGCCATCCGGTCCGCGGTCGGCAACGGGGCCGACCGGACCCTGGCGGGCCAAGGAAATTCCGGGGGTCTTGCGCGGTCGCCCATCGACCGGCGTAAGGTCGCTCCTGTTCACCGGGCCGTCCCGGGGACGGGGGAGAGCACCACGACGGACAGTGAGTGTGATGAGCAGATCACCTGTGACCGTGCGCGCGGCCGAGCCGCGCGACGTCGCCGCCCTGCGTGAGGTCTGGCAGGACGCCCTGCGCCGGACCACGGCCGACGAGCAGCGGGCCGACGTGGCCAAGGTCCTGGCCGAGGTCGTCGGAGCCGGCGACAAGATGATCGCCGTGGCCGAGTACGACGGCGTGGTCGCCGGTGCCGTCTTCCTCGAGGCCACGACGCTCACCCCCCTGAACCTCGAGCAGAGCGTCCTGGCGGTCTCGCCGCACGTGCTGCCGCAGTTCCGCCGCAAGGGCGTCGGGAGCGCGCTGTTCGAGGCGGCGGTGCGCTTCGCGGAGCAGCGCGGGATCCCGCACGTCACGACCGCGGCGACAGCGGAGTCCCGCGACGCCAACAGGTTCATGGCTCGGCTCTCGCTGTCTCCGCAGGCCACGCTGCGCGTCGGCGCCACCAGCGCCGTCCGCGCGCGGCTCACGTCCCGACGACCCGCCAACGGCTCCGCTGCCGCGAGCAGCCGCCAGATCGACCGGGTCCTGGCCGCACGACGCTTCCGCAAGGAGCGGATCCCGGGCTGAGGCTCAGGCCCCGCCGCTCGGAGCTGCGTCGATCAGCGCGCAGGTGATGCGGGACGTGCACACCCGTCGGCCGCGCTCGTCGGTGAGCACGACGTCGTACGACGTGGAGCTGCGGCCGAGGTGGATCGCGGTCGCCACCCCGGTCACCACGCCACTCGTCGCCGCGCGGTGATGGGTGGCGTTGATGTCGACGCCGACCGCGATCTTGGCGGGGTAGGCATGGATCGCCGAGCCGATCGACCCGAGGGTCTCGGCCAGGACGACCGAGGCGCCTCCGTGCAGCAGCCCGAAGGGTTGGGTGTTCCCCTCGACCGGCATGGTGCCCACGATCCTCTCGGCGGAGATCTCGACGAGCTGCACGCCCATCTTCTCGTTGAGCCGCCCCATGCCCTGCGGCATGTAGGCGACGAACTCCTCGATGGTCATGGTTGCCAGGTCAGGGCTGGCGTCGGGCGTGGCGTCGTCGGGCGTGGCGTCGGTCATGGTGCCCATTCTGGTGTCAGCGCCGACGGATAGAGTCGCAGGGTGCCTGAGACGAGTGAGACGACCCGGCCCCGACTCCTGTTGCTCGACGGCCACTCACTGGCCTACCGCGCGTTCTTCGCGCTGCCCGTGGAGAACTTCACCACCGGCACCGGTCAGCACACCAACGCCGTCTACGGCTTCACCTCGATGCTCGTCAACGTGCTGCGGGACGAGGTGCCCACCCACGTGGCGGTCGCGTTCGACAAGTCGCGGCAGACTTTCCGGCTGGAGGAGTACCCGGAGTACAAGGCCAAGCGCAACAAGACCCCCGGAGAGTTCAGCAGCCAGCTCCCGTTGATCCAGCGCATGCTCGACACGTTGAGCATCACCCACCTCGAGGTCGAGGGCTACGAGGCCGACGACATCATCGCCACCCTCACGACCCAGGCTCTCGCCGAGGGGATGGAGGTGCTGATCCTCACCGGTGACCGCGACTCGATCCAGCTCGTCACCGAGAGCTCGACCGTCCTCTATCCGATGCGCGGTGTGAGCGACCTCGCCCGGCTCACCCCGGCCTACGTCGAGGACAAGTACGGCGTCCCGCCCCACCGCTACCCCGAGCTGGCGGCGATCGTGGGGGAGACCTCCGACAACCTGCCCGGCGTGCCCGGGGTCGGCCAGGGCTACGCCGCCAAGTGGATCAACCAGTACGACGGCCTCGACAACGTCATCGCCCGGGCGGACGAGATCACGGGCAAGAAGGGCGAGGCGCTGCGCGAGCACCTGGGTGACGTGATCCGCAACAGGCGTCTCAACGCCCTCGTGTGCGACCTGACCCTCCCCGTGCGGCCTGGGGAGACCGTGCGACAGCCGTGGGACAGGTCCGCAGGGCTCGCCCTGCTCGACGAGCTCGAGTTCCGCGGCGAGCTGCGCACCAGGCTCATGGACACCATCGACCCGACGTCGGAGACCGAGGTGGCCGACGGGGGCTTCGAGCTGGACGGCGTGCGGCTGGCCGAGGGAGGCGTGTCCGGCTGGCTCGCCGAGCATGCCGCGGACGGCTCCCGTGTCGGGATGGCCGTGCAGGGCTCGTGGAGGGCCGGCACCGGCGACGTCGTCTCGATCGCGTTGGCGACTGGATCGGGGGCGGCCGCCTGGATCGACGTCTCCGACATCTCCCCTGAGGATGACGCTGCCCTCGCCGCCTGGCTCGCCGACGGCTCCCGCCCCAAGGTCCTCCACGACGCCAAGGGACCGACGCTCGCGCTCGCCGCGCGCGGCTGGGAGCTCCGCGGCCTGGCGGTCGACACCGCGCTGGCCGCCTACCTCGTGCAGCCCGACCAACGCTCCTACGACCTGGCCGACCTCACCCTGCGCCATCTCAAGCGTGAGCTCCGGCAGGAGACCGGTGACGCCGACCAGCTGAGCTTCGAGGCCCTCGGCGACACCACGGCGAGCGACATCGCCATGCTGACGGCGCGGGCCGTGCTCGACCTGGCCGACACCCTGGGCGAGACGGTCGAGGAGCACGGTGGCACCGCCCTGCTGGCCGACGTGGAGCTGCCGCTCGTCGGCACCCTCGTGCGGATGGAGCAGCGTGGCATCGCCGTCGACACCGATCACCTGGAGTCCTTGGAGTCGGAGTTCGGAGACCAGGTCAAGGCCGCTGCCGAGGACGCCTACGCCGTCATCGGCAAGGAGATCAACCTGGGGTCGCCCAAGCAGCTGCAGGTGGTGCTGTTCGACGAGCTCGACATGCCCAAGACCAAGCGCACCAAGACGGGTTACACGACCGACGCCGATGCCCTCCAGTCTCTCTACGAGAAGACCGAGCACCCGTTCCTCCAGCACCTCCTGCGGCACCGTGACGTGATCCGCCTGCGGCAGACCGTCGAGGGCCTGCTGAAGACGGTGGCGCCCGACGGCCGGATCCACACCACCTACAACCAGATCATCGCGGCGACCGGACGCCTCTCGAGCACCGACCCCAACCTGCAGAACATCCCCATCCGTACCGAGGCGGGGCGACGGATCCGGGAGGGGTTCGTCGTGGGCGAGGGCAACGAGTCCCTCATGACGGCCGACTACAGCCAGGTGGAGATGCGCATCATGGCTCACCTGTCCGAGGACGACCTGCTCATCGAGGCGTTCCGCTCGGGGCAGGACTTCCACTCGATGACGGCCGCGCGGGTCTTCGACACCCCGGCCGACGAGGTGACCGTGGAGCAGCGCGCCAAGATCAAGGCGATGAACTACGGCCTCGCCTACGGCCTCTCCGCGTTCGGCCTGTCCCAGCAGCTCCGCATCGAGGCGAGCGAGGCGCGCGCCCTCATGGACGAGTACTTCGAGACCTTCGGCGGCATCCGTGACTACCTCGGCGGCATCGTCGCCGAGGCTCGCCGCTCGGGCTTCACCGAGACGATCATGGGCCGCCGGCGCTACCTGCCCGACCTGACGAGCGACAACCGGCAGCGCCGCGAGATGGCCGAGCGCATGGCGCTCAACGCCCCGATCCAGGGCTCGGCCGCCGACCTGATCAAGGTCGCGATGCTGGGGGTCGAACAGGCCATCCTCGACCAGGGGCTCGCCTCACGGATGCTCCTGCAGGTCCACGACGAGCTCGTGCTCGAGGTGGCTCCCGGGGAGAGCGAGGCGCTGGCGGCGCTGGTCCGCAAGGAGATGGGTCAGGCAGCCGAGCTCGCCGTCCCGCTGGACGTCTCCATCGGCACCGGCCGCAGCTGGCACGACGCCGCTCACTGAAGCGAGACCGGCCCCGGACCCATCGCTGTGTCCTCGCGTCGCAGGATGACGGCGCTGACCACCAGGAGCGCTGCCAGCACCACGAGGTCGACCCCGAGCACGACGACCACCAGGGCCCCGATCGAGCTGACCAGCAGGCCGAGCCCGATGATGAGCGCCAGACCCGCCCAGACGATGAGGATGGAGCGTCGTCCCTGTCGGGCCAGCACCGAGTAGATCAACAGCTGGACCAGTGACAGCACGGTGCCGAGGATGGCGAAGATCCAGAGCTGACCCTCGATCTCGGCGTACTGGGCACCGCCGACGAAGACGATGGCCAGGCTGGACAGCAGCCAGGTGGCCACTGCGCCCGCGAGTCCCAGGACTGCGACGAGGGAGAGACTGCGCAGGAGCGCACGCCGGCGGTGCTCGACCGTTGACATCGACGGGAACGCGACGACCACGACGAACTGGGGGAGGAACAACATCGCCTTGGTGAGGATGAGGCCGGCTCCGTAGAGGCCCGAGTCGTGGTCGGACAGCACGTTGCGTGCCACGATGATGTCGACGCTCGTCAGCGCGAAGTAGGCCAACAGGGCCTGACCGTTGTGCACGCTCTCCCACAGGATCGCCCGTCCGCGATGCTCCTGGCTGTAGGCCTCGCGCCGCTGCGGGAGCCGCAACGCCCACCAGCCGACCACCACGGGGGCACAGAAGCCGACGAACACGGCGACGATGGCCCACAGCTCTGTCGGACGCCAGGCCAGCAGCGCCGCACCGACGGCGACGCGGGGGACTCCTGCCGCGATGTAGAGCAGGCCGAGGGCACGCCAACGGCGCTCTCCCTGGAGGATGCCTGCCTGGGCCCCCATGATCGTCACCGGTACGGCGGAGGCTGCCACCAGGAAGGCGATGGGCAGGCTGTCGAGCCGAAGGGCCCGGTCGACGACCGGACTCAGCACGAGCAGGAGGACGCCGAGCGCTGCTGCGGCCCGGTAGGTCACGCCGAGGATCGACCGCTCGATCTGCCCGACGTGCTCGGGATCGGCAGCGATGCGCCGCGCGGCTGTCGCCTGGACGCCCAAGGACGCGACGCTCACGATGATGAGCAGGTTCATCGTCGCGAGGAAGGCGCCGTACGACGCGGGGCCGACGGTGTGGGCGACCAGGATGGTGTAGGCGTAGGTCGCGAAGTTCATGATCGCCATGGCGACCGCGATCTGGCCGCCGCCTGACGAGAAGCCGGAGATCTTGTCGCGCAGAGTGCTCGAGTCCCGCACCCGATCGGAGGCGTGTTCGGACATGCGCACACCCTAGGGTGTCGTCCTGTGCGGAGACGGGTCGGTGCAGGCGTGATTGCTGCGACACCCGCGCTCTGGTCGCTCCTGCTGGGGGCGCTCATGCTGGGCGGCTCCCTGGGAAGGGGATACGTCCTCTCCTACGACATGGTGTGGGTGCCCGACCTGGCCGTGCGCAGCGACTTCCTGGGCCTCGGCTCGGGACTGCCACGGGCGGTCCCCACGGATCTCGTGGTTGCCCTCGTCGACGAGGTCGTGCCCGGGATGCTCCTGCAGAAGCTCGTCCTGCTGGGGACGCTGGTGGTTGCCGGGACCGGTGCGTGGCGGATGGTCCCCGGCGACGGTCGCGTCGGGCCGTGGGCAGCATCGACGCTGTACGTGTGGAACCCGTTCGTCGTCGAACGTCTCGGCATCGGCCACTGGCCCCTGCTCATGGCGTACGCCGCGCTGCCGTGGATCTATCTCAACGCTCGCAGCTGGGCGACAGGAGGTCGGCGCCTGCCAGCGCTGGTGCTGTGGATGGCTTTCGCCAGCCTGAGCCCGGTCGGAGGCATCGTGGCAGCCGTTTTCGCGCTGCTGAGCGCGGCCCTTCCAGGAGCCGGATCGGTGCGACGGGTCGCGTGGACCTGCGTAGCGGCCGGTGCCCTGAACGCTCCGTGGGTGGTGGCTGGTGCCCTTCACGGTTCCGCCACGCTCAGTGACCCCGATGCGGTGACAGTCTTCGCCGCTCAGGGCGAGGGCCCGCTCCCGCCCGTGCTGGCGCTGATGGGCCTGGGAGGGATCTGGAACGCCGAGGTGGTGCCCGTCTCGCGAACCCAGTGGCCCGCAGCAGTGGCACTCCTGGTCGTGCTGTCGATGTGTGCTGCGGGCATCGCGAGCTGGCGTCGTCGTACCACCGCCTCCGACCGGTCCGTCCTCCTCGCCGCCGGAGCGGTCGGCCTGCTGCTCGCGGCCGCCGGCGCGCTGGTGCCCGGAGCGGTCGGGTGGGTGGTCGCCCACGTCCCCGGAGCCGGTCTCGTGCGCGACGGCTCTCGATTCATCGCACTCCTCGCCCCCCTCCAGGCGACGCTGTTCGGGCTGGGCGTGGCGCGCGCTGCATCGGCCGTACCCATCCGGTCGGGGGGCGTCGTGGCGGCCACGGCCCTGGCCCTCAGCCCCGTGGCACTGATGCCCGACGCCGCGCTCGGGCTCTCCGGTCGACTCGATGCGGTCGGCTACCCGACGGAGTACGCGCAGGCCGAGCGCGCGCTCAGCGAGCGGATGGAGGCAGGGCGCAGCGGTGACCTCCTCCTGCTGCCCTTCACGCCCTTCCGACTGCCACCGTGGAACGACGGTCGCAGGACGCTGAACCCTCTCGAGAGATACCTCCCGGCGAACTACCTGTCCAGCGACGTCCTGGTGGTCTCCGGCCGCGAGATCCCCGGGGAGGACGTGCGCGCCCAGGAGGTCGCCCGCATCCTGCGCACGCCTGACGACGAGGGCGTCGAACAGGCCCTGCGCGAGCTGGGCATCGCCTGGGTCGTGGTCGACCACGAGGCGGAGCGCGCTCTGGGGGCCTCCGCCCCAGGACTTTCAGCCACCCCGGGTGACTCGGAGGTGCTCCACAGGGGCGACCTGCTGACCCTGTGGGAGCTGCCCGCCGAGGAGGTACGTGCCTCGGACCCGTGGACCGGGAGAGTGCCCGAGCTGCTGCTGCTGGTGCTGGCCTGGGCAGCAGCTGGCGGCGCCCTGTGCATGGCGCTGGTGCAGCTGTGGCGCGTGAGGCGCCCAGTTGCGCGGAAATGCGACCCCGCCGACGACGAGATGTTACCGTGACCGTCACCTAGTGGAGTGGAGCCATTGACGTGCAGGGAAGAATCGCGGGCATCGTTGCCGTACTCGTCGGTCTGCTGCTTGCTGCCCTGACGACTGTCGGCGTGGTCCAGACCGTGAGCAGCGCTCCGGCCCAGCCCGAGCAGACCGTGATGGACTACGGCACCAACGAGACCACCCGCTAGTTCGCCACTCGTCCGGTTCGCCGCCAGGAGCGCTTCCGCTGGTCGACGGGGGAGGGTCCGTCAGGGTCCTCGCTGGACACTCGCTCGCCCTTCAGCACCTCACTGAGGACGTGGACGAACGAGCCCTGGGAGTGAGCCCATGAGAAGGTGTGGGACATGGCGTGGGCGCCACGTCCCAGACGCTCACGCTCTGCGTCGTCCTCGACGAGTCGCCTGACCGCCTCGGTGAAGGCCGCGGGGGTGTCGACCAGCAGTCCCGACTTGTCGTGAGAGATCGACTCACGAGTCCCCCCGGCTGTGGAGTAGGCGATCGTGGGGACTCCTTGGCTGCCGGCCTCGCCGACCACGATGCCCCACCCCTCCTTCAGGGACGGCAGGAGCATGAGCCACGACTGCGCCAGGATCTCGTGCTTGCGACGCTCGCTGACGTGTCCGGTGAAGGTCACGAAGTCCGCGGCGCCCTCTTTGGCGACGTACTCCGACAGGTCTGCGTCCCACCAACCGTTGCCCACGACAATCAGATGGGCATCGGGGTGGGTCTCGCGCAGGGCCACGACTGCGTCGATCGCGTGCTCCACCTGCTTGTGCGGGACCAGGCGGCCCAGCACGCAGAGCGTGGGCTGGGTGCTACGTGTGTGCTCCACGGCGGGTGGGGGTGATGTGCCGTTGTGGATCACCGCGATCCGGTCCTGGCCGATACCCAGGGCGATGAGCTCACCGCGCGTGGCGCGAGAGACGGCGATGTACTGAGACCGGCGGTACAACCATGGAGCCAGAATGCGTTCGATCCACCAGCCGAGGCGACCGACCAGACCGGGGTAGACGATCGGCCACTGCTCACGGTGCACGTGGTGCACGAGCACGACGACGGGGGCCCGTGTCACCAGACGTGTGAAGAAGGGGAGCCCGTTCTGGACGTCCACCACGAGGTCGACCTTGCCGAAGGTCCCGAGGAGGAGCCTCAGGGCGCCGATGAGGTAGATCGCCACGTGGTTGCCGCGCCGCACGAACTCGACGCCGCCGATGACCTCGTCGGCGGGCGCTTGGTCGTGGGCGGCGCAGAAGATGGTTGCGCGACCCCCATGGGCGACGACTCCTCGAGCCATGGCCTCGACGTACCGCTCGGAGCCCCCGCCTTCGGGGTTGGTGGTGTCGCGCCAGTTGAAGAAGACGATGTGGCGTCCCGCAAGGGTCGCGGGGGAAGCTCCCTGCATGCCTCGCACGCTACCCGTCTTGTGAAGTGTTCGTGGTCGATGAGCCGGGTTTGACGCCGCCAGGGTCCAGCCAGACCGGTCAGAAGGGGTCGTAGGGTCCTTCGTGCTGGAAGACCCGTGCCGCGAGGCGTCGCAGGCGCAGACGCAGCAGGACCTTCACTGCCACGTTGCGAACCCACCAGGGCATCTCGCGAAGGATCCTGACGCGGTCCTGCCACGACGGCTTTCCCACCTTGAACAATGCCATGGAACCTGCGCGGCTCTCGTAGCGGATTCGCCGCGACGGCAGCACGTGGGCGAGCACGCCCAGGGTGACGCCGATGGAGGAGTAGCAGTCATGGATCAGGATCGGCGCCCCCTCAGGGAGGTGGACGGACCACTTCAGGTCATCGGCCAGGGTCCAGTAGTCGTGCTTGCCGTCGATGTAGAGGCAGTCGATCGATCGGGTCCAACCGGGGCGTGCCCGCGTGCTGTAGTCGGTCAGCAGCTCCACCGACTCGGTCAGACCGTTCTGTTCCATGTTGTTCTGGAACTTGGTCTTCGTGGACACTCCGCCGAAGAGGCGCCCCTCGATGAAGGGGTCCACTGCCACGACGCGTCCGCCGCGCTCGCGTGCGGCTGCGGCGAGAATCACGGTGGACTTGCCCTGGTGGCTACCGATCTCGACGACCAAGGGGTCGTCGAGATCCCCGACGGCCTGGTGCAGGAGCCGGGCCTGGTCCTTCGTCAACCACCCCGGGATGTCCGAGGCGATCTCCCAGGTGGCGTCGAACGTCGAAGGCGCATGATCATCCACGAAGACTTCCTCACGTTGCAGAGGCCCGGATGATCCGGAGTACCGACGCAGAATATAGACTGCCGAAGGCATGCGTGGATCGACGACGGAAGGGCAGTCGCGGTGGTCGACGGTCTGATCTTCCGGGTCCAGTCGCGTGCGCGTGGCTCGTCAGTCTGGCGGATGGGTGTCCACCTCGTCGTCGTCGGCTCGGTCATCCTGCTCAACATGGTCCAGCAGCCCGGGCGAATCACCTTCGACACCAAGCTGGACATGCAACTCAATCCAGCCGACCTGCTGGCCCGCAGCACCAGCCTGTGGAACGCCGACTGGGCGATCGGTGGCCTGCAGAACCAGGCTTCGGGCTACCTGTTCCCCATGGGCCCGGTCTTCCTCCTGGGCGAGCTGATGGATATCCCCATGTGGATCTGGGAGCGCTTGTGGTCGGCGGCGGTCATGCTGCTGGCCTACGAGGGCGCACGACGGCTCGCAGCTCGCTGGCCCGGGGTCGGACCATCGGGAGCGATCCTGGCGGGTCTCGCCTACATGCTGTCCCCGCGCGTCCTGACCACTGTGGGCAGCCTGAGCGGCGAGAGCCTGCCGGCCGCGGTGCTGCCGTGGACCGTGCTCCCACTGGTTCTCTACCTGCGTGGTCAACTCAGCGGGCGGATCGCCTTCGTGCTGTCAGCGGCCACGGTTCCCCTGATGGGTGGACAGAACGCCACCCTCGTCTTCGCCTGCGTGATCTTTCCGGCTCTCCTCCTCGCGACAGCGGCCGGGAGAACGCTCCGTCACCGAGTCCGCGATCTGCTGGGATGGGGCGCTCTCGTGGGCGTCGCCTCGCTGTGGTGGTTCGTCCCCCTCGTGCTGCTCGGCTACTACAGTCCCCCCTTCCTGGACTTCATCGAGTCCGCGGAGAGCACTGCCGGATCAACGGGGTGGCTGTCCTCCCTTCGAGGGGCGAACCACTGGGTGGCCCACTTCTCAGGTGGCGGCCCGGTCGGGTGGTCCGGTGCGTACGAGCTGGCGTCCTCCCGCCTGTTGCTGCTCACGACGGTGCTGGTCGCCGCCATCGGTCTTGTCGGGCTCCTGCAGCGCGGGCTCTGGGAGCGGCGGGTGCTGGTCTCGTCCCTCGTGATCGGCATGGCGGTGCTCACGGCGGGCAGCGGCGGCTGGGCCGGGTCGCTCTTCTCGGAGTCGTGGCTGGTCGCCCTCGACACCTGGCTCGCTCCCTTGCGGAACATCCACAAGTTCGACCCGTTGGTTCGGCTGCCCCTGAGCCTGGGTATCGCTGCTTGGGTGACGGCGTGGGCGCCGCGTCTGGGCAGGTCGGCCCAGGCGGAGCGGGCGTCCCGCGTCCTGAAGCTTGCCGGTACGGGACTCCTGATCGCCGTCGCCGCGATACCGGCGGCAGCCGGCTCGCTGAGGACCGATGACGGGTTCGAGGCGATGCCATCGACCTGGCGTGCCGCGGTGGACCACGTGACTGATCAGCCGGGGCCAACCCGGGTCATGGTCCTGCCCGGCACCAGCTTTGGCGTCCAGACCTGGGGTCGCACGATCGACGAGCCCATCCAAGTGCTCGACCCCCCTCCCTGGGTGGCTCGCGCGCAGATCACCGTCTCCCGGGCAGGCACCCTCAGACTGCTCGACTCGGTGGAGCAGGCCGTGGCAGAGGCGAGACCGCAGGATGGGCTGGCAGAGGCGCTGCGCGCTCTGGGCATCACGCATGTGATCGTTCGCAACGACCTCGACCGCGAGGCGACGGATGCCCCTGCACCGGCCGTCGTACACGCCGCGATGAACAACCTCCCCGGTGCAGAGGTGTCTGCCACTTTCGGTGAGTCAGTGGACGGTGGCCCCGCGCTTGTCGTCTACGAGGTGGGCGACGACGCGGAGCCGCGGGTCGACGTGCGCGACTGGGGTGGGCGGGCGGTGGTCTCCGGGAGTCCGGAAGTGGTGCCGGAACTGAGGGCGGCCGGCCTGGTGGACGAAGACCAGGCCGTTGTCCTTGCCACGGACGGTGAGCAGACGGATGTGGTGACCGACAGCCTGCGGCGCATCGAGCGCAACTTCGGGCGCGTGCACGAGAGCCGCTCAGGAGTGATGACTGCCGAGGACCGATACCGCTTGGACAGGCAGGCGCACGACTACCTCGACGACGCGATCCCAGAGCAGATGACCACCGCGGAGTACGACGGGGTCGCCCAGATCCTCGCGTCCACGTCCGCCGGCTACGCGAACATCCTGGGCGCCGTGAGTCCCGAGCACCACCCCTACGCGGCGTTCGACCAGTCGTACCTCACCAACTGGGAGACAGCCCCATACTCGCGCCCCGAGGGGCAATGGGTGGAGGCCAGGTTTGAACGCCCTACCGAGGTGAGCAGTGTGTCGCTCGCTTTCGACGTCTCCTCCGGGGTAGGTGTCACGTCCGTTCGCATCGCGACCGAGAACAACTCGGTGGTGGCTGAGGTGCGGGCGGACGGGACCGTCCCCTGGGTGGACGTGGAAGATCCTGCGGCGACCAGGCTTCGGGTCACCGTCCTGGCGGCTTCCTCACCCTCTGGACGGGTGCGACTCTCGGACGTGCGCATCGCCGACCACGAGGTGAGCAGGTCCCTGAGGCTGCCGGGGGAGGTCTCATCCGGTACCGCCGTCTTCATGTCCAGCGAGGCGCCACGCCGTGCCTGCCTCGTGGCCGGTGAGAGTGGAGAGGTCAGCTGCGCCGTGAGCCGCCAGCGCGAGACCTCCGAGGCCCGAGGCTTCGACAGGATCATCACGGTCACCGAGGGGGGGAGCTGGCGACTTGAGGGGCGGGCGATCGCCACCGACGGCCCCGGCCTCGAGCAGCTGCGCGTCCCGCTGCAGGACGACCTGGTGCGGGTGGATGTGAGCTCCACGTTCGGCGGGGACCCCGCGGTCACCGGTGCCTTGGCGTTCGACGGCGACGAGTCGACCGGCTGGACCTCTGCCCCGCACGATCCCTCGCCCACGCTGCAGCTGTCCTGGGGACCACGACGCAAGGTGACTCGTCTCAGCGCCAGCCGCTCGCCCGACCACCCCGGCCAGCTGCCAGAAGCTCTCCTGGTCGACGCCGGACCGGGGACCGGTGGACCTCAGGTGGTGACCACCTCGGGTCCCCGTGCTGGAGAGATGCGGACCGTGCGCACGCGCCAGCTGAGAGTGACCGCGCTCGGTGCGGCCGGACCCGGTGGTGTCGGCATCTCAGAGCTGGTCGTGCGCGGGATCATGGACCTGCAGCACGCGCCGGGGCCCAGCACACCGACGGGGACTGTCTGTGGCTTCGGCCCAGTGGTGGAGGTTGCGGGTCGACAGGTGCAGACCCGCCTGCGCGGAACGCTCGAGGACGTCAGGACGGGTGGCCAGCTCGCCGTCACCCCGTGCAAGGGCGCCGACACACTGGTGCTGCCTCGAGGTGAGCACCGGATCAGGGTGACGAATCCGCCCGGTTTCGCTGTCACGACGCTCTCCCTCTCGCCGGCCGCAGCCGTGGTTCCGGCCCGGTCGCTCGGTGCCCCCGTCGTGACAGAGTGGTCTGCGACGGAGCGCACGGTCGAGGTCGAAGCTGACTCGGAGTCCGTCCTGGCGGTGAGCGAGAGCTTCAACCGCGGGTGGGGCGCCACTGCGGACGGAGAGGAGCTGCAACCCGTCGTGCTGCAGGGCTGGCAGCAGGGGTTCGTGCTGCCAGCCGGCACGAGTGGGACGGTGCAGCTGACCTACGCGCCCCAGGGTTTGTTCGAGGTCGCGCTCATCGGGGGACTGGTGCTCGCGGTGGCGTTGATGCTGCTGGCTGTCGTCATGCTGGTGGCCGTGCGACGCCGTGGCAGGTCCACGGCTCCCTCGCCGGAGCCGGCAGACCTGGCCGGTGTCGGCGGGCTTGCCCGCACACGGGCTAGAGATGCCGTCGTGCTGGTGGCTCTCGCCCTTGTGTCGCTCCCGCTTGCTGCAGGGGCTCTGCTCGGCCGGATCGTCCGCCTCCGACGCGACTGGCTCATCTGGCTCATCTGTGCGGGGGCCCTGGTGGTCGCCGCCCTTGTCGCACTGGGCTCTCCGTCGATCCTCACTCCGCACCCGGGTGCCGACGTCATCACCGCACTCGTCGTCGGGGTCGTGTCCGGTCGTGCGCTGACCCGCCCGACCAGGTCCTGAGGAAGCCACCGTTGGGCCGGGCAGGTGGGATAGCCTGCGCGCCATGGCGAGCACCATGACCCACGGCGACGTCGGGTCCGAGAAGTCAGCACCGCCGACCGTCTCCTTGACGCTGTCGCGCGAGCACCTGGCTCTCACAGCCATCGTCCTCGGACAGTCGTTGTGGCTGGGGTTCATCATGATGCGCGGCTGGTTCAGCGGCGCGGACCTCCCGAATCTCGCCTACGCCAACGGCAGGCCGCTCGACTGGGACTACCTCACGAGCACCCTGGGTGGGCACTTCGGTGCCGCTCAGCGGCTCGTCTACTGGCTCCTCAACAGGGCTGCACCACTCGAGTGGTGGGTCACCGTCCTCGTTCGCGTGGCATTCCAGGCGCTCACGACCGTGCTCCTGTGGCGCCTCTTCAAGACGTTGGTCGGTCCCCGCCCGTGGCTCTGGATCGTGCTGCTCGGCTACGCGTTCAGCGCCTACCTGGTGCCTGGCACGGCAGCGCTGAACAGCGGACTCGGTCTTGGGGTCAGCCAGGCGTGCCTTGTCGGGGCGATGCTCGCCCACGTGCGCTTCGTCCGCGAGCGACGACTCGCAGACGCCGCGCTCGTCGCCGTGCTGGTCCTGGTGATGCTCGCCTTCGCCCAGCAGACACTCCCCACGCTCCTCTTCCTGCCCGCGCTCTCGTTCGTCTTCCTCCAGCGGGGTCCCTGGCGGGCGCGGCTGCGTGGCGGCCTGGCGCTGTGGCCGGGGTGGCTCATGCTGGCGCTGGGGCTTGCGGTCTTCGCCGGCCTCTACCTCAGTGGTGACTACAACAGCCCGTCGTCGGAGTTCACCGCGCGCGATGCGGGGTGGCTGCTGGGGCAGGGCTGGCTCGAGATCCTCGGGCCAGCACTGGTTGGCGGACCTTGGCAGTTCTACGCGTTCCCGAACCAGTGGAGCGCCTACGCCGACCCGCCGCTTGCTCTCCTCGTAGTGGGACAGGTTGCGCTGGTCGGCCTCATCGTGACCAGCTTGCGACGTTCGGGTTGGGTCGCGTTGGTTGCCTGGGCACTTCCCGTGTGGACCGTCCTGACGAGCCTGGTTCTCGTCGGGCTGGGCCGGTGGTACTACGTGGGCGAGCTCATTCCCGAGGTTCTGCGCTACAGCTACTACGTCCCCCTCGCGCTTGCCCTGGGCATCGTGCTGGCATTCGGGTCGACGCCGGCTCGCACCCCGGCCGGGACGAGGTCCGCAGCTTCACGTTCCGACGGGCGCAGGACGTCGACCTTGCTCGTCGCCCCCGCCGTCGCTCTGCTGGTCTCGAGCGTGGTGTCCGCGATCTCCTTCGCCTCGGTGTTCTGGGAGAACCCCGCCGAGGACTACACCTCCGCCTTGCTGAAGGACACGGCCGAGCGTGGGCCAGGGGTGCAGATCTACGACACTCTCCTTCCCGAGGCCGTCGTCCCCTATGTCTCCCAGATGCACGTGTCTGACCTGCTGGCACTCGCCGGTGTCGAGGCGGCCTTCGGCGGACAGACGACCGGCCGGCTGGTGGTGGACGACCGGGGAGCCCTGGTGCCCGCCAAGTTCGTGAAGGTGGCCAACTTCAGCGGGCGTCGGCAGAAGAGCTGTGGGATCCACGTGCACGGATTGGGAACGACACGGATCAGGCTCTCCGAGGTGTCCGGCGTGAAGGAGTGGTTCCTTCAGTTGGAGCTCTACCAGCCGCATGCCAACCGGGTGACGCTCAGGGCCTACGACCAGGACGGGAGCGAGCTCTCCGTCACCAGTGGGTCGGCCACGCTCGACATGGTGGGGGAGCTCGTCGTCCTGCACCGTCGGCTCGAGAACGGCAGGCCCGCGATCCTCGAGCTCGAGTCCTCCGATCCCGAGACCAACTTCTGCCTCGTGAACACGCATGTGGGCGTCCCCCTCACCTAGCACGCGCACTAGGCTTCACCCCATGCGTTCCCTCGCGACGATGAAGCGCATCTACACGAGGTCCGTGCGAGGTGCAGGTCGGGCACTCGACCTCCTCGGGCTCGACGGCGGGGCGCCGCCACTGGACCGCAGGTGGCGACACTGGGTGCACAGCCTCACCCGGGTGCACGACTCACACGCGCTGGTGGAGCTCGACGTCCCTTGGTGGACCTACGGCGCGATCGCGGCCGTGGAGGAGTGGCTGTCTGCTCGCCCGGCACCCGTCAGGGTGTTCGAGTATGGCTCGGGAGCCAGCACGGTGTGGCTGGCGCGGCGTGCAGGGCAGGTGCACAGCGTCGAGCACGACGCGGGCTTCGCGGAGCTCATGGGATCTGTCCTCGCGGAGCATCCACACGTGGCGTTGTCGGTCGTGCCACCGGTCGCCAGAACGCACCCGGCCCTGCCCTCGCGGAAGGAAGGTCACCAAGGACTCGACTTCGCGGAGTACGTCGGCGCGATCGATGACGTACCGGGGTCCTTCGACCTGGTGGTCATCGACGGTCGTGCCCGTGAGGCATGCCTGGGAGCCGCGATCGAGAGGCTCTCGCCCGACGGGCTGATCGTCTTCGACAACAGCCGGCGCCGCCGCTACCGGCGAGCCATCACGGGGTCCGGGTTGCGCGAGCAGGTATTCAGGGGGCTGACCCCGACTCTTCCCTACCCCGAGCAGACCTCGCTGCTCGTTCGGCGATGATGCGACGGAGCGCTCGCAGGCTCACGCTCCCAGCGGCGAGGGTCAGGTCGGACAGGGTGAGGAGCACCCTGGAGGCGAGTGCCACGGCCAGTGCCGGCTGCGTCCCCACCAGCGGCGCGAGCGTCAGAAGGAGGACCCCCTCCCTGACGCCTGCCCCCGCCGGTGCCGGGATGAATGCCAGTCCTGCGGCCCAGGCCAAGGCGATGCCTCCGACCGAGGCCACGGCAAGACGCAGGTCGAGGGCTTCGTAGGCGGACAACAGCACCAGCAGGTGGCAGCCCAGCACCACCCAGCCCAGGACCGACCAGATCCCGGCACGGAGAACTGCCTGCGGCGAGACACGGGCGTCGAGCTGCTCGACCGACGTGACCAGCGAGGCGCGGTCGATGAGCCACATCACGACGCGGGGGTGGAGCAGGAGGAGCAGGGCCGGGAGCAGCAGCAGCAACCACCAGTACCTGGCGATGCTGTCGGCGCTCGACCACGGCAGCAGGAGTGCCCCGACAACGGTGCCGCTCGCGGTGACCATGACCAGCAGGAGGAGGCTCGCGCCGAGCATCATGCGCCGCGGCACGCCCAGGCGGGCCCCCAGATGGACCTGGGCCAGGACCGGCCAGACAGAGCCGGGGACGTACTTGCCCAGCTGGGTCGTGTAGAAGCCCGCGGCCGCGTCGCGGTGGGGGACGTCCACGCCGAAGCCGTTCAGCAGCGAGAGCCAGGTGCGTTCCACGCACATGCCTCCGACGATCGCAGCGAGAGCCGAGAGGGCGACCCTGCCCGGGCTCAGCTCGCGCACGGCGGTGGAGAGGCCCTCGCCCTGTGCGGCCAGCACGTAGGCACTGCCGAGGACGATCAGCACCGCGAGCGTGGCGCGGAGGGCGCGACCCCTGGGGGGTGGGCGCACGACTGTCTCGTTCAGCGTTCGGCCGCCCGGTCCAGTCCTCGCACCGGCGCACGAGCGGGAAGGTCCACTCCCGGGTAGGGGACGTGGAAGCGGCTGCGCTTGGTGTGCTCGAGGTTGTCCTCGATCAGGACGCGGTTGCTGCGGATCAGGTCGGAGATGACTCCGAGCATCAGGCTCATGAAGGCGAGGATGAGGAGCAGTGCGCCCAGGAGCAGAGACTGCAGGTGGCCGTCCTCGCGGTTGCGGAGCCACAGGATCCCGTAGCGCACGAAGGGGATCATCCCCAGGAACCCGAACACCGCGGTGAGCCAGGCGAACAGGACGTAGGGCTTGTACATCATGTAGGACCGGACGATGGCGGCTGCCGATTTCGCCACGTGCTCGGGTGTCGAGCGGAAGAGCCGCGACTCCCGCGACTTCGCGTTGGTCGTGATGGGCACGCTCTCGATCTTCAGGCGCTTGTTCCCCGCCTGAATGATCGTCTCCATCGTGTAGCTGAAGCGGGTGATCGCGTTGAGAACCATGAGGCTCTCCCGTGAGTAGGCGCGGAACCCGCTGGCGGCGTCAGGCAGGTCGGTGCCGGCGGCGCGGTTGACGACAGCGCTCCCCACGCGTTGCAGGAGCTTCTTGAGGGGTGAGAAGTGTCCGATGAGGTGGGTCTGGCGATCTGCGATGACCAGGTCGGCGCGCCCCTCGACGATGGGCCGCACCAGGTCGGGGATGCGCTCCTGGGGGTACTGGTTGTCCCCGTCGGTGTTGACCACGACGTCGGCCCCCAGCTCGAGTGAGCGCACGACACCGTCGCGGAACGACCGGCCCAGGCCCTGGGTGCGGGCGTGGTGGACGAAGTGGGTGACACCGTGCTCTCGCGCTACCTCCACCGTGCGATCGGTGCAGCCGTCGTCGATCACGAGGATCTCGACCTCGTCGACGCCCGGAACCTGGCGCGGAATGGTCGCCAGGACGGAAGGAAGGGTCTCCTCCTCGTTCAGGCAGGGGATCTGCACGATCAGCTTCACGTGTCCCTCGTAGCTCGGCGGTCGGTGTACACAGCCACGCTAGTCGCTCACGCATCCTGGAGCCGAGCATCGGCTACAGTCGCCGGGTGTCACAGCAGCTCTCCCAGGAACCGCTGGCCTGGGCACCCACACTTCGCCGCTCCGTCCGGCTGTTCCGTGCGTTCCGCCTCGAGCAGACCCAGCCGGACGTGTTCTACGGCGCGCTCGCGGCGGACTCGGTGGGTCACGTCGGTCAATATGCCGACCTGGCGGGATGCCGAATGCTCGACGTCGGCGGTGGCCCCGGATACTTCCGCCAGGCGTTCGAGGGGGCGGGGGCGAGCTACTTCGCGCTGGACGCAGACGTGGGTGAACTCTCCGGTCTGGGGTCGATCTCCTCGCGCACCGTCCTGGGCAGTGGGCTCGAGCTGCCCTTCGCGGACGAGACATTCGACGTCTGCTACTCCTCCAACGTCCTCGAGCACGTCTCCGATCCGTGGCGCATGGCCGACGAGATGGTCCGGGTCACCAAGCCGGGTGGGATCACCTTCATCTCCTACACCGTCTGGTACGGGCCATGGGGCGGCCACGAGACGGCGCCCTGGCACTACCTCGGGGGACACCGTGCCCGACGGCGCTATGCCCGACGCCACGGGCACGAGCCCAAGAACCGGTTCGGGGAGTCCCTCTTCCCTGTCACTGTCGCTGCGGGGACGAGGTGGGCGCGCAACCAGACCGGGGCCGAGGTGCTGGACGTCGTCCCGCGTTACAACCCCGCGGCGGCCCGCTGGCTGTCAGCGCTTCCAGTGGTGCGTGAAGTGGTGACGTGGAACCTGGTCATCGTCCTGCGTCGTCGATGACGAGCGGCGTCGACAGCACCGGGCAGATGGCGGTCACCCGGCGATTCAGGCTCGCCGTGTGCTGCCTCGCCCTGGTCGCGCTGGCGTTCTCGCAGCGACCGGGTCGCTTGGCCAGCGACACGAAGTTCGACCTCGTCGCCGATCCGGGCGCGATGCTCGAGAGAGCGCTGCACCTGTGGGACCCCTCCGGCGGGTTCGGGCAGGTCCAGAACCAGGCCTACGGCTACCTCTTCCCCATGGGGGCGTTCTTCTGGGTGGGCGATCTCATGTCGGCCCCTGGATGGGTCGTGCAGCGGTTGTGGTGGTCACTGCTGCTCGTGGCCGCCTTCCTGGGCGTGGTCGCCCTCTGCCGGGCGCTCGACCTCGGCTCGCCGACGAGCCGGATCGTCGCAGGGTTCGCCTACGCCCTCTCGCCACGGGTCCTCACCACCCTCGGGCCGATCTCGATCGAGGCCTGGCCGATGGCGATGGCGCCGTGGGTGCTCGTCCCACTGGTCACCGGCTCTCGCACGGGCTCTGCGCGCCGAGCAGCAGCCCTGTCGGCCCTGGCCGTCGCCTCGGTGGGTGGCGTCAACGCGGCGGCCACGTTCGCGGTGATCCCCCTGGGCGTGCTGTGGTTGCTCACGCGCGAACCCGGAGCGCGTCGCCGGACCCTCATGACGTGGTGGCCGGGTCTCGTCCTCGTCGCGACGTTGTGGTGGCTGGTTCCCCTGCTGCTCCTGGGTCGCTACAGCCCGCCCTTCCTCGACTTCATCGAGAGCTCCGCCGTCACCACCGTGCCCACGACCCTGTTCGACGTGCTGCGGGGGACCTCCCACTGGGTGCCGTACGTCGATCCCACGTGGCAGGCAGGCAACGACCTGATCGCCACTGGCTACATCGCGCTGAACAGCGCGGTCCTGCTCGTGCTCGGACTCGTGGGCATGACCCTGGGCAGCAACCCGCACCGGCGGTTCCTGATGCTGGGACTGCTGATGGGCGTCGTCCTCGTCTCGTTCGGCCATACCGGCGCCGTCCAGGGTTGGTTCGCCGGCGCCGAGCAGGCCGCCCTGGATGCTGCCCTCGCGCCGCTGCGCAACGTGCACAAGTTCGAGCCGCTCGTGAGACTCACCCTCGTCCTGGGACTGGCACACGTCCTGGCGGCGATCGCGGCACGCGCGCAGGGCACCGCCACCGTTCCGTTCTCCGTCCGCGCGTGGCTGCGAGACGGCGAGCGCGTGGCCTACGCCGGTGTCCTGCTCCTCGCCGGGGTCGCCGTGGTCGGCGTGGCCAGCCCAGCGCTCGCAGGGCGGCTCGCTCCCTCCGGTGACTTCGAGTCTGTCCCGACCTACTGGGAGCGGAGCCTCTCGTGGCTGGAGGCCGAGGCTGCTGGCGACGCCGAGCGAACCACTGCCCTGCTGGTCCCCGGTTCCAGCTTTGCGACCTACCAGTGGGGGATGCCCGAGGACGAGCCGGCACAGGCGCTCGGGACTGTGGACTGGGCGCTGCGCAACGCGATACCCCTGGCGCCTCCGGGGAACATCCGGATGCTCGATGCCATCGAGGCTCGGCTCGCTGCAGGCAGGCCGTCCCAGGGGCTGGCCGCATTCCTGCGCAGGGCCGGAATCGGCCACGTCGTCGTGCGCAACGACCTGAGCGCCTCCGGCGATCGACCCTCGCCCGTTCTGGTTCACCAGGCACTGGACGGTTCCCCGGGACTCCGCAAGGTCGCAGAGTTCGGGCCTGAGCTCGGGGGACCTGTCCGACTGCGCGCACGCGGCTCGAAGCGCGTTGTCGTGGATGACGGCTGGCACGCGTCCTATCCCGCTGTCGAGATCTACGAGGTACGTGGCGCCGAGGACGCGGTGCTCGCCACCACACCACCTGTCGTGGTGGGGGGTCCCGAGAACATCCTCGACCTGCTGGATGCTGGGCTCGTCGGGGACGAGCCAGTGCTCCTCGCCGTCGACGCTCCAGAGGGTCCGGCGGACGGTGGACTCATCGTGACCGACGGCCTGCGACGACGAGAGGCCACATTCGCCCGCGTGCACGACGGACGCTCGCTGACGTTGTCGCCCTCCGACGACGGGCGCCGTGGTGCCCCGGCGCGCGACTACCTCTTGGAGGGCCAGGATCGGTGGGAGACCACCGTCGAGCTCGACGGGGCACGCACCGTCGATGCCTCGGGTTCGCGCGCCTTCGCCGACACCAGGGGCGCGGTGCTGCCCGAGGCTGCTCCCTACTTCGCCTTCGACGGACGGGTCGAGACGGTCTACGAGTCAGGGCCACCGCGATCCGACGAGCATCCATGGGTCAGGGTCGTCCTCGACGAGCCACGGGAGGTGGAGCGTGTCACGGTGCTGGCCGGCGACTCGGCGGGAGAGGTCCCCCAGCGCATGGTGGTCGAGACCGAGACGGGCGCGTCCGAGGCCCACTTCGTGCCCGACGGGACCTCCGTCGGCTTCGAGGTGCCGAGTGGCGCGACGTCGTGGATCCGCGTGACAGCTGCGGGGAAGACGCCCCGGGAGCTCGCGGTCGCCGAAGTGCAGGTCGAAGGCCTCGACCTCGACCGCACGCTTGTTCTTCCGGAGGTCCCCGCCGATTGGGGAGCTCCGGACGATGTCCTCCTCTCCTCGACTCCCGCCCGCGGTGCCTGCGTGCTCCTCGACTCCGACGTCCGCTGCGCGGCGGATCGCGCCCGGGCCGACGAGGACGGTGGGGTCATCGACCGGACGCTGCGGCTAGGTGAGGGTGCCGCGTACGAGGTGTCCGCGACGGCGCGACCAATCGCCGGGGATGCGTTGTCCGGCCTGATCCAGCGCCAGCAGCTCGTGAACGTCTCCGCGTCCTCGACAGGGGTCGAAGACGCCCGGGCCTCGGCAGTGGCGGCCGTCGACGGTGCCCTGGGCACGACATGGCTGGCCGACGTCGAGGACCAGACGCCGTCCTTGAGCATCAACTGGATCGGCGATCGGCGAGTCCGCGCTGTGCGCCTGAGCCTCGACAGGCAGGCACCAGCGGCTGCGCCGACACGCGTCCAGCTCATCCACCCCGGCGGACGACAGACAGTGCGTCTCGACCGGGACGGCCATGCCCGGGTCACCCCGTTTCGCACCAGCCGACTCGAGATCAGGGTCCTGGACTCCACGTCGGGGGAGAGCCGCACGGGCTTCGCGGACCCTCGGCCGCTGCCCGTGGGGATCGGCGAGCTGAGGATCGAGGGGGTCGGGCTCCTGCCACTGGACCTGTCGGAGGTCCCGACGGACATCGGGTGCGGGTTCGGACCGACCGTCCGCGTCGCCGACCAGGTCTACGCCTCCACGGTGATCGCCTCGCCACGTCAGCTGTTCGACGGCGACGAGGTCCCTGTGCGCGTCTGCGGGCCGTCGACCCTGGAGCTCGGCGCCAAGATCTCGAGAGTGGTCATGACGCCCGCTCCGGCGTTCCGTCCGACCCGGATCCTCTTCAGCCTCCCGGGGAGTGCAGCGTCCGGTCCCGTGCGAGCGGACGCGACCCTGCGGATGGACTCGCCGGTGGCGGGCGAGGTCGAGTTCCTCGCCCCGGAGTCCTCGGCCCTGGCCGTCGTACGACAGAACGCGAATCCGGGCTGGGAGGCCGCCACACAGGCAGGTGAAGACGCTGTGCCTGCAGTGGTTGACGGCTGGCAGCAGGCGTGGTGGGTCCCGGCCGGAACCGACCGCCTGGAGCTTCGCTTCGCCCCGGACCTGGCCTACCGAGTGGCGCTCGCCGGGGGTGCCGCTCTCTTCTTGCTGTTGCTCATCGGCACCCTGGCCGCTCGACGGCGTTCCTCGACCAGCCCGGCCCTGGGTACCCGGGTGGCTGTCTGGACGGTCCCCCTGGCAGGGCTGGCCGCCCTCGGCCTGGTCGCTGGATGGGCGGGCATCGGTTGTGGCGTCGTGGGTGCCGGCGCGGCGCTGCTGGCTCGCCGGTGGCTCACCGCGCAGTCGGTCGCTTGGTTGGCCCCCCTCCCGATCGTCGCGACGTCACTGGTCTACTGGTGGCGGCCCTTGGGCTCCGACGACGGCTGGGCCGGTGCACTGGTGGCCCCCCAGCTCTTGGTGGCGTTCGCACTCGGGGCGCTGGTCTCGCTCGATCTTGCCCAGGGCGGTCGCACGTTGCGCAGCCGCAGGACCGGGAGCTCCACTGCCCGGTAGAGCGCCTCCGCGACCAGGAGCGAGGCCATGAGCGTCAGGGCGAAGAGCTCGAGGCCGCGTCCTTCGAAGAGCGTGATCTCCCGCCAGTCCGAGATCAGCTCGAGCAGCAGCAGGTGAATGCAGAAGACGCCGTAGGAGAGGTGACCCACGTGACGCGGCACCGGGTGCGCGAGGATCCTGACGAAGTACCCGTCCGTGTGCGCGAAGATGCCGGGCAGGATGACCAGCCCCGCGATGGCCGCGTAGAGCAGGTTCTTGGTAAGCGCCGCCTCGAGCGTGGGTGGGGTCAGGTCTGCAGGACCCGCGACCGGCGTGGCGGCGACAGCGAGGAGCGCCG
Source organism: Nocardioides seonyuensis (assembly GCF_004683965.1). Taxonomy (NCBI): domain Bacteria; kingdom Bacillati; phylum Actinomycetota; class Actinomycetes; order Propionibacteriales; family Nocardioidaceae; genus Nocardioides; species Nocardioides seonyuensis. The sequence goes on from NZ_CP038436.1 coordinate 3,390,798, forward strand.
CCGCTGCGGCCCAGCACAGTCCCGGTGACCGGCCCATCTCCGACAGGACGGCCGTGAGTCGATCCACGGGCTGCGGCTGGTCCACTCGCGCGCGCACGTCGCACCAGGCGAACACGAGCCCGACCGCGAACCACGTGAGGTAGGAGGGCAGCCAGAGCCTGATCATCGTGCCGCCGTGGTCCCACCGGACGGAGAGGTCCAGCAGCCAGACCACGGTGACGACGAACATCCCGGCCGCGACGGCGAGGGTGCGGTCTGGTCTCCGGTCCCAGCCGGTGCGGCGGGACAGGGCCAGCCACATCAGGATCGGCAGAGCGACGTAGAACGCCACCTCTGTCGCGAGGCTCCACATCTGCGTGAGCCCGTCCGGCAGCGTGTCATCCACGTAGATGTTTCCCATGAACAGGGTCGTGACCCAATCGCCCGGACCGGCGTCCCGGTTGCCGGGAAGGACGGCGAGGGTCGCCACGACGGTGATGACGTAGACGGGACCGAGTCGCAGTACCCGCTTCCAGAGGTAACGGCCGGTGGACGGCGCAGGCACGCCGGCCCGGTGCCGCGCGATCCAAGGCCGGGAGAGAAGGAAGCCCGACAGCACGAAGAAGATCGCCACGCCCACGTCGAGGCGCGCGAGCGTCGTACCCCACGCGGGCTGTGAGTAGGCGCCCGACCAGAAGGCCGCGTGCGTGCCCAGGACGGCGATGGCCGCGACGGCGCGCAGCGAGTCGAGCGCCGGGAACGTGACGTCGATTCCAGACGGGACCGGGCGCACCATGGGGGGACTATTGCACGCGACAGGTCGGCCTCCCCACTACTGTGACCGTCATGCCGCCGCTGCGACGCCTCCCTGCAGTCCTGGCCCGGTTGGCGGCGTTCGCGCGCGAGCGTGGCGTGGCGACGGTCCTCGCCTCGGGCCTCCGTTGGGGATGGCAGTGGTTGCGAGGACATCCGCGGACGGGCGGTTCGTCCGGCTCGTTCCAGTGGGAGGGTGCCGCGCTGCCCTACTTCGTGCATCCCTATCACTACACCTGGCTCAATGAGCGTGCGGTCGAGGTCGCGCTGGCCCGCGAGATCCTCGCCCGACACGCAGGTGCCGACGTGCTCGAGGTCGGGAATGTCCTGAGCCACTACGTCAGCGACCCCCACAGCATCGTCGACAAGTACGAACAGGCGCCGGGAGTCCTCAACCTCGATGTCGCGGACCTCGACCTGCAACGCGAGTTCGACCTGGTCCTGGCGATCTCGACACTGGAGCACGTCGGACTGGACGAGGATGTCGTCGACCCCGCCAAGCCCGCGCGGGCGATCCGGCGCCTGAAGGCCCACCTGAAGCCCGGGGGGATGCTGTGGGTGACGCATCCCGTGGGCTACAACTGCGACCTCGACGACCAGATCCGCAGTGGAGAGATCGAGTTCACCCGCCTGCGTGCGCTCAAGCGAGAGCCCACGCACAACACCTGGCGAGAAGTGCCACTCGACCAGGCATGGGGGACGCCCTACGACCGCCTCCTCTACACGGCGCACGCACTCGTGGTCGGGGAGTACCTCGCGCCACAGAACCAATGTTGACGTTGTGACGAACCGCGCGCCGGTCGGCTGATACCGTTCGGCGCGGTGCCCATGGGTTCCTGCAGTCTTACCGGAAGTATTCCAGAATGAGGGAGCGTGGAGTGAGCGGCAAGCTCGGAGTGATTCTGACGGGCGTGGGCGTCTTTCTCTTGGGACTGGCTCTCCTCGTGCGTTTCTACGCCTACGACCGGCTGGCTGTGGTGCCGCTCGACCAGGAGACCGTCTCGGTCTCCGAGGGTCCTGGCGCGACCATCTTCGACATCGCCAACCAGGAGGAGATCACCGTCGACCTGGTGTCGACGCGCAACGTCGTCGGTGACGTCGAGGCCTCCGAGGAGGCCAGCGACGAGCTCGGGCGCCAGATCGCTGTCTGGGAGACCCTCGTCTACACCAACGAGCCGGGCGAGGAGATCGACACCGACGACCCGCCACGGTCGGCCACCTACGACCGGGTTGCGTTCGACCGCCACACCGGCGAGGCCGTGAAGTGCTGTGGGACCTTCACCAGCACCACCGCCGACGAGAACGGCGAGAGCATCCGCAACACGATCGGCTTCGACGGTCTCTACTTCAAGTTCCCCTTCCAGACCAAGAAGCAGGACTACCGGTTCTGGGACGGCTCGCTCGGTGAGGCCACCGAGATCGAGTACAAGGACACCGAGACGATCGAGGGCATGGAGGTCTACCGCTTCGAGCAGGAGATCCCGGCCACGGACGTGGGTGACATCAACGCCCCCGCGTCGTTCTTCGGCATCGACGAGGAGGGTGAGGTCACGATCGACCGCATCTACTCCAACACCCGGACCCTGTGGGTCGAGCCGGAGACCGGGGTGATCATCCGCGGTCAGGAGGACCAGCTCTCGATGGCCAACTACGAGGGCGAGGACGTCGCCACGCTGACCGACGTGGTCATCGGCTACAACCCCGAGACCGTGTCCGACAACGTCGAGACCTACTCCTCGCTCGCGACCCAGCTCAAGATCGTCCGCATCTGGGCCCCCATCGTCCTGGGTGTCCTGGGCCTGGTCCTGCTCCTGCTCGGCGTCGCGATCATGCGTCGTCGGTCGCGGGACGCCACCGCCTAGGAGCGCTCGCCGCCCGCAGCCAGGGCCACGAAGATCGCGGTGCCCGGCGTCAGCATGCCGCGGGTGCGTGACCAGCCACCCCAGACCCGGTCGTGGGACTCGGGCCACTCCGGCTCGAGCAGGTCGATGAGCTCGAACGCGTGGGAGCTCAGCAGTCGCACCCAGTCGCCCAGGGTGCGGTGGTGCTCGACGTAGGCCACGACTCCGGTGGCGTCGTCGACCTCGACATAAGGCGTCCGGTCCCAGTAGGACTGCGTCGCGGTGAGGCCCGCCTCGCCGGGATCGTCGGGGAACATCCAGCGCGTCGGGTGCGTGATGGAGAAGGCGAAGCGCCCACCGGGTCGCAGCACCCGGGCGACCTCTCCCACCGCGTCGTCGATGTCGCGGACGAACTGCAGGGCCCCGAAGGACGAGAACACGATGTCGAACGAGGCGTCGGAGAACGGCAGGTGGGTCGCAGTGCCTCGCACCGACGGGACCGCGACACCTGTCTCGCCGTCGAGCCGGCTCGAGTGCTGCAGCTGGCGGTGGGAGAGGTCGAGGCCGATGGCTCGGCCCCCGTGCATGCGCACCCGGCGCGAGCACTGCCCCGCTCCGCTGCCGACCTCGAGCACGTCTCGCCCGACGACCTCACCGAGGACGCCGAGGGTGTCCTCGGTGTGGCCCTCCGGTCCCCAGAGGAAGCCTGCGTCGCCCAGGAAGTCGCCGTGGGTGGCCTGGTACTCGTCGGCGTAGCGGTCCCAGTCGGGTCCGTTCGCGCGGCGCGACTCGGCCTCGTCCACGGCCCGGCGCTCGACCCGTACCGACTGCGGCAGGTGATGCTCCACGTCGGGAGCCTAACCGGCCGTGGGAGCATGGTGACGTGGACCTCGACCCCGGGCTGACGCCGTTGGCCGGCGGGTGGTCGGGCCAGACTTTCCTGTCCGAGGCTGGGGGAGAGCGCGTCGTCGTACGCATCTACCCGCCGGGAGAGCCGCGGGGGGTCCTGGCGCCCGAGATCGACGCGGCGGTGCTGCGACTGGTGCACGGCCTGCTGCCCGTCCCCGACGTGCTGGAGGTACGACGGCCCGACGGAGCGTCCGACCAGCCGGGACTCCTTGTCACGACGTGGCTGCCCGGGCTGCGCGGCGACCTGGCCCTCCAGGAGCTGGACGCCGGCGGAAGGCGCCGGATGGGGGAGTCGATGGGGAGGGTGGCCGGCACCCTGGCCGGGATGCCGACGCTGCGGACAGGTGTCTTCGCCGACGTCGACCTCAGGATCGAGCCGTTCCGGGAGCCCGCCGCCTCGGGCCTGCCCGAGTGGGTCGCGTTCCACGAGCCCGGCCTGGCCCACTGGGACGCTTCCCTGCTCGCAGCCCTGCGCCGGGTGGCCGCGCAGGCACAGGAGGTCCTGGACGAGGCGGGACGCACCTGCCTGGTCCACTCCGACCTCAACCCCAAGAACGTCCTGGTCGACGACACCGGCTCGGTCGTGGCAGTCCTCGACTGGGAGTTCGCACACAGCGGCCATCCCCTCACCGACCTCGGCAACGTGCTCCGCTTCGAGACGGATCCCAGCTATGCGGACGCGGCCGTGGCGGCGTACTCCGAGCTGCGGGGCGGCGACCCCGAGCGGTTGCGCGAGACGGCTGCGGCCGCCGACCTGTGGGCCCTGGTGGAGCTCGCTGCCCGGGAGCGGCGCAACCCGGTGGCTGATCGTGCCGAGGCGCTGCTGCGGGAGAGGGTCTCGGAGCTCGCCGGCGCGTGAGCCGCCGGTTGGACGTGCGCCCGCGGACACGCGTACGCTGAGCGTTGCGCCAGAGGTCTGCCGAGTTCCCGGACGTAGTGGACCACGGCTCGCGACCGCCCTCCTTCGGGACGGTGATCGGTGAAACCGACTTCTGCGCGTGTCCGCACGAATCCATCCATCCAAGGAATCACTTCCTCCATGACGAGCACCCTCTCTACTTCCTCTGCCCACTACGACGTGGCCGGCGACGCGCCCCAGGTCGCGATCAACGACATCGGGTCTGAAGAGGACTTCCTCGCGGCGATCGACGCGACCATCAAGTACTTCAACGACGGCGACATCGTCGACGGCACCATCGTCAAGGTGGACCGCGACGAGGTCCTCCTCGACATCGGCTACAAGACCGAGGGCGTCATTCCCTCGCGCGAGCTGTCCATCAAGCACGACGTCGACCCCAACGAGGTCGTTTCCGTGGGCGACAAGGTCGAGGCCCTGGTCCTCCAGAAGGAGGACAAGGAAGGTCGCCTGATCCTGTCCAAGAAGCGCGCCCAGTACGAGCGCGCCTGGGGCACCATCGAGCAGGTCAAGGAGGAGGACGGCGTCGTCGAGGGCACCGTCATCGAGGTCGTCAAGGGCGGCCTCATCCTCGACATCGGCCTGCGTGGCTTCCTGCCCGCCTCGCTGGTCGAGATGCGCCGCGTCCGCGACCTGCAGCCCTACGTGGGCCAGACGCTCGAGGCCAAGATCATCGAGCTCGACAAGAACCGCAACAACGTCGTGCTCTCGCGTCGTGCCTGGCTCGAGCAGACCCAGTCCGAGGTGCGCCACGGCTTCCTCACCCAGCTGCAGAAGGGCCAGATCCGCAAGGGTGTCGTGTCCTCGATCGTCAACTTCGGTGCCTTCGTGGACCTCGGTGGCGTCGACGGCCTGGTCCACGTCTCCGAGCTGTCCTGGAAGCACATCGACCACCCGTCCGAGGTCGTCGCGGTCGGCGACGAGGTCACCGTCGAGGTGCTCGACGTCGACATGGACCGCGAGCGCGTCTCGCTGTCGCTCAAGGCGACCCAGGAGGACCCCTGGCAGCACTTCGCCCGCACCCACCAGATCGGTCAGATCGTGCCCGGCAAGGTCACCAAGCTGGTGCCCTTCGGCTCGTTCGTCCGCGTCGAGGAGGGCATCGAGGGCCTGGTGCACATCTCCGAGCTGGCCGAGCGCCACGTGGAGATCCCCGAGCAGGTCGTCCAGGTCAACGACGACGTCATGGTCAAGATCATCGACATCGACCTCGAGCGTCGCCGGATCTCGCTGTCCCTCAAGCAGGCCAACGAGACCGCGGCCGCGTCCGACGTCGAGGAGTTCGACCCGACGCTCTACGGCATGACCGCCACCTACGACGAGCAGGGCAACTACGTCTACCCCGAGGGCTTCGACCCCGAGACGGGCGAGTGGCTCGAGGGCTACGACGACCAGCGCGCAGTCTGGGAGGACCAGTACGCCAAGGCCCACGCTCGCTGGGAGCAGCACGTCAAGCAGCAGGCCGACGCGAAGGTCGCCGAGGCCGAGGCCGGCGAGGCGACGTCGTACTCCTCCGGCGGCGACGACGAGACCAGCCCGCAGAGCGGTGGCGACACCGGCGGTTCGCTGGCCTCCGACGAGGCCCTGCAGGCGCTGCGCGAGAAGCTCACGGGCGGCCAGGCCTGATCGCCTGACCCGACCCTGACGAACGGCCCGCCGACTCAGTCGGCGGGCCGTTCGTGCGTCTCGGAGACGAGTGCGGCCACGGCGTCGCGCCGGACCTTTCCGGTAGCCGTCAGCGGGAGCGCGTCGACCACCGTGTAGTCCTTGGGACGCTTGGCAGGAGCCAGCACGTTGCGCGCGTGCGCATCCAGCGCCCCCACGTCGACCGGACCCACGACCGCGGCGCACACACGCTGGCCCCAGTCGTCGTCCGGCGCGCCGTAGACAGCCACGTCGACGACACCGGGCACCTCGCGCAGGGCGTTCTCGACCTCCAGTGGATAGACGTTGACGCCACCGGAGATGATCAGGTCCTGGCGTCGGCCGTCGAGGTAGACGTAGCCGTCGCCGTCGACCCGGCCCACGTCACCCACGGTGAAGGCCTGACCTGCGGCGGTGTCCCGCCACGCCTGCGCGGTCTTCACCTCGTCGCCGAAGTAGGCGAAGCGCGCATGGGGAGGGACGACGCACCAGAGCCGTCCGTCGGGATCGGCGCTGATGACGCGGCCCGGGCGTGCCCGGCCCACGGTGCCGGGGTGTGCCAACCACTCCTCAGAGCGGCACGCGGTGAACTGGCCCTCGGTGGACCCGTAGAACTCCCACGTGGAGCCGTCCGGGAACAGGTCGATCAAGCGGTGCTTGAGCTGAGGGGGACACGGGGCTCCGGCGTGGGCGACCAGGCGGAAGCTCGAGAGGTCGGGGACACCGACCTGGTCCCAGTGGGCGAAGAGCCGCTGCAGGTGGGTGGGCACGCAGAACATCGACGTGGGCCGCTCGGTCTCGATGGCCTCGGTGACCCGCGTCGGGTCGAACCGGCCGGGGATGACCAGCCGGCCGCCGGCGTGCAGCGTGCCCGTCGCGAACCGCAGCGGGGCGGAGTGGTGCAGTGGACTGAGGACGAGGTTGACGTCGGTGTCGGTGAAGCCCCACAGCTCGCGCTCCTCGGCGACGAGCGCGGCAGCGTCAGCAGGGGACAGGAGCCCCGAGTAGACGCCCTTGGGGGTTCCCGTGGTCCCGCTCGTGCAGTGGATGGGCCGGCCTCGTGGCTGGCCTCGCCGGTCACCGGCCAGGTCGTGGTGGAGTGCCTGCAGCTGCTCGGACGTCGTCACCAGCAGGTCGGGCGCCAACGGGGCCAGGATGCGCCTGCGCTCGGCCGCCGTGAGGGAGGGGTCGAGCGGGATCGGGAACACCCCCCTCGCCAGGAGCGCCATCACCACCTCGACGTACTCGAGCGAACCGGGGACCAGCAGCGCGACCCGGGCGCCCTCGCTCAGCTCGATGCTCTGCACGCAGCAATCCAACCAAGGGTGCCCACGTGTGGGTGCGTGGGTCCGTTCAGTGCACGAGCGAGGCGGGCGGACGGAAGCGGTCGTCGCGCGGGTGCGAGCGGGGCGGGCAGCCGCGGCCGCCTCCCCGGACAGCGACCACCGTCGCGACGGAGGCGAGGACGGACAGGACGAGGAGTGTCAGTAAGAAGGTCATGGCATTAAGTCTGCGTCCGTCGCTTTCCTGCCACGAGTGGCAGGAAAGACAACTATCGTTGACTTTCTGCCATCCGTCGGGCATCGTGACGGCATGACCCTCGACAACGTGGCCGCGCTGGTCTGGGACCAGGTCGCGCCCTTCGAGCTGGGTGTGGTGTGCGAGGCCTTCGGGATCGACCGGTCAGCGATGGACCTGCCGGTCATGGACTTCGCCGTCTGTGGCGTGGTGCCCGGGCGGATCGCCACCAGCACCGGCTTCGACCTGTTCGTGGAGCACGGCCTCGACCGGGTCGCCGAGGCGGACCTGGTCGTCGTACCCGCCATGAAGCGCGCCGACCGCGCGCCCGACGAGGCGCTCGAGGCACTGCGCGCTGCCGTCGACCGCGGCGCGCGGGTGATGTCGGTGTGCAGCGGAGCGTTCGCGCTGGGGGAGGCGGGCCTGCTCGACGGCCGCGAGTGCACGACGCACTGGATGTACACCGACGAGCTGGCGTCGAGGTTCCCGCGCGCGACGGTGATCCCGGAGGTCCTCTACGTCGACACCGGCCAGGTCATCACCAGCGCGGGGAGCGCAGCCGGGCTGGACGCCTCCCTCCACCTGTGGCGGATGGAGTACGGCGCCGCTGCCGCCAGCATGGTGGCCCGCCGCATGGTCGTCCCACCGCACCGTGAGGGTGGGCAGGCGCAGTTCATCGCCCGCCCCGTGCCGGTGTGCGACTCCGAGGCGCTGGCCCCGCTCCTGGAGTGGATCGGCAACCACCTCGGGGAGGAGCTCGACGTCGACACGCTGGCCCGCCAGATGCACATGTCTCCACGCACGTTCGCGCGCAGGTTCAAGGAAGAGACGGGAACCACGCCCTACAGCTGGATCCTGAACGAGCGCGTGCGTGCGGCCCAGGAGCTGCTCGAGCGCACCGACCACTCGATCGACTGGGTCGCCGGAGAGGTGGGCTTCGGCAATGCCGCCACGCTGCGACACCACTTCGGGCGCAAGAGCGGCGTGAGCCCCCAGGAGTACCGCCGGACCTTCCGGACGCCTGCATGAGCGTCCGCACCAGGTAGGTAGCCTTGCCTGCGTGAATGCCCAGCCATTGGCCGACCTGTCCCCCGACGACCTCGCAGCACTCCTGGACGAGAAGCGTGCGGCCTACGAGGACCTGAAGACGCGCGGCCTGAAGCTCGACCTCACGCGTGGCAAGCCGTCTGCCGAGCAGCTGGACCTCTCCGACGCGCTGCTGCGCCTGCCCTCGGGCACCCGGGACTCCTCGGGGACCGACGTGCGCAACTACGGTGGGCTCGCGGGGCTCACGGAGCTTCGCGCGATGTTCGCCGAGCTGCTCTGGGTGGAGCCGGAGCAGGTCGTCGCCGGCGGCAACTCCAGCCTGTCCATGATGCGTGACTGCCTGGTCGACCTGATGCTCTTCGGTGGTGTCGACTCCGAGCGCCCGTGGAGCCAGGAGGAGACCGTCCGCTTCGTGTGCCCCGTTCCCGGCTACGACCGTCACTTCACGCTGCTCGAGAGCCTGGGCGTGGAGATGCTCACCGTGCCCATGCGCAAGGACGGTCCCGACGCCGAGGCCGTGGCCGCGCTCGTGGCCGACGACCCCACCATCAAGGGGATGTGGGTGGTGCCGACCTACGCCAACCCGACCGGCGCAACAGTCAGCCAGGAGGTTGCTGCGCGGCTCGCAGCCATGCCTGCTGCGGCGCCGGACTTCAAGATCTTCTGGGACAACGCCTATGCGCTCCACCACCTGACCGAGGAGGAGGCCAAGAGTGCCGACATCCTCAGCCTGGCGGCCGCGGCCGGTCACCCGCACCGGCCGATCATGTTCGCCTCCACCTCCAAGATCACCTTCGCCGGCGCCGGGGTCGCGTTCCTCGCTGCCTCGACCGACAACGTGGCGTGGTACCTCGACCACCTCGGCAAGGGCTCCATCGGCCCCGACAAGGTCAACCAGCTGCGCCACGTGGAGTTCTTCGGGTCCGCGCGAGGAGTGCGCGACCACATGGTCCGGCACCGTGAGATCATCGCGCCGAAGTTCGCCGAGGTCGACCGCGTGCTGACCGAGCGACTGGGCGGCCTCGGGGTCGCGACGTGGAACAACCCGCAGGGCGGATACTTCGTCAACCTCGACGTCCTGCCCGGTACGGCGTCCCGCGTGGTCGAGCTGGCCGGGGAAGCAGGCGTCGCGCTGACCCCCGCCGGTTCGTCCTTCCCCCTCAAGCAGGACCCCGACGACACGAACATCCGGCTCGCGCCGACGATGCCGCCTCTGGACGAGGTCACCGAGGCGATGGAGGCGGTCGCGACCTGCGTGGTCCTTGCCGCGGCCGAGAAGCTCGCCGGGTGATGCCGTACGCCGGCTCGATCCACGCCACCCGAGGGGGGCACGCGTGAGAGTGGGACTGACCGGCGGCATCGCCTCGGGCAAGAGCACCGTGTCCGCGATGCTGGCCGAGCTCGGCGCCGTCGTCATCGACGCCGACCTGCTGGCACGCGAGGTGGTGGCCGCGGGGACCCCGGGCCTCGCCGCCGTCGTCGCCGAGTTCGGCGAGGACCTGCTCACGCCCGAGGGCGAGCTGGACCGGTCGGCCATGGCACGACTGGTCTTCGGTGACGAGAGTGCGCGCAAGAGGCTCGAGAGCATCGTCCACCCCCTCGTGTTCGAGCGCATCGTCGAGCTCGAGTCGAGCGCAGGCGAGCACGACGTCGTCGTCCACGACATCCCGCTGCTGGCCGAGAGCGGCCGCGCCGACACCTTCGACGCAGTCATCGTCGTGGACGCCCCCCAGACCCACCAGGTGGACCGGATGACCCGGGACCGGGGCATGGACCGCGCTGACGCTGAGGCGCGGATCGGGTCCCAGGCATCACGAGAGACGCGGCTGGCCGTGGCGACGCACGTGATCGACAACTCAGGCACTCCCGAGGAGCTGAGGGCCCGGGTGGAGGCGGTCTGGTCCGAGCTGCTGGAGCAGGCCTCGTGAGGCGCCTCGGGGCCGTCCTGGCCACACTCGTCCTGGCCGCCTGCACGACGCCCTCGGCGACCGACGAGCAGCCGGCGACGTCTCCCACCCCTTCCACCACGTCGGCGCCCTCGGAGGCCCCGACCACGACCGACCCCGAGTCCCCGACCTCGTGGGGGCCGACAACCGGGGAGGTGGAGGAGGCGCGTGACCTGGTGTCGCGCTGGACTCCTGAGCAGCTCGCCGGGGGAGTCATCGTCGGCCGGTTCCACGGCACCGACCCCTCGGTCCCGGCAGACATGGTCCGGGACCTCCACCTCGCCGGGGTGTCGGTCACCGGGGCCAACGTCGCCGACGAGGCCCAGGTGCGCTCCATGACAGCGGGACTCAGTGCCGCAGCAGCCGAGGACGGTCGCACGTTCCCACCCGTCATCGGCGTGGACCAGGAGGGCGGCTACGTCTCCCACCTGCGCGGCGTCGCCACCGAGTTCCCCCACTTCCAGTCGGCCGGGCTCGCTCTGCAGCAGGACCGCGCCGTGGGACGCAGGGCCACGCGGGAGGCCGCGGTGTGGACCGGGCTGGAGCTGCGGGAGCTGGGCTTCACCTGGGTCTTCGCGCCCGTCGCCGACGTCACGATCGGGGCCGCGGACCCCACGATCGGGGCGCGCTCCCCGTCCCTGGACCCGGGCGTTGCCGCGGACGCGATCGACGCGGCCGTGCGAGGCTACGACGCCGCCGGGATCGTCTCGACGACGAAGCACTTCCCGGGCCACGGCACGGCGACGAGCGACAGCCACGACACCCTCCCGGTCGTCGACGCGACGCTTGACCAGCTGCGTGAGCACGACCTGCCGCCCTTCGAGGCCGCCGTCACCGCGGGTGCGCCAGCAGTCATGCTGAGCCACCTCGACCTGACCAGCATCGCGCCCGGCGTGCCCGCCAGCATCGCTCCGGAGGTCTACGACCTGCTCCGCGACGACCTCGGGTTCGAGGGCGTGGCGATCACGGACTCCTTGGGCATGGGTGCACTCGGCGGGCAGCGCATGCCGGCCGTGCGCGCCCTGGCAGCCGGCGCAGACCTTCTGCTGATGCCGGTCGACACGCACGAGACCCATCGTCTGGTGTCCCGTGCCATCAGCTCCGGCGAGGTCTCACGGGACCGGGCAGAGGAGGCTGCGGCGCGGGTCGTTGCCGCGCAGCTGTGGCAGCAGCGCGTCGCCGAGGACCGGCCGGTCCCCGACGACGTGGCTGCTCGTGCCCAGGTGGCGGCGGACGCCTTGGAGTCGGCGGCCTACTGACGCGGTCAGGCCGCCAGGTCGGGGTCGCCGGCGCGGCGCAGCTTGTGCAGCGCTTCGCGCTCGAGCTGCCGCACGCGCTCGGCGGAGATCCCGTGCTTGGCGCCGATGTCGGCCAGCTTGTGCTGGCGTCCGTCGACCAGTCCGTAGCGTGAGCGGACGATGTCGGCAGAACGCTCGTCGAGGGTGTCGACGAGATCGTCGAGACGCTTGCGGGACTCGGCATCGAGGACCGTGAGATCAGGCCCAGGGGCCGTCTCCTGTGCCATCAGGTCACCCAGGGAGGTGTCGCCGTCCTCGTCGACCGGGGTGTCGAGCGAGACGTGCTCACGGCCCCAGTTCAGCAGGTCGAGGACGCGCTCCAACGGCATGTCGAGCTCGTCGGCGATCTCCTGGGGGTCGGGGGAGCGGCCGAGCTGGCGCTCGAGGGTGCGTCGGGCGCCACCCACCTGGTTGAGCTCCTCGACCACGTGGACGGGGAGCCTGACGACGCGCGCCTGCTGGGCGATGCCACGGGTGATGGCCTGTCGTACCCACCAGGTGGCATAGGTGGAGAACTTGTAGCCCTTGGCGTAGTCGAACTTCTCGACTGCGCGGATCAGGCCGGTGTTGCCCTCCTGGATGAGGTCCAGCATGGGCATCTGGGCGCGGCCGTACTTGCGGGCGATGGACACCACGAGGCGGAGGTTGGCCTCGATGAACCGGTCGACAGCCAGGCGCCCCTGCTCGGCGAGCCACTCGAGCTCCTCCTCGTTCGCGCGGCCGGGGGCGCCACCGCTGCGACGCCCGACTCGGCCGGTGTCGAGGAGGTGCTGGGCCATCAGGCCCGCCTCGATCGTCTTGGAGAGCTCGACCTCCGTCTCGGCGTCCAGCAGGGGCGTGCGAGCGATCTCGTCGAGGTAGAGGCCAACGCTGTCGCGCCCCTCGATCTCTCGAGAGGTGCTGGTGCGGGTTGCCTGTGCAGTGGTCATCGTCGTCCTCCTCCTCGTGCGGCCCGCCCCCGGTGCGAGCCGTACATCTGTCCAACGACCTGCACCGTCCTGCCATTCCCGGACGGTGAGGCCCTTCATCTCCTCTGACGAGTAACCGTTCTGAGGAGTTGCATCCCTCCTCAACTCTCAGGGACTTCTCAGGGGATGGGCGCGTGCGCCTCGGCGGGCCCCAGAATGCGCAAGGATGAGTCCCATGCAGGCGTACGTCGATCTCAACGCCGACCTGGGCGAGGAGGTCACGGACGACGCCGGCCTCCTTCAGGTGGTGACGAGCGCCAACGTCGCCTGCGGCTACCACGCAGGGTCGCGCGCGATCATGCGTGCCGTGTGTGCCGATGCCGTGCGGCACGGCGTGACGATCGGCGCGCAGGTCTCCTACCGGGACCGGGCCAACTTCGGTCGTGTGGAGCACGAGGTGAACCCCGTGGTGCTCGAGCGCCAGGTGGCCGAGCAGGTGGGTGCACTGGCCGAGGCCGCGCGTGCCGAAGGTGGATTCGTCGCCTACCTCAAGCCCCACGGTGCCCTCTACCACCGGGTCGCGTCCGACCCCGTGCAGGCGAGGGCGGTGCTGGCAGGCAGCGGCAAGCTGCCCGTGCTTGGCAGGCCCGGCTCCTTGTTGCTGAAGCTGGCAGCCGAGTCCGGGCGGAGCGTGCGCCACGAAGGATTCCCGGACCGGGCGCAGACGAGTGATGGCCACCTCGTGCCGCGGGACCAGCCGGGCGCCGTGCTGCAGGACTCCGCGGCGATCGCGGCGCGCGCCCTCGAGATGGCAGGTTCGCTGGACTCGGTGTGTGTCCACGGCGACACCCCGGATGCAGTGGCCCACGCCCGCGCTGTGAGGACGCTGCTGGAGGAGAACGGCTGGTCGCTGCGGAGCTGCTGGTTGTCCACAGCGAGCAATCCGTGATGTGGGCAACTGTGCAGAAACTGTGGATGGCTGCGCCTCTTCTGTGGAGCACCCTGTGGGACCAAGGGAATGTTCTCTGAAAGCCTTGCTCTCATGGCCCCCCAGGGCATAGAACTCTCCTACCGATTCCGTTCGCGGGGTCGGGGATCACATCAGCTGGTTGCTCCACCCGGCGAGCTTGCTCGCCGCGCTGGCCCGGTGACGGGGACGGCGGGAGTCCTTCCACGATGCGGTCGATCGGACGTCACCTTCCCGATCACACCTGAGGGGCTCCTGATGCTCATACCATCGGGAGCCCCTCACCCATTGCAGGATGTGCCGTGCGCCTGGTGACCGTCGGAGACGAAGCCGTCCTCGTCGAGGTGGGCGATCCGTCGACCGCCGCGGCGCTCGCGGCCTGGGCGCGCGCCGGGGGCGTCGCGGCCGTCGAGGTCGTCCCGGCCGCGACGACGGTGCTCCTCGACGGCGTCGACCCCGAGCTCGTGCGCCAAGAGCTGGCGGCCTGGTCGGGTGGGGGAGCGGTGCCCTCCGGGCCGCTCGTCACCATCCCCGTCAGCTACGACGGCCCCGAGCTCGGATTCGTGGCCGAGTGGTGGCGATGCTCGGAGGACGAGGTCGTGCGGCGGCACACGTCCGTCGAGCTGGTCTCGGTGTTCTGCGGCTTCGCGCCGGGCTTCGCCTACCTGGCCGGGCTCCCCACGAGCTGGGCCGTGCCCCGGCTCGAGTCGCCGCGCTCGCGGGTCCCTGCCGGTGCGGTGGCCCTGGCGGACACCTGGTCGGCGGTCTACCCGCGCGCCGCACCCGGTGGCTGGAGGCTCATCGGGACGACCGCGCTCGAGCTGTGGGACCCACACCGTGACCCTCCCGCCCTGCTCGCGCCAGGGACTCGCGTCAGGTTCGAGGCGTCATGAGCATCGAGGTGGTCGATCCGGGGCCGCTGACCACGATCCAGGACCTGGGCCGGGTCGGTCTCGCCCATCTGGGGGTGCCCCGGGCTGGAGCAGCCGATCGCGGTTCTGCCGACCTCGCCAACCGTCTGGTGGGCAACCCTGCCGAGGCTGCGGTGCTGGAGACGACCATGGGGGGCGTCACCCTCCGGCCCCTGCGGGCGGTCACGCTGGCCGTCACCGGCGCCACGTGCGAGGTGCGGTGTGGAGGTCGGGCTGCTGCCCACGGCCTTCCGCTCACGGTCCCGGCCGGCACCGTCGTGGAGGTGGGGCCCGCATCCCAGGGGGTGCGCTCGTACGTCGCGTTCGCCGGAGGCCTCGCGGTCGAGCCGGTCCTCGGCTCGCGCTCGACGGACACGCTGGCGTGGGTGGGTCCGCCTCCGCTCGCGGCGGGTCAGCGGCTGCCGGTGGGTGTCCCGGCATCTGCGCCGGCGCCGGTGGACGCTGCACCCTCGACACAGCACCCACGAGTGCTCACCCTGGTTCGTGGTCCTCGTGCTGACTGGGTGGACGATGACGCCTGGCGCGCGCTCGACGGGTCCGTCTTCTCGGTCGGGGCGGCCTCCGACCGTGTCGGGCTGCGCCTGGAGGGCCCTGTCGTACGACGAGCGACCTCACGGGAGCTCGCCAGCGAGGGGATGGTGCTGGGTGCCGTGCAGCTGCCCCCCTCCGGGCAGCCGATCGTGTTCCTGGCCGACCATCCGACGACGGGCGGCTACCCCGTCATCGGTCTCGTGGGTCGCAGGCAGCTCGACGCCTGTGCCCAGTGGCGCCCCGGCGAGCAGGTCACGGTGCGGGTGGATCGGTCGCTGCCTCCTGACCCTCGTCGCTAGCGACCGGGGCCGGCCGACTCAGCATCGGGTCGTCGACGGGGAAGGACCTCACCGGGCCGGGCCCGGACGAGGCAGTCTCGAAGCGCACCGTCACGACCCCCTTGCCAGAGCCCCAGACCCAGCCCGGACCGAGCTCCTCGTGCATCACGTCGATCCCCGGGGACCACGTCCGTCGCGGGGCATCGGGCAGGACGAGGACCTCCTCCCGCTCGTTCTCCACCTCTCCGAACAGGTCGTCCTGGACCCAGTCAGCGAGGCCGGAGACCCCGACGCCGAGCAGGCGCACGCCGCCTGTGGTGTCCAGGTCGGCGAGCAGCGAGCGTGCCACCCGTCCCACCGTGGCTCCGTTGTCGGTCGGGCTCGGGAGCGTGCTCGAGCGGCTGAGCGTGGTGAAGTCGTGCAGCCGCACCTTGATGCTCACCGTGCGGCCGGAGAGCCCATGCCTGCGCAGGCGCGCGCCCACCTGGTTGGCCTGGCGTGTCAGCAGGCCCTCCATCAGGCGGCGGTCGGTCAGGTCGGTGTCGTAGGTGCCCTCGACGCTCACCGACTTCGCCTCCCGCTCGGCGACGACAGGGCGGTCGTCCTGGGCGCGGGCCAGTCGCCAGAGGCCGTGCCCCTGGGCCTTCCCGAGCAACCTCACGAGCTCGTCCTCGCTCACCTGCTCCAGGTCGTGCACGACGTGGATCCCCGCACGACGCAGGCGCTCCCTCGTGGCCGGGCCGACACCCGGGATCACCGAGACCGACATCGGACGCAGGAGGTCGAGCTCGTCGCCAGGAGCGACGACGGTGAGTCCGTCGGGCTTGTCGAGCTCGCTGGCGACCTTGGCCATGAACTTGGACGACGCGATGCCCACGGTGGCGGTCAGGCCGCCCGTCACCTCGCAGACCCGCCTCCGCAGCTCCTCGCCGAACGCGGTCACCGACGCGATGTCGAGGCCCCCGAGGGCGGCAGCGACCTCCAGGTCGACGAATGCCTCGTCCAAGGACAGGGGCTCGACCAGGGGCGAGACTTCTCGGAGCAGGCCCATGACGAGACGACTCGTCTCCCGGTAGGCGTCGAACCGCCCCGACAGGAAGGCCGCATGAGGACAGCGTGCCCGCGCCTCGCGGGTGGACATCGCCGAGTGGACCCCGAAGGCCCGGGCCTCGTAGGACGCCGTGGCCACGACGCCCCGACCGCTCGTGCCACCGACGACGACCGGCTTGCCCCGCAGGGAGGGCTTGTCGCGCTGCTCGACCGAGGCGAAGAAGGCGTCCAGGTCGAGGTGGAGGACCGAGGCTGAGCCCCGCATCAGCGCCCGTCCCTGGTCATCCCACCATTCTCCCACCCGCAGCTGCGGCCACTGAGGGTCCACAGGCGGCGCGCCGTCGGCCTTCTCCACAGGGCCAGGCTCCATCGGTCGCCCGATGCCCGCCTCGCCGGGCAGCGTCCTGCCCATGAACTCGAATCCCTTTCCCGCCCATGACCAGCAGCACGAGAGCCGGACCGGCCCGGGACCGCTCGTGGTGAAGCGACCCGAGGACCTCCTCGCGTTCGTGCCCCTCGCAATCGGCTTCACCCCCGAGCGCTCGGTCGTGATGCTCACCTTCGACGGTCGCGGCAGCTCGTTCCACGCCCGCGTGGACCTGCCAGCCGAGATCGACGACGTGGACGACCTCGTCGAGACCCTGCTCGCCCCCGCGCGGCGTCACCGAGTCTCCTCGGTCATCTTCGTCATCTACGACGACGACACCGTCGTCGCCGACGAGAGCGCCTGGTCCCTGCACGAGTCCTTCGGAGCTGCGGGCATCGCCGTCACCGACGTGCTGCGGGCCCACGAGGGGATGTGGTTCGCGGTGCTTCCGGGGCGGCCGCGGGAGCACTACGCAGGTGTGAGCTTCGACGTCTCGACACACCCGTTCACGGCGCGGGGCGTGTTCGAGGGCAGGGTCACCCACCGCTCGCGCGAAGACCTGCGGGCATCGCTGGCCCCCAGGCCCGATGAGGTGGAGGAGACGGTCGCTGCGTTGTGCACGGCGGCACCGCTTCCCGAGAGCGAGGTCCGTGCCCTGGTCCTGGGCGCCCTGCACGGCGACCCGCTCGCGGCGCCCGACCTTGCGCGCCTGGCCCTGGCCCTGGCGTCGCCCTCCGCGCGGGACGAGGCCTGGTCCTGGCTGACACGGTCGCAGGCCCGTGCCGCAGCGGACCTGTGGTCCGACGTCGTGCGTCGCGTCCCGACAACCCACGTGGCGGCTCCTGCCGCGGTCCTTGCCATGGCGGCCTGGTTGGCAGGGGAGGGCGCGCTCGCGTGGTGTGCCGTCGACAGGTGCCGCGAGGTCGAGCCGCAGCACTCCCTGGCCACCCTGGTGGCCGGCCTGCTCGAGTCGGCGGCGTCCCCGGAGGTCTGGCACGAGCTCCGTCCCGACCCAGCGGCCTGAGGTGGACCAGGGCCCCCCAGCGTCGCCGCTGCGTGGTCGCGACCGTCCCGCCGGCTCGCAGTCGTGGCTAGTCTGCTGACATGGGCGAAGAGGTGGAGCAGCAGGAGTTCTCCCGGACCGACCGCACGCGCCACCGCGAGAAGGTCCGTCGCAACCTCGACGTCTTCGCCCGGATGCTGCGCGAGGCCCGATTCGACACCGATGACCCGATGACCGGTCTCGAGGTCGAGCTCAACCTCGTCGACGACGCCGGTGACCCAGCCCTGAAGAACTCAGAGGTGCTCGAAGCCATCGCGGACCCCGACTTCCAGACCGAGCTCGGGCAGTTCAACATCGAGATCAACGTCGCCCCTGCCAGGCTGCGCGAGGGTGGCCTCGCCACCTTCCACGACAGCCTGCGTCGTTCCCTCAACAACGCCGAGGAGAAGTCGGCACCCCTCGGCGCGCACCAGGTGATGATCGGGATCCTCCCCACGCTCGGCGAGCAGCACATGGGCATCGGTGCCATCAGCGCCAACCCCCGCTACAAGCTGCTGTCCGAGCAGATCCTCAGGGTGCGCGGAGAGGACATCACGATCAACATCGCAGGTCGCGAGCGCCTCTCCACCACGGCTGACTCGATCCTGCCGGAAGCGGCCTGCACCAGCACCCAGTTCCACGTGCAGACCTCGCCCGACCAGTTCGCCGCCTACTGGAACGCCGCCCAGGCCATCGCGGGCGTCCAGCTGGCGGTGGCCGCCAACTCGCCCTACCTGTTCGGCAAGGAGCTCTGGCGCGAGACCCGCATCCCTCTGTTCGAGCAGGCGACCGACACTCGGAGCGAGGAGCTGAAGGCCCAGGGAGTGCGTCCCCGTGTGTGGTTCGGCGAGCGGTGGATCACGTCGGTCTTCGACCTCTTCGAGGAGAACGTCCGCTACTTCCCGGCGCTGCTGCCGATCACCGACGACGAGGATCCACTCGAGGTGCTGGAGTCCGGGGGAACCCCCCACCTGCACGAGCTGCGCCTCCACAACGGCACGATCTACCGGTGGAACCGCCCGGTCTACGACATCGCCCACGGGGTGCCGCACCTGCGTGTCGAGAACCGCCTCCTGGCCGCGGGACCGACCGTGGCCGACACCATCGCCAATGCCGCGTTCTGGTGGGGTCTGGTCCGCCACCTGGCCGAGAGCGAGCGACCTCTGTGGTCCCAGATGTCCTTCTCGGCTGCTGAGGAGAACTTCCACGTCGCGGCCCGGATGGGGTTCGACTCGCTCGTCTACTGGCCGGGCCTGGGGCAGGTGCGGGCCAGCGAGCTCGTGCTACGACGGCTGCTCCCGATGGCCTACGAGGGCTTGGACCAGTGGGGGGTCCCACCGGAGCAGCGCGACCACTTCCTGGGCATCATCGAGCAGCGCTGTCTCGCCGCGACCGGCGGGGCAGAGTGGTTCGTGCGCCGCATGGGGGCACGAGCCGACGAGCAGCGTGAGGACGCGCTCCGGGCCACGCTGCTCGACTACTGCGACCGCATGCACACCAACGAGCCGGTTCACACCTGGGACTGAGTCGCGGCATCCCGCCGGCTGCGGTGCCGACGAAGTCGCCGCCACTCACGACGGACCTCCGTCTCCGGGTCGAACCAGCCATGGCGCGTCACCACGACCATGCCGAGCGACGTGCCGGTCGCGGCAGCGGCCCAGCGAACGGCGCTCGCCCACGCCACGTCACCGTCGTGGGTGCTGAGCGCGCCCGGGCGTGTCAGCCACGCGCACGGGCGTGGCGTCATGGCCTGTGCGCGCTGCAGCAGGGCGAGTGCGAGGTCAGCCCGGAGCCCGGCGTCGATCGGGTTTCGCGGATCCTCCGCGTGCCAGCTGCTCCGCCCGGGCACTCCGACGTGCAGCGTGAAGGGGAAGTGGCGTCGTCGTTCGCCCTCCTTGAGGTCGAGCACGGCCGCGCGCAGGGTCTGGTGGGTGAAGCGGTCGATGGGCGCGTGCAGGGCCATCCGGCAAGCGTGCCGGATGACTCGCTCGAGTTGTGTGGTCTCCACAGGCTGCCGCGGACGTGCCGGATCCGTTACGGTGCCAGCAGGGTCGCGGCAAGGGCGCCGCACCGTGAGAGGAGAGCCCCATGGGCACTGTCGTCGTCGGATTCGTTCCCAAGCCTGAAGGTGAGGCTGCACTCACCACGGCCATCAGCGAGGCCAAGCTGCGTGGCTGCAAGCTGGTCGTGGTCAACTCCCACCGAGGTGGCCAGGAGTTCGACCGGTCCAAGGCACAGGCCGCCGAGGAGGAGCTGTCCAGCGTGCGCGCCCAGCTCGACGAGTCCGGACTGGAGTACGACATCCGCCAGCTCGTGCGCGGGTTCGAGCCGGCCGAGGACCTCATCAGCATCGCCGAGGCGAACTCGGCCGAGCTGCTGGTGATCGGCCTGCGCCGGCGTTCGCCGGTGGGGAAGCTCATCCTCGGCAGCAACGCGCAGCGGGTCCTGCTCGACGCGCACTGCCCGGTCATGGCGGTCAAGGCCGACTGAGTCGTGCCGATCCGCATCACCGGCGACCCAGCCGCAGACAAGATCCTCGAGGAGTCCCCGTTCGCACTGCTCGCCGGGATGATGCTGGACCAGCAGTACCCCATGGAGCACGCGTTCCGCGGCCCGGCGAAGGTCGTCGACCGCTTCGGCACGTTCGACCCTGCTGCGATCGCTGCGGCTGACCCCGAGGAGTTCGCCGCCATGGCGGCGACGACGCCTGCCATCCACCGCTTCCCGGGCTCCATGTCAGCCAGGCTCCAGGAGCTGGCTCGGCTGGTCGAGGAGACCTACGACGGTGATGCCTCACGGATCTGGTCGGAGGCCGTGGACGGACGCGATCTCCTCAAGCGGGTGATGGCGCTGCCGGGCTTCGGCAAGCAGAAGGCGCAGATCTTCGTCGCCCTCCTCGCCAAGCAGCTGGGCGTCCGCGTCGCGGGTTGGCAGGAGGTCGTCGGTGACTACGCGCTCGACGGCCATCGCTCGGTCGCCGACGTCGTGGACGCCGAGTCGCTGCAGAAGGTCCGCGACTACAAGCAGCAGGCGAAGGCTGCCGCCAAGGTCCGGCCCGCGGACCACTGATCGGGCCAACGGCACCTCTGCCGACGAGTGGTGTGCAGCGGCGTGGCACAATGACGACGCGGCTCTTGACGTTAGCGGGTCTTGCCGCGCCCCAAAGCCGCTTGACGAGAGGTGTTCGTGACCCCCGCACGGAAGTTGCTCCCTGCCGAGGTGCTGTCGCACCCGTCCATCGTGGCTCTCATCGAGCGAGGCACCCCTACCGGAAGCATCACCCCCGACGAGGTCCGCCTCGCGAGTGACGAGGCGGGGGTGGAGCCTCGTCATCTCAAGGCACTGCTGGTGCACCTGAGCGGCGTGGGCATCTCGGTCCACGTCGACGCGTCCGCGTCGCGGGCGGTCGCAGCCACCAGCACCCGCAAGTCGACCACTGCCGCAGCCAAGAAGGCCCCGGCCAAGAAGGCCGCAGCCGCCAAGGCCCCGGCGAAGAAGGCTGCCGCCAAGAAGGCCCCGGCCAAGAAGGCCGCCGCCAAGAAGGTCGACGACGCGACCGATGCCGCGGTCGAGGCACCGGTCGTCGGACCCGACGGCAAGAAGGTCCTGCCCGACATCCCCGACGAGAAGTTCGAGGCCGACGTCAAGGCGGACCCGACGATCAAGGAGGACGAGAAGCAGGCCTTCACCGTCTCGGCGGCCGACGAGACCGACGAGCCCGAGCAGCAGGTCATGGTCGCCGGAGCGACCGCCGACCCCGTCAAGGACTACCTCAAGCAGATCGGCAAGGTCCCGCTCCTCAACGCCGAGATGGAGGTCGAGCTGGCCAAGCGCATCGAGGCCGGCCTGTTCTCCGAGGAGAAGCTCGCCAAGGGCGGTCGCATCAGCGCCAAGATGCTCGAGGAGCTCGAGTGGATCGCCGAGGACGGTCGCCGGGCCAAGAACCACCTGCTCGAGGCCAACCTGCGTCTGGTGGTCTCCCTGGCCAAGCGCTACACCGGTCGCGGCATGCTGTTCCTCGACCTCATCCAGGAGGGCAACCTCGGCCTCATCCGTGCGGTCGAGAAGTTCGACTACACCAAGGGCTACAAGTTCTCGACCTACGCGACGTGGTGGATCCGTCAGGCCATCACCCGCGCCATGGCCGACCAGGCGCGGACCATCCGCATCCCGGTCCACATGGTCGAGGTCATCAACAAGCTCGCGCGCGTCCAGCGGCAGATGCTTCAGGACCTCGGTCGCGAGCCCACTCCCGAAGAGCTCGCCAAGGAGCTCGACATGACCCCGGAGAAGGTCGTCGAGGTCCAGAAGTACGGCCGCGAGCCGATCTCCCTCCACACGCCTCTCGGCGAGGACGGCGACTCCGAGTTCGGTGACCTCATCGAGGACTCCGAGGCGATCGTCCCGGCGGATGCCGTCAGCTTCACGCTGCTCCAGGAGCAGCTGCACGCCGTCCTCGACACCCTCTCGGAGCGTGAGGCAGGCGTGGTGAGCATGCGGTTCGGGCTCACTGACGGCCAGCCCAAGACCTTGGACGAGATCGGCAAGGTCTACGGGGTGACCCGGGAGCGGATCCGCCAGATCGAGTCCAAGACGATGTCGAAGCTGCGCCACCCGAGCCGGTCGCAGGTCCTGCGCGACTACCTGGACTGACGCCTCCGATGCGTGCCGCGGCCGTCCTGCTCTGTGCAGGGCTGGCCGCGGCGGCATGTTCGGGGCAGGAGGTTGCATCCCCCGACCAGGAGCCTCCGGTCGAGGTCGAGGTCGAGCGGTCCGAGGGTCCGAGCGACCCCGGGTCCGCGGCCGTCGCACCGACCGCGCCGCCCCCACCCGGCCTGTCGCCAGCGGACTTCGAGACCCGCTCCGCCATGGCGGTCGTACGCCATCTGGCAGGCAGGATCGGGCCGCGCCACGCAACCAGTGAGTCCTACCGGCGCGCAGCCGACTGGACGGCTGGGAGGTTCGAGGAGCTCGGGTTCGTCGTACGACGCCAGCCCGTGGACGTGCCCGGGGGAGTGTCGTGGGGGGTTCCGGTCCCGGCGGGTCGCTCCGCGAACGTGATCGCGGCCCCGCCGTCCTTCCGGCCCGGCCGTCCGCACCTGGTCCTCGGTGCCCACCTCGACACAGTCCCCCAGGCGCCAGGCGCCGAGGACAACGCCTCGGGCGTCGCAGTCCTGCTTGCCGCCGCCGAGGCGGTGGCGCAGCGCCGGACCCGCCTGCCGGTGGTCTTCGTGGCATTCGGGGCCGAGGAGCCCCGCGGCGAGACGGACGCCGACCACCACTACGGGTCGCGCGCCTACGTCTCGGTGTTGTCCCCCCGCGCGCGCAGGGCGGTGCGGGGGATGGTGTCCCTCGACCGGGTGGGCGTGGGAAGCACCGTGCCCGTCGGGCCCGCCCTCGACGGTCCTGACGCGCTGGCAGACGAGCTCGTGCGCGCGGCTCGCCTCGCCCGGGTGCCGGTGACCCGCGAGGTCGACAGGTCCAGCGACCACTGGCAGTTCGTGAGGGCGGGACTGCCCGGGGTGCGCCTGGGGAGCACGCCGTACGCCGGCTACCACTCCGCGCAGGACGTCCCGGGCGTCGTCGTACCGGAGCAGCTGGAGCGCACCGGCCGGCTCGTCCTCGCGTGGCTAGCGCCGTGACCCGAGACCTGCGAGCACGCGGCGGGCGGTGGCTCCCCTCACACGACGCGGGGTGAAGGTGGAGTCCATCCGGTAGGGGACGTAGTCCACCTCGACGATCCGGGGGCCCTCGAGCGTCGCCGTCAGGACCACTCCCTCCATGGTCTCGGGCATGAAGTCCATGTCGAACACGAAGTTGCCCAAGGAGTGTGCGATCACCGCTCCCTGGTGCCGGTCCACGCGCTGGACCCAATGGGGGTGACCACCCACCACGAGGTCCGCGCCAGCCTCGACCAGCCGTCTCCCGACCATCGTCTGGACCGGACCCGGCTCCCGTGTGTACTGCTGGCCCCAGTGCGGCATCACCACGGTCACGTCGACGCGGCGGGAGAGGCGGCGTACGGCGCGCAGCACCCGCCGCAGCTCCTCGCGGTCGAGGGGACCGGTACGGGGCGGCATGGAGACCGACAAGGCCCCCGGTCCACCCGGTGCCGCCTCGGGAGTCTCGCCGATCGCGTTGAAGCCGAGGAACCCCACCCGCACCCCGTCCTGCTCCAGGATCGCGGGTCGGGCAGCTTCCTCGAGGTCCCGGCCGGCGCCGAACGCGACGAGCCTGCTGCGCTCGAGCGCCGCGACGGTGTCGACGAGTGCAGTGTCGCCGTAGTCGCCGACGTGGTTGTTCGCCAGCGACACGGCGTCGAGGCCCGCATCGACCAGGCCTGCAAGGACACCGGGGTCGGCTGCGAACGAGTCGTCGCCCGGCTGCCGAGGCGCGCCGCGGCGGGACAGGGTGCTCTCGAGGTTCCCCACGGCGAAGTCCGCCCGCCGGAGCATCGGCCGTAAGTGGCGCAGCGTCGAGGCGGGGTCGGCGTTGGCCGTGGCCACCCCGCGGCCGAGCATGATGTCGCCCACCACCACGAGCTTCAGGCGCGGGGGCGCGGGGGCAGCGGCATCTGGGACGGACGTGGGGGTGGGAGTGGCGTCGGTGGTCGAACGCTCGTCCTCGGGGCGGGGAGCGGGGCTCGGCGTCGGGGACCCCGCGCAGGCCAGCGTGCCGCCGGCGAGGAGCAGGGACACCAGGACGTGCCGGAGACGGATCGCCATCCCCGGAGTCTCACACAGGGGACCGTGGGCATACCTCGACTGATTCAGGGCACCGTGCCCTCATGAAGAGCTCAAGGATCCTCGGCGCCCTGACGACGACCGTCCTCGCACTCGGCACGTTCGTCGCCCCGGCAGAGGCGGACTACTACACCATCGCGGACCCCGACAAGCGGGTGCCGTCGCTGACGGACATCACGGGGATCACTGCACGCCACGGCAGCGAGAACCTCACGGTCAAGGTGCGCTTCGTCGACGTCCGCCGCACCAGTGTCGCGGGGATGAGCATCTTCATCGACTCCGACCGCACCCGCAAGGGACCCGAGCTGGTCCTCGGGACGGGCCTGGGTGACGGCACCGACTACGCACTGACGCGCGCACGCGGCTGGAAGCGGGCAGGCGCGCGCGTCGACTGCGACTACGACCTCCAGATCAAGTGGGGCCAGGAGCGGGCCAGGGCGCGTGTTTCTCGTGACTGCTTCGACCGCGCGGGGCTCGTGCGGGTGTCGGTGAAGATGACCGACGTCTCGGACGGGTCGCACCCGGTCATCGACTGGGCTCCGGAGGCTCGCCGCTGGAGCCTGAACATCCAGGCCGAGGAGCGTCTGACCGAGGCGAGGACCGTCACGCGGTGACGAAGACCCCGACGAGCCAGGTCATGGCGGCCAGCAGCGCCGCGACCAGCTCGATCAGGATCGACATGCCGACCGCACGGATGGCTGCCCTCGTCGAGGGCCAGGCGAGCGCAGCACCCACGCGGCGGCGTTCAGCCAGGTAGACACCCGCGAGGAAGCCGAGCAGCAGCCCGACGACGGGAACCACGAAGAACCCGACGAACCCAAGGGCGGCCCCGGCGGCGAGGGTGGACCCCGGCACGCCCGAGGACTTGAGGCGACGGCCCGGCACGAGGTACTTCACGACCGTGCCGCACACGACCAAGGTCGTCGCCACGGCGAAGACGGTCCATGCCCGCGACGAGCCCACCTCCATCGCCCACACCAAGATGGCGCCGACGACCAGGAGACTGCCGGGCAGGACCGGCACCACGATCCCGACGATGCCGACGGCGATCACCAGGGCGAGGAGAACTTCGGTGGCGCTCACGGGGACACCTTGGCACGTGCGGGGGAGCCCCACGCACACGGCGGCCCCGGACGCGAGGTCCGGGGCCGCCGTGAAACTGGTCGGGAGGGTCAGCCCTCGTCGGGCGCTGCGGCAGTGGTCGGCTCCAGCTTGTGGGTCTCGTCCAGCACGTGTGCGGCGACCTCACGGAGCTTCTCGCCGTGCTCGCGGGCGTGGTGGGCACAGAAGAGGAGCTCGCCGCCGGACTGGAGCTCGACTCGCAGGTAGGCCTGCGCGCCGCAACGGTCACAGCGATCGCCTGCCGTCAGGGCGGCAGGCCGGGGTGCGGTGGCAGTAGTCACTTCAGCCTCGTTTCTCATCATCGGTGTCTGGCCCAACGTAGCCACCGGGGCAAAGATTCCCGGGGGCCGACCTCGAACCTTGACCGAACCATCCAATCACGGACCGACTCACCATGTCGGGGTAGTGCCCAACCTCGCGAGTTCCATTCTCCTAGCAGTGAAACGACCAACTCGTGGAAACGTGATGCCGACCACGCTAGTACCGCGACCGACGCGTTCGCCGCAGGCGTGCCCTGCACGCTCCGATGGCGTGTCGCGGGTAGATTCGGTGGCTCCAGAACCGTCGCGAGACGACAGCCCCGAGCATGACAGGACCTCCGTGGCAGCACCGGCAGACAACACCTACAACGCAGCGCACCTCCTCGTCCTCGAGGGGTTGGAGGCGGTGCGCAAGCGGCCGGGGATGTACATCGGCTCCACCGACACCAGGGGGCTGATGCACTGCCTCTGGGAGATCATCGACAACGGCGTCGACGAGGCGCTCGCCGATCACGCCCACCGGGTCGAGGTGACACTGCACCCCGACGGCTCGGTCGAGGTCCACGACGACGGACGCGGCATCCCGACCGACAAGGAGCCGAAGACCGGCCTGCCCGGGGTCGAGGTCGTGGCGACCAAGCTCCACGCGGGCGGAAAGTTCGGCGGCGGCTCCTACGTCGCGACGGGTGGCCTGCACGGGGTGGGTCTCTCGGTGGTCAACGCGCTCTCCTCGCGCATGGACATCGACGTGGACCGGGCCCCCTCCCAGCAGGGGCTCTCCTTCCAGCGAGGGGTCCCCGGTGTCTTCGACGGCGACGGGCCGAAGGCGTCCTTCACCCCCCGTTCGGGACTGACCCGCAAGGGAAAGCGTGTCGCCAAGGGCAGGACCGGCACCCGCATCCGCTTCTGGCCCGACACCCAGATCTTCACCAAGGACGCGGTGTTCGAGCTCGAGGGACTGCTGGGTCGCGCCAGGCAGACGTCCTACATCGTCCCGGGCCTCGAGATCGTCATCCGCGACCAGCGCGAGCACGCCGAGCGCAGTGGTCCCCTCGAGGAGAAGTTCCGCCACGACGGTGGCATCGCCGAGTTCGTCGACTACCTCTCCCACGGTGAGCCGGTCACCGACATCCTGCGCCTGCAGGGGTCTGACACGTTCACCGAGACCGTGCCCCTGCTCGACGACAAGGGGCACATGACACCCCAGGAGATCGAGCGCGAGCTCTCCGTCGACGTGGCGGTGCGCTGGGACGCCGGCTACGACACCGAGGTCCGGTCGTTCGTCAACGTGATCGCCACCCCCAAGGGTGGCACCCACGTGAGCGGGTTCGAGGCTGCCCTCACCAAGACCTTCAACGACGTGATGCGACAGGCCAAGGTGCTCAAGGCCGCCGACGCCGACGTGGTCAAGGACGACGTCCTCGAGGGCCTCACCGCTGTCGTCACCGTCCGCCTGGCCGAGCCCCAGTTCGAGGGCCAGACCAAGGAGATCCTGGGCACCCCGGCCGCGCGCAGCGTCGTACGCAAGGTGGTCGCAGGCGAGCTCAAGAGCTTCCTGACCTCGACCAAGCGCGCCGAGAAGGCCCAGGCGCGCCAACTGATGGAGAAGGTCGTGGGCGCCTCCAAGACGCGTCTGGCCGCCCGCCAGCACAAGGAGAACCAGCGCCGCAAGACAGCCCTGGAGTCCTCGGCCCTGCCCGCGAAGCTCGCCGACTGCCGTTCCAGCGACAACGAGAGGACCGAGCTCTTCATCGTCGAGGGTGACTCCGCGCTCGGCACCGCCAAGCGGGCCCGCAACTCCGAGCACCAGGCGCTGCTGCCCATCCGCGGCAAGATCCTCAACGTGCAGAAGGCCTCGGTCGGCGACATGCTGAAGAACGCCGAGTGCGCCTCGATCATCCAGGTCGTCGGCGCTGGCTCGGGTCGCACCTTCGACCTCGATGCTGCGCGCTACGGCCGCATCATCTTCATGGCCGACGCCGACTCCGACGGCGCCCACATCCGCTGTCTGCTGGCGACCTTGTTCTTCAAGTACATGCCCGAGCTGATCAAGGAGGGCCGGGTGTTCACCGCGGTGCCCCCGTTGCACCGCATCGAGCTGACCAACCCCAAGAAGGGGATGGACAAGTACGTCTACACCTACTCCGACGACGAGCTGCAGCGAAGGCTGGCGGAGCTGAAGAAGAAGAGCATGCGCTGGAAGGACCCTGTCCAGCGCTACAAGGGCCTGGGCGAGATGGACGCCGACCAGCTGGCCGAGACCACCATGGACCCCCGCCACCGCACGCTGCGTCGCCTGACCTTCGACGACGCCGAGTCCGCCTCGAGGGTCTTCGAGCTCCTCATGGGCAGCGACGTCGCGCCTCGCAAGGAGTTCATCGTGCAAGGGGCCTACGAGGTCGACGTGGAGTCGCTGGACGCCTAGCGGGGTGACACCTAGCCCGCGGCACGGTGCGCGGCCAGCGTGGCCACCAGGGATCCCACCAGGACGACGCCGAGGGCCACGAGGCCGACCGCGACGGCGGCCCGCCAGGGGCCGGCGAGCGCGATGACCACGGCGACCACCCCGAGGCCCACCGTGCCGAGTGCGGTACGACGCGCCCACGGCAACGCTGCGCGGTGGCCGGTGCGCCAGGCGTCCTCGGAGGCGAGGGTGCGACCGGTGCGCAGTCCCACGAAGTGGTTCTTGGCGAGGGAGCCCGCGGCGGCACGGTCGGTGACCCACCAGACGAGGGGTCCGAGCACGGCCGCGAGGACACCGACGACTATCGCGCCGACCTGGTCCTCGGTCATGCTCAGACGAGGTGCTCGAGGAGGCCGGTGTCGACGTCGTAGATGAACCCGCCGACCTCGACGCCCTCAGGGATGAGCGGGTGCGCCTGGACCTTGTGGACGTCGTCGGCGAGCGCGGCGCGCTGGTCGGCGACCATGCCGAAGGTCTGCCACGAGACGTCCTGGCCGGCGGACGCGCTGACCTTCTCCCGCACCTGCTCGAGCGTCGACGAGGCCATCGCGCAGCGGGTGTGGGGCACCACCAGGATGCGACTGACGTTGAGGAGGTGGACCCCGAGCACCAGGGCCTCCAGGGCCTGGTCGGTGACGCGGCCCCCGGGGTTGCGGAAGATCTTCGCGTCGCCGTGCTTCAGGCCGAGCATGGCGAGTGGATCGATGCGGGAGTCCATGCACGTGACGATGGCGACGCCGGCACGGGCGATCCCGTCGAACCCGGCGACGTCGACCGAGGCGGCATAGTCGCGGTTGGCACTGAGCAGGTCGTCGAAGGCTGCGTTGGTCACGACCTGTAGGTTAGCGGCACTCACACCGCGGCCTTCACCGTGTCCAACGCGGGGAGTCGCGACGGCCCTGCGGACCGGAACAGCACGAGGGCGAGCACGGCCGCCACGACGGCACAACCGGCAGCCCCCCAGAAGACGGCGTGCTCCTGCGCGATTCCTGCGACTCGCAGCAGGTCGGAGAACTCCTTGCACCTGCTGCGCCCGTCACAGACGTCCTGGACGGGCGGGATGACGCGTTGCTCTGCGTAGTAGCGACGCAGACCGATGGTGGTGAGTGCCGAGATGCCGACGAGCATCCCGACCATGCGGCTGACCACGACGAAGGCGCTCGCGACCCCGTGGACCGCGTCGTCGGTGAACTCCAGGAGCGCGGCGTTGACCGGGGCGAGGGCCAGGCCGAACCCGAGGCCACCCACGAGGAGGGCCACGTTGGCGACGGGCTCCTCGATCGTCGTGAGTCCCCACCTCGTCATCAGGACGAAGCCGGCTGCTGCCATGAGCATGCCGACGGCGGTGACCGGGCCGGGCGCGAAGCGACGGATCAGGTAACCGCCGAGGACGGCCCCGACGGGCAGTGCGATGAGGAATCGCACGAGCACCAGGGCGGCAGACAGCTGGGAGTCGGGGTAGACGGTGGTCCGCGCGAAGAGCGGGATGTCGATGAGTGCGGCGATCAGGGCGGCCCCGATGAAGAAGCTGACCAGCAGGGCACCCCAGGCGGGGGTGCGGCGCAGCGCCTCGCGCGGGAGGAGGGGGTTCGCGGCCCGACGCAGGTGCCACACGAACCCGACCGCCCCGATCGCGCCCCCGAGGAGGTACCAGCGGCCCTGGGCGGAGAAGACCTCGATCTTGGGGTCGGCGGTGGAGAAGGCCAGGATCACCCCTCCCAGCGCCACCGCCAGGAGCAGCGCCCCGACCAGGTCGGCCTCACGCAGGTGCGCCAGCCAGCTGCGGAGGTCGACCAGCGGACGCGGACCGAACCAGCACTGCGCGAGCAGGAGCACGAGGGCGACGATTGCGGTGGTGCCCACGGGGGTGAGCCAGCGACCGTCCCCGGCGTAGGGGATGAACAGCTGGCCCCAGGTGAGGTCGCGGAGCAAGGGCGGCGGTCGGAGCATGGTCACCCCGCCGGAGACCAGGGTGAGGGCCAGCAGCAGGCCGCCGGGGAGCAGGTGCAGGCGGCTGCGCTCG
This sequence comes from Nocardioides seonyuensis, assembly GCF_004683965.1. NCBI lineage: Bacteria > Bacillati > Actinomycetota > Actinomycetes > Propionibacteriales > Nocardioidaceae > Nocardioides > Nocardioides seonyuensis. The sequence goes on from NZ_CP038436.1 coordinate 3,421,396, forward strand.
TGCCGGGGTCCAGGAGTGGAGTCGTCAACCCGGCGGATGGCGGCCGCCAGGACCAGACCGACGGCGAGGTTGATGGCGAAGATCGCTCGCCAGTCCGCCACGGACAGCACCAGCGCGCCGAACAGCGGCCCCACGACGGAGCCCAGCTCCTGCACGGCCGAGACGATGCCGAGGGGGACGCCACGACGCTCCGCGGGATAGAGGTCTGCGACGAGCGCCAGCGTGGCCGGCACCAGGCCGCCACCGCCGACCCCTTGGAGGAACCGGCCGACCACGATGCTGGGCATGTCGTAGGCGAGCGTCGTGACGAGGGAGCCGACGGCGAAGAGCGTCAGAGCCATGACCAGGACGGGAACCCGCCCACGCAGGTCTGCGATGCGACCGATCAACGGCAGCATCGCGACGTAGCCCAGCAGGAAGCCGCTGACGATCGGGGCGGCACGCTGGAGCTGGTCGATCGGCACCCCGACGCTGGTCATCATGTCCGGAAGTGCCAGCACGACCACGTAGGTGTCCGCCGCAGCGAAGGCGACCGCGACCGAGGCGAGCGCCAGGAGCAACCGGGAGGACCGCACCTCGCCGCGTTCGGTCACGGTGCGGTGATGTCCTTCTCGGTGCCGTAGCCGGAGAACTCCACGGTGTAGGTCATCTCCTCGGACTTGGCGTAGAAGACGCCGGAGAGGTCGGCCTTGCGCAGCTCGCCCTCATCGGTCACCTGCCACTCCACCTCGAAGGTGTCGCCGGCGGCCGAGGGGATGACGTCCGCCATGGCGTCGCCGGGGACGGTGCCGGTGTAGGTGGTGAGGACCTCGGAGTTGTCGGCCCCGCCGCGGACGCTCTCGCCCTTGGTGGGCTCCTCGGTGAGGTCGAGGAGTGCAGGGAAGCCGGTCGAAGGGTCGATCAGTCGCGCGGGGTCGGGTGCGCCGTAGTCGGTGGGGTCGACCTTGTTCCACCCCGGGGTGAAGGGGATCTGGGCGTAGACCGTGTCGTCGATCGCCACGACGGGGACGTCCACGCTCTGCCCGGAGAGGACCACGGTGATGGTGCCCTCGAACGCGGGAGCCGAGGTGGCCACGCCGGCGGCCTTGGTGATGCCCGTGACGCCGTCGGGGAGGTTGCGGGTCGAGAGGTCCAGCTGCAGCCCAGTGGTCTCGCTGAGGTTGGTGGCGGCCTCCGCGAGCACCTCCTCCGGGCTCTGCTCCGCGACCTCGCTGGATGCGTCGTCGCCCGAGCAGGCGGCGAGGGAGGGGACGAGGAGGAGAGCGGCGGCCAGGGCACCGAGGGTGCGGAGGCGTGGGGCAGTCATGCGATCAGCCTTCCACACGGGCAGCGGCGCCGATCTGGGACGCCACCGGCGACGAGACGGCGGCGATCGGCTGTGCTGCGGCGATGCCCGAGCCGTCCCGCTTGCCCGTGGCCTCCGGTAGCTCGACGGGTGAACCGCTGGCTGCGGCGGCCCTGGCGGGCGCCGGTCCCGCCCAGGCCAGGACCAGGGTGTCCTCGCCCTTGAGGAAGCGGTGGCAGCGGACGCCGCCGGTGGCGCGCCCCTTGGGCGGGTACTCGCCGAACGGCGTCACCTTCAGCGCACCGGGCTCAGTTCCCGGCAGTGCGGTCGATGAGCCCGACGCGGTGACGACGACTGCGTCGGCTGGGTCGAACGCTCCGAAGAAGACCACCCGCTGGCCGGCGGCGAGCTTGATTCCCGCCATCCCACCGCCCGCTCGGCCCTGGGGCCGGACCCCGGCGGCACCGAAGTGGAGGAGCTGGGCGTCGCTCGTGATGAAGCACAGCTCCTCCTCGCCCGTGACCAGCTGGACCGCGCCCACGACCTCGTCGTCGTCCTTGAGGGTGACGACGTCCCACTCGTCACGGCTGAGGACCTCGGGGTTGACCCGCTTGACGATGCCCGCGCGGGTGCCGAGCGCGAGCCCGGCTCCCTCGGTCGTGAGCGGCGCCAGTGCCAACGCCCGTTCGCCGGGCTGGAGCGCGACGAACTCGCTCAGGGGCAGGCCGCCCTGGAGGTTGGGGTCGTTGGCCGAGTCGGGGAGCGCCGGCATGTCGAGCACGCCGAGCCGGACGAGCCGGCCGCGGCTCGTGACCACGCCCACCTCCCCGCGCACCGTGCTCGGGACCGCGCTCACGACGACGTCGTGGTTGGCGCGGCTCTCCCCGTGACCCGGGGGCTGGGTCGAGCCGCTGCGCGCGAGCAGCCCGGTGGAGGAGAGGAAGACGAAGCACGGGTCGTCGGCGACCTCCAGCGCGGTGGCCGCTGCGGTGGCCGGGGCGCCGGCGCTTGCCAGCAGGATGGTGCGACGCGGGGTCCCGTAGGCCTTCGCGACCTCGGCGAGCTCGTCCGAGACGACCTTCCGCAGCAGGCGCTCGTCGGCGAGGATCGCGTCAAGCGCCTCGATCGTGCGCTCGAGCTCGTCCTTCTCCTTCTCGAGCTCGATCCGGGAGAACTTCGTGAGCCTGCGCAGGGGCATGTCGAGGATGTAGTCGGCCTGGATCTCGGAGAGGTCGAAGACCGAGCGCAGCCGCTCCTTGGCAGCGGATGCGTTGTCGGAGGAGCGGATCAGCTGGATGACCTCGTCGATGTCGAGGATGGCGACGAGCAGACCGGCCACGAGGTGCAGGCGGTCGGCGGCCTTGCCCCGGCGGAAGGTCGAGCGGCGGCGTACGACGTCGAAGCGGTGCTCGAGGAAGACCTCGAGCATCTGCTTGAGGCCGAGCGTGCGCGGCTGGCCGTCGACGAGCGCGACGGCGTTGATGCCGAAGGAGTCCTCCATCGGCGTCAGCTTGTAGAGCTGCTCGAGGAGCGCCTCGGGGTGGAAGCCGTTCTTGACCTCGATGACCAGGCGGAGGTCGTTGTCGCGGTCGGTGAGGTCCTTGATGTCGGAGATCCCCTGGAGCTTCTTGGCGAGGACCAGGGTCTTGATGCGCTCGATGACCCGCTCGGTTCCGACGCCGTAGGGGAGCTCGGTGATCACGATGCCCTTGCGGCGCGGGGTGACCGACTCGATCCGAGCCGTGGCGCGCATCCTGAAGGTCCCACGACCGGACTCGTAGGCATCGCGGATGCCCTCGAGGCCGACGATCTTGCCGCCGGTGGGGAGGTCGGGCCCCGGGACGAACCGCATCAGGTCGTCCAGCGTGGCCCGGGGGTGGGTGACGAGGTGACGCAGCGCCTGCACGACCTCCACGAGGTTGTGCGGCGCGATGTTGGTGGCCATGCCGACCGCGATCCCGGCCGAGCCGTTGACCAGCAGGTTGGGGATGGCCGCCGGCAGGACGACCGGCTCCATCTCACGGGAGTCGTAGTTGGGCTTGAAGTCGACGGTGTCCTCGTCGATCGAGGCGGTCATCGCGACGGCCGGGGGTGCCATCCGGCACTCGGTGTAGCGCATCGCGGCAGGGGAGTCGTCGGGCGAGCCGAAGTTCCCGTGGCCGTCGACCATGGGCAGCCGCATCGACCACGGCTGGGCCATGCGGACCAGGGCGTCGTAGATCGCGCCGTCCCCGTGGGGGTGTAGCCGGCCCATGACCTCGCCGACGACGCGGGCGCTCTTCACGTGGCCGCGGTCGGGCCGCAGGCTCATGTCGTCCATCGTGTAGAGGATGCGCCGGTGCACGGGCTTGAGACCGTCTCGAGCGTCGGGCAGCGCGCGGGAGTAGATGACGGAGTAGGCGTACTCCAGGAACGAGGACTGCATCTCGTCCCCGATGTCGGTGTCGAGGATGTGCTCCTCGAAGTCGTCCGGGAGCGGTGCCTGCTTCGTCGTGCGTCTCGCCATGGCGGCATTCTCCCCGTACGACGGGGGCACGCGACGCGGGGCTCGCCGGTGATGACGGATCCCTCGGCTAGATTGCTCGGCGTGACCGATGTGCAGGCAGGAGAGCCCCCGCCGCCGCCGCGCCACTGGGAGGCGGACGTCCTGCTGCGCGACGGCAGGACCGCGCACATCAGGCCGATCCGGCCCGAGGACCGCCAGCTGCTCGTCGACTTCTACAGCCGGGTCTCCGACGAGTCCAAGTACTACCGGTTCTTCTCCCCGATGCCGCAGCTGTCCGAGCGTGACCTCACCAGGTTCACCCACGTGGACCACCGCGACCGGGTCGCGTTCGTCCTGCTGGTCGGGGGCGCCATGATCGCCGTCGGGCGCTACGACACCATCGAGCCCGGGGAGGCGGAGGTCGCGTTCCTCGTCGAGGACAAGCACCAGGGCCGGGGCATCGGGCAGCTGCTCCTCGAGCACCTCGCCCAGGCCGGTCGCGAGCGAGGGATCGAGTCGTTCGTGGCTGAGGTGCTTCCCGACAACCAGGCGATGATCCACACGTTCCGGGACGCGGGATACCAGGTGAAGAGCGCCTACGAGGACGGCGTCGTCGAGCTCGTGTTCCGCATCGACCCGACCGAGACAGCGATCGGGGTCATGCAGCAGCGCGAGCACCGCGCCGAGTCGGCCTCGATCGAGAAGTTCTTCCGGCCCCGCTCCGTCGCCGTCATCGGCGCCAGCCGACGCCAGGACACGATCGGCCAGGTGCTCGTGCGCAACCTCGTGCTCGGCGGCTACACCGGCCGCGTGCACGTCGTGAACCCCAGTGCCGACTCGGTCTCCGGGATGCCCGCCTGGGACTCCGTCGCCGACATTCCCGGCGGGGTGGACGTGGCGATCGTCGCGGTCCCGGCCGACGCCGTCCAGGACGTCGTGCTCGACTGCGCGGCCAAGGGCGTCCACGGTCTGGTGGTGATCTCCTCGGGGTTCGCCGAGACAGGGGAGGAGGGTCGGCTGCGCCAGCGTCGCCTGGTCGGCCTCGCGCGCTCCTACGGGCTGCGCCTGATCGGCCCCAACGCGCTCGGGATCATCAACACCGATCCCGAGGTGTCCATCAACGCCTCGCTCTCGAGCGTGATGCCGCCCCGCGGTCGCGCCGGGTTCTTCTGCCAGTCCGGGGCACTCGGGTCCGCGATCCTGGAGAAGGTGCAGAACCGCGGGCTCGGGTTGACGACGTTCGTCAGCGCCGGCAACCGCGCGGACGTCTCGGGCAACGACCTCCTCCAGTACTGGGAGGAGGACGAGGCGACCGAGGTGGTCCTCCTCTACCTGGAGTCCATCGGCAATCCGCGCAAGTTCTCCCGCGTCGCCCGTCGGGTGAGCCGTCGCAAGCCGATCATCGCCGTGCGCTCGGGGCGCAGCTCGCAGGGAGTCCCGATGGGGCACGCGGTCCGCAAGATCGCCGCCCCGACCGAGGCGGTCGATGCGATGTTCCGCCAGGCCGGAATCATCCAGGTGGAGTCGCTGGAGGAGATGTTCGACGTCGCCCAGCTCCTCGCCCACCAGCCGCTGCCGCGGGGGCGGCGTGTTGCGCTCGTGGGCAACTCCGACGCGCTGGGCCTGCTCGCCGCCGATGCCGCCAACTCGGTCGGCCTGGTGGTCAACAAGCAGGTCGCGCTGGGCGCCGAGGCCACCGCCGACGACTTCGAGGACGCGCTGGACGCGGCCATCGACGATCCCGAGGTCGATGCTGTTGCCGCCATCTACATCCCACCGCTGAACGTCTCGGGAGAAGACGTCGCCAACGTGCTGGCCGCGGTGGGGGAGCAGTCCGACAAGCCGATCGTGACCACCTTCCTCGGGACCGAGGGCGTGCCCGAGCTCCTGCGCGTCCCTGACGTTGCGGGGTCGAGCGCCGGCCGCGGCTCGGTGCCGTCGTACCCCGCCGTGGAGGCAGCGATCCGCGCCCTGGCGCGGGTCGTGGAGTACTCCATGTGGCTGCGCACCCCCCAGCTGGCCGCCGGTGACGAGGAGCTGGTCGACCGGGACGCGGCGCGCAGCCTCGTCAACGAGCTGCTGATGCGTCACCCCGGCGGCCGTGACCTCGACCACTCCGAGCAGCAGGCGCTGCTGGCCGCCTACGGGATCGAGCTCTGGGACACCCGGCCCGTCAGCACCCTGGAGGCAGCCGTGGCTGCCGGGGAGGAGCTCGGCTGGGACGTCGTCCTCAAGGCGACCGCCGACCACCTCCGCGACCGGCCGGACCTCGCCCACGTGTGGCGCAACATCGACGACGCTGCCGAGATGGAGCACGCATGGGCGACGCTCTTCGCGCTCATCACCGACGCCGAGCGGGCGGGGTTCGTGGTGCAGCGCAACGCACCTCCCGGGGTCCCCGTGGGCGTCTCGACGATGGAGGACCCGCTGTTCGGTCCGGTGATCTCCTTCGGCATCGGAGGTCCGTTGACCGAGCTGCTGGGCGATCGCTCCTACCGCATCCCGCCACTGGCTGCCCATGACGCCCAGGACATGGTGCGCGAGATCAAGGCGTCCCCGCTGCTGTTCGGCTACCGGGGCAGCGAGATCGTCGACGTGGCCGAGATCGAGCAGCTTGTGCGCCGGGTCGCCCAGCTGCAGAACGACCTCCCGCAGGTCCGTCAGCTCCAGCTTCCGCTGGTGCTAGCGGGGGCAGACGGGGCGGCCGTCCTGGGAGCATCCATCCGTATCGAGCCCGTGCTCGACCCGCGTTCGGACTCCTTCGTACGACGTCTCAGCACCCCGCCGGGAGACACCATCCCCGACTGAGCGCCCGAGTGAGCCACCGACTGGGCACGGCCGGAGGTGTGCGTGACAGACTGCCGTCATGCGCAGCAGAACCACCGACGGCGGCGTGTCGGGTGACCTCCGCGACGACATCAACCGCACGGGCTACTACCCCGACGTGGTCGCGGACGGGGTGTTCTCCGCGACCGGCGGCGAGGAGGTGGTCTCCTACTTCGTCCACCACGAGACGACCTTCGACCACGAGGAGGTCCGCCGACACCTCACGGTGCTGGTGCTGACCCCCACCCGCCTGGTGATCGCGCACACCGACGAGCACCCCGGCGACGACATGCTTCCCGAGCCCTACACCTCGACGACGAGCGAGGCGGTCATGCTCAGCGCGATCCGCACCGTCATCGTCACTCGCATGGTGGCCAACCCCACCAAGGGACCCGGCAAGCCGGCCGAGGCAGTCCTCACCATCGGCTGGGGAGGCGTCGGGCGGCTGGACCTCGAGCCGGCCGGGTGCTCGGACCCCCAGTGCGAGGCCGATCACGGCTACACCGGGACGATCGCCGGCGACGACTACAACCTGCGCGTCTCAGCCGCAGCAGAGGGGGAGGAGGCCGTCGCGGGACTGCTGGCCTTCGCCGACGCCCTCTCCCAGCGGACACGCGGGTGACCGACACGGCGCTGAGCGCATTCACGGTTCCGGCCTACGGTAAGCGGTCGCTCGCCGACGTCCTGCCGGCCGTCGGCAGAGCGCTGGGCGTGCCGCTGCAGGCGGCCGCCACCGACCTCGAGCTGCCCGAGGCTGACTCCTACGTGGTGTTCCTCGTCGACGGGATGGGCTCGGAGCTCCTCAAGCGTCACGGCCACGCGGCGCCCTACCTCTCCGCGCTGATGGAGGGCAGCGCCGCCGGGACGGCAGGAGTGCCCTCGACCACGGCGACGTCCCTGACGTCCCTCGGCACGGGGCTGCCCCCGGGCGGGCACGGTCTCGTGGGCTACACCGCCCGGATCCCCGGCACGGACCGGTTGCTCAACCACCTGCAGTGGGACAAGCAGGTCGATCCGCTCGAGTGGCAGCCGAACCCCACCGTCTTCGCGCGACTGGCTGCCGCCGGTGTCGACGTCACCTCGGTGAACAAGCGCGACTTCCACGGCACCGGCCTCACCTTGGCCTCCCAGCGCGGAGCCGTCTACGTGGGGGCGGACCGTGTCGGCGAGCGCATCGCCGGCGTGGTGAAGGCGGCCGCTACCTCACCCTCGCTCACCTACGTCTACGACTCCGACCTCGACTGGACGGGCCACAAGTTCGGGGTTGCCTCGACCCAGTGGCTCCAGCAGCTGGCCATGGTGGACGCCCAGGCCGAGCACCTGCGCGAGTCGCTGCCGGACTCCACGCGCCTGGTGGTCGTGGCGGACCACGGAATGATCGACAGCCCCGACCACGAACGCATCGACGTCGACGAGCGGCTGGAGCTGCGGGACGGCGTGGCGCTGCTGGGCGGTGAGGCGCGCTTCCGCCACCTCTACTGCTCCGCAGGGGCCGTCGACGACGTCGTCGCCACGTGGCGCTCGGTGCTGGGGGAGCGTGCTGACGTGCTCACCCGCGAGGAGGTCGTGGCGCGCGGATGGCTGGGCGACGTCAGCCCCGGCGTGGGGCCCCGACTGGGTGACGTCATGGTCGCCTGCCGGGGGGAGACGGCCATCTTCTCCTCGGCGGACTTCCCCTACGAGAGGACGCTCGTGGGCCTGCACGGCTCGCTGACCCCGGCGGAGATGCTGATCCCGATCCTGGTCGGGTGACACCGGCCGGCAGCGCACCGAGCGGTTGACAGCAGGGCGATCAACCGAACGGGAGCGGCTCCGGAGCCAGGCTGACGGCCTTGGCCCGGTCGGCCGTGAGGCGGCGGCGGTGGTGCTGGCGACACAGCACCTCGTAGGCAACCTCCACGTCGTCGTCGCCGGGCGTGGGCACCGTCGGGTCGACGTCACCGACGACGATGACCTCACCCTCGGTGACCATCACGCCGTTCTCGGTGCGGGCGTTGTGCGTCGCGCGCTTGCCGCACCAGCACAGCGCCTCCACCTGTAGCACGTTCATCCTGTCGGCCAGCTCGACCAGGCGTGCGCTGCCCGGGAAGAGCGCCGTGCGGAAGTCGGTGAGGATCCCGAACGCGAACACGTCGATCTGGAGCTCGTCGACGACCTTGGCGAGCTGGTCGACCTGGTCGGGGGTGTAGAACTGCGCCTCGTCGCAGATCAGGTAGTCGACACGCGCACCGTGGGTGAGCGAGTCCACGACGTACTTCCAGAAGTCGAAGTCGTCGGTGACCTCGAGGGCGTCATGGGTCAGCCCCAGGCGACTCGAGACCACCGACTGCCCAGCCCGGTCGTGGGTCGTGAAGATGCGCCCCACGCGCCCCCGGGCAGCGTGGTTGTGGTTGGTCTGGAGGGCGAGCGTGGACTTGCCGGAGTCCATGGTCCCGGTGAAGAAGTGAAGTTCAGCCATGTCGCGAGAGATCTTGTCACGTCGCACCGACACGGTCGCCCGTGGCACGCTGGCTGGGTGGACTCACCCCTGATCTCGGCCGACGAGCTCGGCGGTGTCCTCGGCGCGGTGACCGTGCTCGACGTGCGCTACACCACCGGGGCAGGGGGTGGTGCTGACGAGCACGCGGCGGGTCACGTCCCGGGCGCGCCGTACGTCGATCTCGACACCCACCTGGCAGCGCAGCCCGGCGAGCCGGTCGACGCGCGTGGCCGCCACCCGCTCCCGGAGCCTGAACGCTTCGTCGACGCCATGCGGTCGCTGGGCGTGAGTCGTGGACGCCCGGTGGTGGTCTACGACGACTGGCAGGGACGAGCCGCCGCCCGGGCCTGGTGGCTGCTCCGCCACTACGCCCACCCGAGCGTGCGTGTCCTCGACGGGGGATGGAGCGCGTGGCGGGCTGCCGGCGGCCCGGTGGAGACGGGCGAGGTGGTCGCCGCACCGGGAGACTTCCAGGGCTCTCCCGGGTCGATGCCGGTCGTGGATGCCCATGGTGTCGGCACCGTCGACGTGCTGCTGGATGCTCGCGCCCCTGAGCGCTTCCGGGGTGAGGCCGAGCCGCTCGACCCGGTGGCAGGTCACATACCGGGGGCCGTGAACGTCGACACCACCTGCAACCTCGACGGGCGCGGACTGTTCAAGGACGTGCGCGAGCTGCAGCGGCTCTACGCCGCCGCCGGTGCCACCCCCGACGTCGAGGTCGCGGTCTACTGCGGCTCGGGCGTCACCGCCGCCCACGACGTGCTGGCCCTCGCGGCGGCGGGCGTCCGGGCGTCGCTCTACGCCGCGAGCTGGAGCGGGTGGGTCGCCGACGTCACGCACCCGATCGAGACCGGGGCGTGATTCCGAGCCGTGGGTGAGGCGAGGATCGGGATCTCCGGCTGGACCTACGCGGCGTGGCGGGGTGACTTCTACCCGCCCGGCCTGCCGCAGCGTCGTGAGCTCGAGTACGCCTCGTCGTGCCTGACCTCGATCGAGGTCAACGGGTCGTTCTACTCGTTGCAGCGGCCCTCCTCCTGGCAGCGGTGGCGCGCCGAGACTCCGGAGGACTTCGTCTTCGCGGTGAAGGGCGGACGCTTCATCACCCACCTCAAGCGCTTGCGGGATGTCGAGGCCCCGCTGGCGAACTTCTTCGCCTCCGGCGTCCTGGCGCTCGGTCCGAAGCTCGGGCCCCTGCTGTGGCAGCTTCCCGAGAACCTCGGCTACGACCCCGACCTCGTCGAGGCGTTCCTACGCCTCCTGCCTCGTACGACGACCGAGGCGGTCGAGCTCGCCGGCCGCCGCGACGACCGGCTGGACGACGACCGGGTGCACCTGGCCGCGGAGGAGCCGGAGCGCCCCCTCCGGCACGCGTTGGAGTTCCGGAGCCCGAGCTTCGACGTCCCGTCGCTCTACCAGCAGCTGGAGCGTCATGGCGTCGCCTGCGTCCTGGCCGACACTGCGGGGCGCTGGCCGCGGGTCGACCGGGACACCGCTGACTTCCACTACGCGCGGCTGCACGGTGACAAGGAGCTCTACGCCAGCGGCTACTCCGCCCGGGCACTCGATGAGTGGGCCGCCACCGTGCAGCGATGGCGACGGGCAGGCGATGCCTACGCCTACTTCGACAATGACGTGAAGGGGTTCGCGCCGCACGATGCGATGGCCTTGCTGGAGCGGCTCAGCCGGTGACCTCGACCGGGTCGCCCGTCCGGATCAGTCCGGTCGTCTCAGGGATGAGGAACATGGCGAACATCGGCAGACCGTCGAAGAGCCGGTGCCGGGCGAGGGTCCGGACCGGTTCGCGGGCGGTGCGCAACGTCTCGGGGTCGAGGGTCGTCATCACGCAGCGGTCGACCTTCTTGGCGACCCGGAACCCCACCCCTCCGACCCGGACGCGACTCCAGCGGTCCTCGGCGAACGGCTCGTCCCCGTCCACCACCAGGTTGGGACGGAAGCGCAGCATCGGGAGCGGGTCCTGTGGAGCCTCGCCCTCCTCGATCCTGCGCTCGTCGATCCACCTGTTGAGCTGGAGCAGGGAGGCCTCTGACGCGATGGTGACCGGGTAGCCGTCCGCGAAGGCAGTGTGGTCGCCGGGGGAGGAGAACTCGGGGTTGAGCCCACGCCGGGACGGATCGTCGCACCAGACCAGCCGAAGGCCGTCCCGACCGAGAGCCTTGCTCACCCAGGCGTCCGCCTCGGGGCCCGCCGGGACGCCCTGCAGCTCGTGCTTGTGCACGCGGGCGCGCACCAGGGGGCCCGTCGGCTCCTGGACGGTCAGGTCGTCCAGTCCCGCCGCTCGCAGGCGCAGCCCCTGAGTGACGGATCGGTCCGTGGCGGGGGTGTCTGCGGTGATGGTGAACAGCGAGTGCTCCTTGCGCGCACAGACCAGGACGCCGTCGGCATCGACGACCACCCAGGACCGGTCGTCCGCGAGGCCGCTGCGGAGCACGACGGCCTCGCCGAGCGGCCGGATCGCGGTGCTCTTGACGGGATGGACGTTGAGGCCGGTCAGCCTCATTCGCCCTTCCCACCGCCGAACATGATCTCGTCCCAGCTCGGCACGGACGCGCGGCCGCGCTTCTTGGCCGGCCGCGGCGCGGGCTGCTCGTCGGGGGCTGGTGCTGGGGCCGCGGCGCTCTCCTCCACCTGGTCGATCTCGGTGGTGTCATCGGCCTCGGCCGCGGGATGCGGAGCCTCCGCGGACCGATCGGCGTCGGTCACCATCTCGATCGCGTCGTCCCCCAGGGGGAGCTCGTCGGGGGGACGGAGCTGAGCCGTCGCGCCCGGGCCGCGGAGATGTCGTCGACGGCGACCTCCGTCACCGCGGAGGCAGGCGCCACATCGTCCCCGACCAGCCACCGGGCGTCCTCGTCGTCGACCGTGACGAAGTTGCCCCGGGCATCGAAGGAGAAGGCCGCGGTGCCGGAGCGGGTGCCGGTCGCGAAGGCGCCGGTGAGGGTCCAGCGGCCGTCCTCGCGACGCCAGGCGTCCCACTGGACGGTGGCGGGGTCCACGTTGTGCTCGCGAAGCTGGGCGGCGACGGCCTCGCCGAGGGTCCGCGCGCCGGAGTCGTTGCCACGGCGTCGTACGGAGGCGAGCTGGGCGCGCTCGGCGACGTGGGCCCGCTCGGCCAGGACAGGGGCAGCGAAGGGCATGATCTTGTCGACCGTCGTGCTCGCCGCCTGGGCCACGGCGTCCGGTGTCTCCCCGGCGCGGATGCGGCTCTGGATGTCGCGCGGGCGGAGGGTTGATTCCATCGGGATCTCCAACTGGCCGCTCGGGAACGGACCGGTGCGTGCGTCGTCGCCCCTGAGGGCGGCCTGGAGCCGGGCGTCGACGACCAGGGTGAACTCCCGGCCGGCGTCGTCGACCAGGAGCAGGCGATGCCCGTCGTCGCTGCGTCCCGCAAGCGTCAACTGGGCCATGTGGATCGCTCCTGGGTGGACTTGTGCACCGGTTCGAAACGACCCTACGCCAGCGCAGGGCCCCGCTGGCCTAACCTGCCCTCGTGCCGCCTGCCGATTTCTCACCTGACGAGCTCGCCACGGCCTTCGTGGTGCTCGACATGGTCGGGATCTTCGTCTTCGCCGTCACCGGAGCACTGGTGGCGGTGCGCAAGCACCTCGACGTCTTCGCTGCGCTCGTGCTCGCCGGGGTGACGGGTCTGGGCGGTGGCTTCATCCGCGACGTGCTGCTCGGGGCGACGCCGCCGGCCGCCCTCGAGGACTGGCGCTACCTGACCGTGCCGGTGGCGGCCGGCCTGCTGACCTTCGTCTTCCACCCCACGGTCGGCCGGCTCGAGCGTGTGGTGACACTGTTCGACGCCTTCGGCCTGGCGCTCTTCTGCGTCACGGGCGCTGCCAAGGCGGTGTCCCTCGGCGTGGGACCGGTCCCGGCGGCGCTGCTCGGCATGGTGACCGCTGTCGGCGGCGGCATGATCCGCGACGTGCTGGCCGGCCGCGTGCCGGTCGTCTTCGACGGCGTCCTCTACGCCACGCCGGCTCTGGCGGGCGCTGCGGTCGTCGTCGTGCTCGACCGGGCGGGAGCCTCGTTCGCGATCGTGGCGGCGGCAGGGTTCACGACGTGCCTGGGCTGGCGCCTCCTGGCGCTGGTGCGCGGGTGGCGCGCCCCGATGCCGCGTGGCCCGGCGAACGTCTGAGGCTCACGAGCCCAGGACGCGACGGAGGTAGGCGTTGGCGAACACCCGGTCCGGGTCGAGACGCTCACGCATCGCGAGGAAGTCCTCGAAGCGGTCGTAGACAGGGGCGAGGTCCTCGGCGGTCCGGGTGTGGAGCTTTCCCCAGTGCGGCCGGCCACCGGCGGCTCGCAGGACCTCCTCGACCGCTGAGAAGTACGGCGTGTGGTCGACGTCGCGGGGGACGTGGAACGCGAGATACATGCTGTCGCGTCCCGACGCGGTCGAGAGGGGGATGTCGTCGGCCGGAGCGGTGCGGACCTCCACCGGGAAGCTGATGCGCCAGTCGCTGGCCTCGATGACGCGTCGACACTCGCGCAGCACCTCGAGGCCGACCGCGCGCGGGACGGCGTACTCCATCTCCCTGAAGACGACCCGCCTCGGCGACACGAAGACCCGGTGCGGGACGTCGCTGTAGGTGCGCTCGGACAGTGCGCGGCCGGCCACCTGGCTGATGAGCGGAACCGCGCGGGGCACTCGGTTGCCGACCCGCACGAGGCCGCCGAAGACGGCGTTGGACAGGAAGTCGTCCTCCCACCACGACGCCAGCCGCCCGGCCGGCGACTGCTCGCCGGGCTCGAGGTCGGTGCGGACGTTCTGCTTGACCATCATGCGGTCGGTGTGGGGGAACCAGTACATGTCCACGTGGTGGGCCTCCGCCACGAGGTCGTCGTGGGCCGCCAGCGCGCTGTCCCAGCTCATCGGCTCCTCGTGGGCCTCGAGGACGAAGAGCGGCTCGACTCGGAACGTCAGGCTGGTGAGGATGCCCAGCGCGCCGAGGCCGACCCGTGCGACCTCGAGGACGTCCCGGTTCTCCTGGTCGTCTGCCCTGAGCACCTCGCCGGTGCCCGTGACGAGCTCGAGCCCGGCGAGCTGTGCCGAGAGGCCAGCAGCGATCCCGCCGGTGCCGTGGGTGCCGGTCGAGGTGGCGCCGGCGAGGGTCTGCTCGGCGATGTCTCCCATGTTGTGCAAGGACAGCCCGAGCTGCTCCAGGGCCAGGTTGAGCTGGTGCAGGGGGGTCCCGGCGAGGGCAGTGACCGTCATCGCGGCCCGGTCGACCGAGACGACGCCTCGCAGGCGGTCGGGCACCAGCAGCGTGCCTTCGGGAGCGGCGATGTCGGTGAAGCTGTGGCCGGTGCCGGTCATCTTCACCGTGCGCCCCGACTCCCGAGCAGAGACGACCGCGTCGCGAACCTCGCCGGTCGAACCGGGCGCGACGACCCGCTCTGCTCGCGCCCCGGCGAGGCCCGACCAGTTGCGCCACTGGTTTCCCCGGACTGGAGTAGTCATGCGCGAAGGGTAGGGGAGGCGCGGCACCGGGCCGCGCCTACGCTGAGCACATGGCCTCCGACGTCACGCCCTTCGACGCACTCCTGCTGCTCTCCTTCGGGGGTCCTGAGCAACCGGACGACGTGGTGCCGTTCCTCGAGAACGTCACTCGGGGACGCGGGATCCCACGCGAGCGACTGGCCCAGGTGGGCGAGCACTACTTCCTCTTCGGGGGGAGGAGCCCCATCAACGACCAGAACCGCGAGCTCCTGGCGGCCCTGCGTGCCTCGTTCGACGAGGCGGGCATCGAGCTCCCGATCTACTGGGGCAACCGCAACTGGGACCCCTACCTCGCCGACACGCTGCGCGAGATGACTGCCGACGGTGTGCAGCGCGCTGCCGTCTTCACCACCTCGGCCTACTCCTCCTACTCCAGCTGCCGCCAGTACCGCGAGAACCTCGCGGACGCGGTGGCGCAGGTGCCGGGCGCTCCCCGGCTGGACAAGCTGCGGCCCTACTTCAACCACCCCGGCTTCGTCGAGCCCGTCGTGGACGCTGTCGTGCGTGCCCTCGACGAGCTGCCGCAGCAGGTCCGCCACGGCGCACACCTCGTCTTCGTGACCCACTCCGTGCCCGAGGACATGGCGGCCACCAGTGGCCCACCCGATGCCCGACGCGCCTACGAGGCGCAGCACCGCGACGTCGCAGACGTGGTCGCAGGTCGCGTCCGTGCCCTGACCGGGCACGCCCATCGTCACGACCTCGTCTACTGCTCCAGGTCCGGCGCGCCTTCCACCCCGTGGCTCGAGCCCGACGTCAACGACCATCTCGAGGAGTTGGCCACCGACGGTGTCCCGGCCGTGGTGCTGATTCCGGTGGGCTTCGTCTCGGACCACATGGAGGTCATCTACGACCTCGACACCGAGGCGCTGGCGACCGCCCAGCGCCTCGGGCTCCCGGCCGCGCGCGCAGCCACGTCGGGCACCGACCCACGGTTCGTCACCATGGTGCGCGACCTGCTGGTGGAGCGCGCCGCGGCCGAGCGTGGGGAGATGCCGCCGCGCCCGACCCTGGGCGGGTTGCCGCCGAGACCGGACCGGTGCCCTGCCGGCTGCTGCCCCAACCTCCGTGGGGAGCGCCCCGCCCTGTGTGGCGTCGGGGACGAGGTGTGACTCCGTCCGCGGAGTCCCTGCGCGACCTCGCCCTCGACCTCGCGAGAGAGGCTGCGCGGCTCGCGCGGGCGATGCGCCCGGACGTGGCAGTGGCCGACACCAAGTCCAGTGCCGTCGACGTCGTCACCCACGCGGATCGCGCCGTGGAGGACCTCCTCGTGTCCCGGATCGTCGCGGCTCGCCCCCACGACGGCATTCTCGGCGAGGAGGGCGACGAGCGCCTCGGCACCAGCGGGGTGCGCTGGGTGGTCGACCCCATCGACGGAACCGTCAACTATCTCTACGGGCTGGCGGAGTGTGCCGTGTCCGTCGCGGTCGAGGTCGAGGGAGCCGTGGTCGCCGGTGTGGTCGTCGGGATCGGCACCGATGTCGAGTACGCCGCCGCGCTCGGCTCGGGTGCCACGAGGAACGGCGAGCCGATCCACGTCCGCGCTCCCGCCCCCTTGGCCGAGAGCCTGGTGCTGACCGGGTTCGGATACGTCCGGACCGTCCGGGAGCACCAGGCGGCGTGCGTCGCGGCACTCCTCCCGGAGGTGCGCGACATCAGACGGCTGGGTGCGTGCTCGCTCGACCTGTGCCACGTCGCCGAGGGAAGCGCCGACGCCTACGTCGAGGCTGGCCCCCAGCCCTGGGACTGGAGCGCCGGGGGCCTGGTGCTGCAGGAGGCCGGAGGCCGGTTCGGCGTGTTGACGGGGCCGCCGGTCGCTCCCGGCACCGGTCCGATCGGTGTGGTCACGGGTGCACCCGCGGCCGGGTGGAACGGCTTCATCGAGGCCATCTCGACCGCAGGCTTCCTTGTCTGAGCGGCGGGAATAGGGCATCGGCCTCATATGTTCACGCGACACGGGGCACACCGGCTCACGCCGGAGCGCCCTGATGGTGCACAATCTGGCGCCGACGACGACGCAGAACCTCCGCAGCACGCAACGCCGGGATCCGGCTAGCGCACCGGAGCCCCACGCAGGAGAAGAGGGTAGCGATGGCCACCGATTACGACGCACCGCGCAAGACCGAAGAGGACCAGAGCGAAGAGAGCATCGAAGAGCTCAAGGCGCGCCGTCACGACAAGAACTCCGGCAAGGTCGACGAGGACGAGACCGAGGCTGCTGAGTCGTTCGAGCTGCCCGGTGCCGACCTCTCGCACGAGGAGCTCGCGGTCGAGGTCATGCCGCGTCAGGACGACGAGTTCACCTGCATGAGCTGCTTCCTGGTGCACCACCGGTCGCAGCTCGCCGACGAGAAGGCCCTCATCTGCCGCGACTGCGCCTGAGGACCGCCGCCGGCCTCACGCGTTGGGGGCCGGCGCCGCGTCTGCGTCCTGGAAGTCCCTCTTGAGCTGTGGGGGCAGGTGCCCGGTCGAGCGCGCGTAGTAGTCCGCAGCCTTGCGCGAGGCGAGCATCCGTGCGATGGCGATGAGCGTGCCGCTGACCGTTGCCCACAGGACCGCCTCCCAGATGTTCACGTCCGGGTCCGCCGGGTTGGCCGGCGGGTTCTTGCCGGTCGCGGCGCGCCACGAGGTGTTGAGTCCCTTCTTCGCGACCGCCGCCGCGCCCACGGCGGAGACGAGGGAGAAGATCGACCAGACCTTGCTGCTGTCGGATGCCATGGGGGCAGCCTAACGAACTCGCGCGCCCTCGATCGCGGCCACCAGCTGACCGGGGCGGCGGCAGCTGAGGAGCCAGTAGGGAGTCGGGTCGGCGGGGTCGGTCACCTCGACGCGGACACCGCGCTTGAGGTAGGGCCGCAGGAGCAGGTGGGCGCGGGCATCGGCCTCCACCCCCGCAAGGCGTCGCAGGCCTTCAGCATCGAGGGCGGTGGCCGACCCGACGTGCTCGAGCGGGATGCGTGCTCGCCCGGCGGTGAGGTGTCCGCCGGCCACGGTGATCCGAGCAGAGCCGTAGCCGACGAACAACGCGACCATGAGAGCCAGCGCCACCCCTCCTGCGGCCCACGCGACCGACTCGTGGTCGGGGACTGCCACGACGACCGCCAGCCACAGCGACGCCACGAGCATGGTGCCCTGTGCCCACCAGCGCAGCGGGACCGTGAGGCGTTCGGCATAGTCCACGCGGCAGAGCCTAGGGGCCCCGTCCGAGGCGGCCGAGCAGTGGGTAGATTCACCGCCCGTGCCAGCACCCGAGGACCTCGAGGTCGCCATCCGCCGTCTCGACCCCGACCTGCCCCTGCCGTCCTACGCGCATGCCGGTGACGCCGGGGCCGACCTGCACACGGCGATCGACCTCACCCTCGCGCCCGGTGAGCGCGCCCTTGTGCCGACCGGCATCGCCCTCGCACTGCCCGCCGGCTTCGTCGCCCTGGTGCATCCCCGCTCGGGGCTCGCGGCGCGTCACGGGCTGTCCATCGTGAACACCCCCGGGACGATCGACGCGGGATATCGCGGCGAGGTCAAGGTCCTCCTGATCAACCACGACCCCGCCAGCAGCCTGGAGCTGCGTCGGGGAGACCGCATCGCCCAGCTGGTCATCCAGCGCTATGAACGAGCCCGCTTCGTCGAGGTCGACGAACTGCCGTCCTCCAGCCGTGGCTCGGGGGGTTACGGTTCTACGGGTGGATTCGGTGCGGGCGGCGCCGTGACAGGCACCACCGCCCACGACGACTCGAGAGATGGGAGTGCCTGAGGTGAAGATGCGCCGCAAGAAGGCGGAGGTCCCGGTGGAGGAGACAGCCCCGAGCGCCCCCCTCGACCCCACCTCCGGCCCGTTCGACTCCTCCGTGGTCGAGGGTGACGAGGTCGCCCGCGTCGACCTCGGTTCGCTCCTCGTCCCGGCCATGGAGGGCCGTGAGCTCCGGCTGCAGGTCGACGAGGCCAGCGGGGTCGTGCGTGCGGTCATCCTCGCGGGGGCGGACGGTGCCCTGGAGTTCCAGGCCTTCGCCGCCCCTCGCAACGGTGACCTCTGGAGCGACGTCCGACCGCAGATCGCCGACGACGTCAAGGCTCGCGGCGGCAAGGTCGTCGAGCGTGAGGGGCGGTGGGGGACCGAGCTGGTCTGCGCCCTGCCGGCGACACTCCCCGACGGATCGACCGGAGCGTCCGCGTCCCGCGTGATCGGCATCAACGGCGACCGGTGGATGTTGCGCGCCACCATGCTGGGTCGCCCGGCCGCGGAACCCGACGCCTCGGGCGAGTGGGAGGACACCCTGGCCCAGCTCGTCGTACGCCGTGGCGCACAGGCGATGGCGGTCGGCGAGGCACTGCCGGTCAAGCTCCCCGACGAGGCGCGACGGACGTCCTGAGATGCCCGAGAAGAGCCGCCTGCGGCAGGCACTTTCCAGATGGGCCGACAGTGGTGACCAGCACGCGCGTGACCTGAGGCTCGAACATGCCTCGACCCGGTCGGTGCCCATCTCAGAGGTCCAGGGCCGAGAGCGCGTCACCGTCGCCGGAGTCATCCGCACCGTCACCCTGCGACCTCGCGGTGGGGTGCCCGCACTCGAGGCAGACCTGGACGACGGCACCGGCGTGATCACGCTGGTCTGGCTCGGCCGGCGTCGCATCAGCGGCGTGGAGCCCGGACGCTCCGTCGTCGTCACCGGGTGCATCGGTCTCCAAGGAGGCAGTCCGCTGATGTTCAACCCGCGATACGAGTTGCGGCCTTGACCGGGCAGCCCGTCGGCCCCGAGCCGGCAGTCGTGGGGGAGGCGACCGTCGAGGCCGTCGTCCGCGCCCAGCTCGCGAAGGCCCTGGGTGGGCGCCGCGGGATGGCCGAGGCAGCACTGCCCACCCTGCTCTTCACCGTGACGTGGCTGAGCCTGGGGGAGATGCGCACCGCGATCACCGTCAGCGTCGGGGCGGCCCTCGTCCTGCTCCTGGTCAGGATCGTCCAGCGTTCCACCGTGCAGTTCGTGGTCAACGCGCTCGTGGGCATCGGTATCGGCTGGTACTTCGCGCATCGGGCAGCGGAGGCGGGAGGGAGTGCGCAGGACCAGGCCCTCGCCTACTTCCTGCCCGGCATCCTCTACAACGGCGGCTACGCGATCGTGCTCGCGGCCACCTGCCTCGTGGGATGGCCCCTCGTCGGCTTCATGGTCGGCAGCATCACCGGTGACCCCACCGCCTGGCACAAGGACCGTCAGGTCGTCAGGTTGTGCAGCAGGCTGACGTGGTTGCTCGTCCTGCCCTGCGTGGTCCGCGTGGTCACCCAGGGGCCGGTGTGGCTCGGGGGGAGCTCTGGGTCCATCGACCCCGACACGGCCGTCGCCGTCCTCGGGATACTGAAGATCGCGCTGGGCTGGCCCCTCCAGCTCGCCGCGCTCGGCTCGATGGTGTGGCTGCTCGCTCGCAACCGCACCCCGGTGGCGTCGGAGGTCGGCGCAGTCTGAACCTCAGCGGCCGTGGCTGGTGGGGGAGAGGATCTTCTCGAGCTCTTCCTCGACCTCGGCCGCGACGACGAAGAGGAGCTCGTCGCCGGACTCAAGGGGCTGCTCGGCGTCGGGGGTGTAGACCTGCCCGTCGCGCAGGATGGTCACGAGCGCGCAGTTGTCGGGGAAGGGCACCAGTCCGCTCGGCGTGCCGACGAACGGTGAGTCGACTGGCAAGGTCATCTCCACCAGGTTGGCGTTGCCCTGGCGGAAGGTGAACAGTCGGACCAGGTCCCCGATCGAGACGGCCTCCTCCACGAGGGCAGACATGATCCGGGGAGTCGAGACGTTGACGTCGACGCCCCACGCCTCGGTGAAGAGCCACTCGTTGTTGGGGTGGTTGACGCGTCCGACGGTGCGGGGCACGCCGAACTCGGTCTTGGCGAGCAGCGAGGTGACGAGGTTGGCCTTGTCGTCGCCGGTGGCCGCGATGACCACGTCGCACTTGTCCAGCTTGGCCTCCTCCAGCGAGGACAGCTCGCAGGAGTCCGCGAGCAGCCACTCCGCGTCGGGCACCCGCTCGGGCCGGATCGCGCTGGCCGACTTGTCGATGAGCAGGACCCGGTGGCCGTTCTCGATCAGCTCACGGGCGATGGACCGGCCCACGGCCCCGGCCCCGGCGATGGCGACGCGCATGTGGTCTCCGCTCTCAGTTCTCTTCAGGCCCGGCATCGAGCACGGCGTAGGCGTGGGCGGCCTGGTCCTCGCGCATGACGAGGTGGAGCATGTCGCCCTCCTGCAGCACTGACTCACGAGTCGGCAGGACGCCCTCGCCGAGCCGGTCGATCCACGCGATGCGGCTTCGGGTCTGCTCCTGCAGGTGCACGGTGCGCTGACCGATCCACGGCGGCGGCACCGCCAAGTTGTCGAGACGGATGGTGCCCGACGGGTCGCGGTAGTCCGGCTCGGCGCCGGCGGGCACGATCCTGCGCAGCACCTGGTCCGCGGTCCACTTCACCGTCGCCACCGTCGTGATGCCCAGGCGCTGGTAGACCTCTGCGCGCCCCGGGTCGTAGATCCGGGCCACGACCTGCTCGATCCCGAAGGTCTCGCGGGCCACCCGGGCGGCGATGATGTTGGAGTTGTCACCGCTCGAGACGGCCGCGAAGGCGTCGGCGCGACGGATGCCGGCCTTCTCGAGGACCTCCTGGTCGAAGCCGTAGCCGGTCACCTTGTCGCCGTTGAACGACTGTCCCAGTCGGCGGAAGGCGTCGGGATCGCTGTCGATCACCGACACGGTGTGGTTGCGGTCCTCGAGGCTCCTGGCCAGCGTCGACCCGACGCGGCCACACCCCATGATCACGACATGCACGCCTGAACCGTACTGCAGGGTCCTGAGCGGGGTCGCGGGTCTAGGCTTGCCGCCCGTGAGTGTCGGAGACGTGTCGAAGCGCATCCTGGTGGGGCGCAAGCTGCGCAGCAGCCAGCTGGGGGAGACCCTGCTCCCCAAGCGCATCGCACTCCCGGTCTTCGCCAGCGACGCGCTGTCCTCGGTGGCCTACGCCCCTGACGAGGTCTTCATCATGCTGGCGGTCGCCGGCGCGTCGACCTACGTCTGGTCGTGGAAGATCGGGCTGGCCGTCGCCGTCGTGATGCTCACGGTGGTCGCGTCCTACCGCCAGACCGTGCACGCCTACCCCTCCGGTGGTGGCGACTACGAGGTGGCGACGAAGAACCTCGGACGCACCGCCGGCATCACGGTCGCCAGTGCGCTGCTCGTGGACTACGTGCTGACCGTCGCCGTGTCCATCTCCTCCGCCGCGCAGTACGCCGCCGGCGCGTACAACCCCCTGGTCGGCCACGAGGCCACCGTCGCCGCGTGCGCAGTGGTGGCGCTCACGGCCGCAAACCTGCGCGGCGTCAGGGAGTCCGGTGCGTTCTTCGCCACCCCGACCTACCTCTTCATGGTCTCGATCATGGGGATGTGCGCCTACGGCCTCGTGCGGATGTTCTCCGGCAGCCTCCCGGACGCCGAGAGCGCCCATCTCGAGATCGACCCCGCCCCGGGGTGGGAGGGGCCGCTGTCGCAGGTCGCCCTGATGTTCCTCCTCGCGCGGGCGTTCTCCTCCGGCTGTGCCGCCCTGACGGGGGTCGAGGCCATCAGCAACGGCGTCCCGGCCTTCCGCAAGCCCAAGAGCCAGAACGCGGCCACGACGCTGCTGCTCCTGGGCCTGATCGCAGTGACGATGATGATGAGCGTCATCGTCCTGGCCAAGGAGATGTCGATCCGCTACGTCGACCCCCACGAGCTCGACCGGTTGCGCACAGCGGCCGGCGACGCTCTGCCGGCGGGCTACGAGCAGCACCCCGTCATCGCCCAGATCGCCGCAGGCGTGTTCGACAACTTCTCACCGGGGTTCTACTTCGTGCTGGCGGTCACCGGCGTCATCCTCGTCCTGGCTGCAAACACGGCCTTCAACGGCTTCCCGGTGCTCGGCTCGATCCTGGCCCACGACGGTCTGGCTCCGCGGTCCCTCGGCTCGCGCGGTGACCGCCTGGCCTACAGCAACGGCATCGTGTTCCTGGCCGCGATGTCGATCGCCCTCATCGTCGTCTTCGACGCCGAGACGACCAAGCTGATCCAGCTCTACATCGTCGGCGTCTTCGTGTCGTTCAACCTCAGCCAGCTCGGCATGATCCGCCACTGGACCCGGGCACTCCAGGGCGAGAGCGACCCGTCGGCGCGACGCCGGATGGTCCGCTCCCGCGCCATCAACACCTTCGGGCTGTGCCTGACCGCCGTGGTGCTCGTCATCGTGCTGGTCACCAAGTTCCTCGCCGGTGCCTGGATCACGATCCTGGCGATGGGCTTCTTCTTCCTCGTCATGAAGGCCATCTCCCGCCACTACGCACGGGTCGAGACCGAGCTGGCCGCAGACGAGCAGGACTCGGTCCTGCCCACGCGGGTGCACGCGGTGGTGCTCGTCTCGAAGCTGCACAAGCCGACTCTGCGCGCGCTCGCCTTCGCGAAGGCCACCAGGCCCAACGTCCTCGAGGGCATCTGCGTCAGCGTCGACAGCGAGCGCACCAACCAGCTCCTCAAGGAATGGGACGAGCGTCGTCTCGACGTGCCGCTGAAGGTGCTCTACTCGCCCTACCGCGAGGTGGTCCGCCCGATCGTGGAGTACACACAGGCGATCCGCAAGGCGAGTCCTCGCGGCGTGGTGGCCGTCTACATCCCCGAGTACGTCGTGGGACGCTGGTGGGAGCAGCTGCTCCACAACCAGACCGCGCTGCGCCTGAAGGGGCGCCTTCTCTTCAGCCCCGGTGTCATGGTCATCTCGGTGCCGTTCCAGCTGCGTTCCTCGGCGATCGCCCTGGAGCGCGAGGAGCGCGAGGAGGGGCGCGTGCACGCGGGCGACCTGCGCCGTGGGCGGGTCGACACCAACGGGTCGACCTGGCGCAAGGACGACGAGTGACCCGGCGGCCCCGGCCTCGCAAGGCACGCGGGCAGTCGCGGGTCGGTGACCGGTTCGAGGCCACCGTCGGCCCCGTCGCGCACGGTGGGCACTTCGTCGTACGCCTCCCCGAGCCGGAGTCGAGGGTCGTCTTCACGCGTCACGCGCTGCCGGGCGAGCGGGTGGTCGTGGAGATCACCGAGGGGACGGACGGCGACCGCTTCTGGCGCGGTGACGCCGTCGAGGTGTTGTCGGCGGCGCCCGACCGGGTCACGCCACCGTGCCCGTTCGCGGGTCCCGGACTGTGCGGGGGCTGCGACTTCCAGCACGTGCGGGTGCCTGCGCAGCGTGACCTCAAGGCATCAGTCGTGCGCGAGCAGCTGGTGCGACTGGGTGGACTGGCGGCCGATCACCCACTGCTGGCCGGCCTCGTCGTCGGGGGGGTCCCGGTGCCCGAAGGGGACGGGTCGACACGGCCTGACGACGGGCTCCGGTGGCGCACCCGGCAGCGCTACGCCGAGCTTCCGGGTGGGCAGCCGGCCATGCGCAAGCACCGATCCCACGAGCTCGTCGCCATCGACGACTGCCTCATCGCAGCGGAGGGTGCCCGGCCCGGCCAGGAGCACGAGGCCGCCGGCACGTCGTACGACGCCCGCTCGGTGACCGCGGCGGGGGCCACGCACGACTTCGCCCTCGCGGTGGACGGCTTCTGGCAGGTGCACCCCGCGGCTCCGCGAGTGCTGGTCGAGACGGTGCTGGAGATGCTGTCCCCACGAGCAGGTGAGGCAACCCTCGACCTCTACGCCGGCGTCGGGCTCTTCGCGCGGTTCGTCTCCGACGCCATCGGGTCCGGCACGCGACTGGTCGCGGTCGAGGGCCACCGCGAGGCGGCCCGTCACGCCCAGGCCAACCTCGCCCCGCACGAGGGTGCCGTGGTGGCATGCGGGTCGACCGGCGACGTGCTGGAAGCGAGCTTCGACGAGCCCTTCGACCTCGTGGTGCTCGACCCACCACGCGACGGCGCCAAGCGGGACGTGGTGGCGCAGGTGTGCGACCGCCGGCCGCGCGCAGTGGCCTACGTCGCCTGTGACCCGGCCGCGCTGGCCCGGGACGTCGCGATCTTCGCCGAGCACGGCTACGGGCTCACCGCCCTGCGGGCCTTCGACCTCTTCCCGATGACCAGCCACACGGAATGCGTCGCGCTGCTGGAGCCTGCGGACGCTTGCGCCCGGCCGCGCTGAACGATCGTGCAACAGACCCGACAGCGGGCCGTCGTGCCGGCGCGGTATCGTCACGATCAGCCAGTCGTACTCCCACGTGGAGTCAGGGAATCCGGTGAGAGTCCGGAACTGACGCGCAGCGGTGAGGGGACGGGACGGACACGCCGGCAACGGCAGCCACTGGGGTCTGCGGATCCTGGGAAGGCGTTCGCGCCCGGTTGATCCAAGTCCGAAGACCTGCTGGCCCTGACGACAACCGTCGTCGGGTCATGGTGGGTCCCGCGTACGGACCCGGACTCGAAGCATGGTGATCTCCGGTGACCCGGTCACGTCCCGACCGTTGCCCGGGCGTGCTGCGCCCCTGGCCCGCAGAAGACGGTCTGCTCGTCCGGCTGCGTCTGCCCGGTGGCAGGGTCGCCGCAGACGCCTTACTCGGCTTGCTGGAGGTGGCAGAACGTCACGGCGACGGACACCTCCACGTGACCACGCGGACGAATCTGCAGGTGAGGGCGCTTTCGGCGGTGCCCGGCACGCAGCGCCTGACCGACACCGTGCTCGCGGCCGTCGAGGCGACCGGCCTCCTGCCCAGCCGTACGCACGACCTGGCGCGCAACGTCATGGCGTCGCCCCAGACCGGGCTGGTCGGCGGTCGCGTCGACCTGCGTCCCGTCGCACGCGCGCTGGACGCAGCGCTGCTGGCCGCACCTGCCCTCGGGTTGCTGCCCGGCCGCTTCCTGTTCGTGCTCGATGACGGCCGCGGCGACCTGCTCGACCGCACCTGCGACCTCGGGCTGGTCGCGCTCGGTCCCACCGAGGCGCAGCTGCGGGTCGGCACCGGCTGGGGCCCGGTCGTCCCGCTCGCGGGCGTCGAGGAACGGCTCGTCCGCCTGGCTCTCCGCTTCCTTGAGGTGCGCGGCGACGGGCCTGGCGCCGCGTGGCACGTCCACGAGCTGGCGTCGCAACTGGTCGCCCCGGTGCCTGCATCGGCACGGCTGCCTGACCGATCGCCCCCGTTGCCGTACGGCCCCGTGCCCGGCGGTGAGCATGTCGCCGTGCCGGAGGACGGCCTCGACCGTCCCGCCGTGGAGCGCCTGTGCTCCGCGGCAGCCGAACTCGTCGTCACCCCCTGGCGTGGCGTTCTCGTCCCTGAGGAGTCCTCATGAGCAGTCCGTCCCCGTTGCAGCTTCGTCGTCCGGGGCGTCACTACCCGTACATCGACCGGGGGGCGGCCATCTACCTCGACTCCTTCGCCACGATCCGACGTGAGGCCGACCTTTCCCGCGTGCCGGTGAGCGCTGAGAAGGTGGCCGTGCGGATGATCCACGGCAGCGGACAGGTGGATCTGGTCGATGACCTCGTGATCCACCCGGACCTCGTCCCAGCGGCCCGCGCAGCCCTCGAGGCGGGGGCGCCGATGCTGTGCGACGCCACGATGGTGGTGAAGGGCGTGACACGCAGCCGCCTCCCCGCGGACAACGACGTGATCTGCACCCTCAACGAACCTGAGGTGCCTGCCCTGGCGGAAGAGTGGGGAACCACCCGCACAGCGGCGGCGATCTCGCTCTGGGAGCCGTACCTCGAGGGCTCCGTGGTCGCCATCGGGAATGCGCCGACCGCCCTGTTCCACCTGTTGGAGATGCTCGTGGACGGCGCCCCGCGCCCTGCGGCGATCGTCGGCTGCCCGGTGGGCTTCATCGGGGCCGCCGAGTCGAAGCAGGCCCTCGAGGACTTCCGCGTCGACCACGGCATCGACATCCCCTTCGTCGCCGTCCGCGGCCGCCGAGGTGGATCCGCCATGACCTCGTCGGCCCTCAACGCACTTGCCCAGGAGCAGGAATGAGCACGTCCACCTCTGCCATCGGCCACTTCGCCGGCGTCGGCGTCGGTCCTGGGGATCCCGAGCTGATCACCCGCAAGGCAGCGCGCCTGATCGGGGACGCCGACGTCATCGCCTACCACGCGGCGCGGGGCAGGCAGTCCAACGCGCGCCGTATCGCCGCAGAGCTCTTCCCGGCCGATGTCCTGGAGGAGGAGCTCACCTATCCGGTCACCACCGGCACGACCGACCACCCCGGCGGGTACGCCGGGGTGCTGGCCGAGTTCTACGAGCAGTCGGCCGACCGCCTGGCCGCCCACCTGGTGGCTGGTCGCAACGTCGTCCTGCTCTCGGAGGGCGACCCGCTCTTCTACGGCTCGTACATGTACATGCACGACCGCCTCGCCGACCGATTCCCGACCGAGATCGTGCCCGGCGTCCCGGCCTTCCTCGCGGCCACCGCCGCGACCGCGAGTCCGCTGGTCCGCCAGACCGACGTGCTCACCGTGTTGCCCGGCACGCTGCCCGAGCCCGAGCTCGCCCGACGGCTGGCCGACACCGACGGCGCGATCATCATGAAGCTGGGACGGACCTTCCCTGCCGTACGCCGCGCGCTCGCCGCGGCTGGCCGCCTCGAGCACGCCTTGTACGTGGAGCGGGCGTCGATGCCGGAGGAGCGCTGGATCCCGGTGACCGAGGCTGACGAAGCATCGGTCCCGTACTTCTCACTGATCGTGGTCACCGGGGACAGCCTCAACGGACGGCGCTCCCGGGAGACGAGTGGCCCGACCGCTGCCGATTCGCAGGCGGCGGAGGTCGATCCGGCGGAGCTGCTGGTGGTGGGGCTCGGCCCGGGACCGGACGGCTGGTTGACCCCGGAGGTGAGCGCGGCGCTCGCGGAGGTCGACCACGTCGTGGGGTACGCGCCGTACGTGAATCGGGTGCCGCAGCGTGAAGGGCTCACCCGCCACGCGTCGGGCAACACTGTCGAGCTCGACCGTGCGGCCTTCGCTCTGGACCTCGCGAGGCGAGGGCAGAAGGTGGCCGTGGTGTCGGGTGGCGACCCGGGCGTCTTCGGCATGGCCGCTGCCGTCTTCGAGGCGGCCGAGGACCCGGCGTACGCAGACGTACGGGTCCGGGTGCTCCCCGGCGTGAGCGCGGTGCAGGCCGTGGCCGCACGCGCGGGTGCGCCGGTGGGTGCCGACTTCGCGGTGATGAGCCTCTCGGACCGCCTCAAGCCGTGGGAGGTCGTCGAGAAGCGGCTCCGGGCCGTGGCCGAGGCGGACCTGGTCCTTGCGATCTACAACCCGGCGTCGCGCAGCCGTACCGAGCAGGTCGCGACGGCCAGACAGGTGCTGCTGGAGCACAAGAGCCCGGAGACGGTCGTCGTGGTGGGTCGCGACGTGGGACGCGCGGAGGAGGCGCTCACGGTCAGCACGTTAGGCGAGCTCGATCCCATCACGATCGACATGAAGTGCCTGCTGATCGTGGGCGCCTCATCGACCCGCGTCTCCTCGGCCGGCGTCTGGACGCCGAGGTTCGTGCGATGACCGTCCACTTCGTCGGAGCCGGCCCCGGAGCTGCCGATCTGTTGACCGTGCGGGCGACGCGGCTGCTCGCGAAGGCGGACCTCGTGCTCTACCCCGGGACCTACCTGGACCCCGAGGTCCTATCCCACTGCGGTCCGCAGGCGACCCTGGTCGACACCCAGGACCTGGACCTCGACCAGATCTCCGCGCACCTCGTCGACGCCTTCAACGCGGGCCACCAGGTCGTGCGCCTCACCTCCGGCGACCCGTCCCTGTACTCCGCCCTGCACGAGCAGACGAGCCGGCTGGACGCTGCCGGGGTCACCTGGCAGGTCACGCCCGGCGTCGCCGCGTACGCGGCGGCGGCGGCCCGGGTGGGCAGCGAGCTGACGGTGCCGCTGGTGGCGCAATCGGTGGTGCTGACCCGGACTCAAGCAAGGTCTACCCCGATGGGAGACGGGGAGTCGCTGACCCAGTTCGCCGCCACCGGCGCAACCCTGGTGTTGCACCTGGCGATCACTCGGACCCGGACCCTGATGGCCGAGCTCGAACCGGTCGTCGGGGGAGACTGCCCGGTGGTGGTCGTGTACCGGGCCAGCCAGCCGGAGGAGTTGGTGTTGCGCGGAACCGTCGACACCATTGCCGATCAGGTGGAGGGGGCCGGGCTACGACAGGCGGCTGTCATCTTGGTCGGACGCACGCTGGCTGAGGCGCCTGCCCTCGCAGGAGGGGAGTCGTACCTGTACAGCCGTGAGCGGGACAGGCTCACGAAGCGACCGTTGTAGACCACGGTCTCCTGCAAGACGCCTCCGAGGGGCTCAGAGGCGCAGGCTCCACTGCGTCACGGTCCGCAGCGGCGTCCATCCGGTGAATCTGCCAACGGGGTGCGTCGTCTCCACGGCGAGGCGGGTGAGCTCGCCGCCGTGCGTCCGGTATGCGTCGGCGAGGAGCGACTCCGTCTCGAGCGTCACACCGTGCACGACCAGGCGTCCGCCCGGACGCAGCGCCGCCAGGCACGCGTCGAGGACGCCGGGGCGCGTGGCTCCGCCGCCGATGAAGATCGCGTGCGGAGGCTCGAGGCCGGCGAGCGCGTCAGGGGCGGGACCTTCCACCACACGGAGGTCGGGCACGCCGAGACGCGTCGCGTTGCGTGCCACCCGGGCGGCGCGCACGGGATCCGCCTCGACCGCGGTCGTACGGCAGGTGGAGTGTGAGCGCATCCACTCGATGCCCACCGAGCCGGCGCCTGCACCGACGTCCCACAGGTGCTGACCGGGCGCGGGGGAGAGACGAGCCAGGGCCGAGGCCCGAAGGTCGCGCTTGGTGAGCTGCCCATCGTTCTCGAAGGCCTCGTCGGGCAAGCCTGCCACCCACGACGAGCGCCACCCCGCGGCGTCCGCGGGGACCTCGATGGCCAGGACGTGCAGCGCAGGGACATCGCTCGCCGGTGTCTGGGCCCATTCCCGGGCGGTCTTCACCGACCGCGACTCGGCGTCGCTCCCGAGGTTCCCGAGCACCGTGATGACAGCGTCCGGATGGCCCGTCTCGGTCAGCAACCGGCCCACGAACGTGGCTGTCGGCGACCCGGACGTGAGGACCAGGATCCGTCGCCCCGGAGCGACCTCCCGCAGCACCCGTGCCTCGTGTCGTCCGACCAGCGTCACGACCACCGACTCCTCGGCCGACCAGCGCATCCGTGCGCGTGCCAGGGCCACGGAGGAGATCGAAGGGAGGACCCGGACGGCCTCGGCGCCAAGAGCGCGTACGAGCGTCGTGCCGATGCCCGAGACCATCGGGTCACCGGACGCCAGCGCGACCAACTGGCGACCGCGCAGCTCGTCGAGCAGAGCCGGTAGGGAAGGCGCGAGCGGCGAGGGCCACGGGCGTCGTTCCTGCCCCGGCACCGGGGCCACGAGGGCGAGGTGGCGTCGGCCGCCGAGGACCACGTCTGCCTCCCGTAGGAGCCTCTCCGCGGCCGGCTGGAGAGACCCGTCGGCCCCCACTCCCACCACGGTCACGAGGTGTCCACGAGGAGGGGGAGTCAAGTCATCCACGAGTCGGGAGGCTATCGTCAGCCCAACACGTGAGGTGCCCCCGCGCCCCAGCCATCGGAAACGGTGGGGACGAGCAACGGGGAGAATCTGGGAAGCCGGTGAGAGTCCGGCACAGGCCCGCTGCGGTGAGTCGAGCACTCCGTCAGGAGTGACTCGACAAGTCCGAAGACCGGCCTCGCGTGAGCCAATCCATGGCCTACGAGCGGGAGCCTCAACGTGCCACAGAAGTATCCATTTTCTGCCGTCGTCGGCTGCGGGTACGACCCCACGACCACCTCCGGTCTCGACGACATGGGCCTCGCCCTCGTCCTTACCTCGATCAGCCCCGAGATCGGTGGCGTCCTCGTACGCGGCGAGAAGGGCAGCGCCAAGTCGACCACGGTCCGAGCACTCGCCGACGTGCTGCCCTGGATCGACGTGCACGACGGCGACCGGTTCTCCACCGACCCGCACGACACCAACGCCACCTCGCCCGACCTCAGCACCGACCCCGGCGCCGCCCGCGGCCCGGTGGTCAGCCGCCCCGTACGCCTCGTCGAGCTGCCCGTCGGCGCCACCGAGGACCGCGTGCTCGGCTCGCTCAACCTCGAGAAGGCGCTCACCGCCGGCTCCGTCGAGTTCGAGCCCGGCCTGCTCGCCCGCGCCCACCGCGGCGTGCTCTACGTCGACGAGGTCAACCTGCTCCACGACCACCTCGTCGACCTGCTCCTCGACGCCGCCGCCACCGGCCAGGTGACCGTCGAACGCGACGGCGTCTCCATCGGCCACAGCGCCCGGTTCGTCCTCATCGGCACCATGAACCCCGAAGAGGGCGAGCTGCGCCCCCAGCTGCTCGACCGATTCGGGCTCACCGTCGAAGTCGCGGCACCCCGCGACCCCGCCCTGCGCGTCGACGTCGTACGCCGACGCCTCGCCTTCGACCGCGACCCCGCCGCCTTCGTCGCCACCTACGCCACCCAGCAGGCCGAGCTCACCCGCCGCATCGCCGAGGCACGCGCCCGGATCGACGACGTCACCCTGGGGGACGCGGCCCTGCTCAAGGTCGCCGAAGTGTGCGCCGCGTTCGAGGTCGACGGGCTGCGCGCCGACATCGTCACCGCCCGCACCGCCGTCGCCCACGCCGCCTGGGCCGGACGCCGGTTCGTGACCCGCGCCGACATCCGCGCCGCCGCCTTGCTCGCCCTGCCGCACCGACGCCGCCGCAACCCGTTCGACGCACCCGGCCTCGACGAGAAGCTGCTCGACGAGATCCTCGGCGACGACGACCTGCCCGAGCCGCCCGAGCCCGAGGGGCCCACGCCGGCGGACGACGCCACCGACGCCTCTGACGAGAGCCCCACCGAGGCCCCTGCCGACATCGAGCCCGGTGACACCGACAGCACCGACCCGGCCCCCGGTGACACCACGCCGACCGACCCGGACCCCGCCCAAGGCGCAGCGTCCGACGACATCGCCGCCATCCTGCCGCCCGCGCCCCAGCAACCCCAGCCCACCGGCGACGGCACCTCCACCACCGTGAAGTCCGGCGACGCGTACCGACCCCGCCTCTTCACCGTCGGCGGCCTCGGCCACGGCACCCCCGGCCGACGCAGCCGTGCCCTGGGCGACACCGGCCGCCGCGTCGGGGCCCGACCCGGCCACGGAGCCGGTGCCCTGCACCTCGTCGAGACCCTGCGCGCCGCCGCCGAACGCCACGCCACCTCCGACACCGCCCGTACGGCAGAGGGCCGCTTCACCCTGCACGCCAGCGACCTGCGCACCGCCGTGCGCGAAGGCCGCGAAGCCAACCTGCTCCTGTTCTGCGTCGACGCTTCCGGCTCGATGGCCGCCCGCAAACGGATGACGCAGGTGAAGGCCGCGATCCTCTCGCTGCTCACCGACGCCTACCGACGCCGTGACAAGGTCGCGCTCGTCTCCTTCCGCGGCACCGACGCCGAGCTCACGCTGCCGCCCACCGGCTCCATCGAGGTGGCGGTCGCCCTGCTCGACGACCTCCCCGCCGGGGGACGCACCCCGCTCGCCGCAGGGCTGCTCACCGCGGCGGACGTCGTCCGGCGGGAGCGGCTCCGCGATGCACGCCTGCGCCCCCTGCTCGTCGTCGTCACCGACGGCCGGGCCACCGCAGGAACCGACGCCGTGGCACGCTCCCGGCAGGCCGCCGCGCACCTGGCAGCGCTGGGTGTCCCCGGGGTGGTCGTCGACTGCGAGGAAGGACCGCTGCGACTCGGGCTCGCCCGCATCCTCGCAGGCCACCTCGAAGCTGAGCACGTGCCCATGGCCCGCGTCAGCGCCACCGGCCTCGTCGACGTCGTGAACGGACGGGTGGCCTGATGAGCACCGCGACCCGAACCGTGACCCACACCTCGACCGGCACCCTCGCGCCCCTGCTCC
Source organism: Nocardioides seonyuensis (assembly GCF_004683965.1). Lineage (NCBI taxonomy): Bacteria > Bacillati > Actinomycetota > Actinomycetes > Propionibacteriales > Nocardioidaceae > Nocardioides > Nocardioides seonyuensis. The sequence continues at coordinate 3,453,895 of NZ_CP038436.1, forward strand.
CCGGCACCGTGGCGCTGGTCGGCGGCGGCCCCGGCGAGGCCGGACTGATGACCGTGGCTGGCCGCGCCGCCGTCGAACAGGCCGACGTGCTGCTGGTCGACCACCTCGCCCCCTCCGAGGCGTTGGGCTGGGCACCGTCCGACGCTGAGATCGTGGACGTCGGCAAGCTCCCACGTGAAGCCTTCACCCCGCAGGAGAGCATCAACGCCCTGCTCGTCCAGCACGCCCGCGCGGGGCGCCGCGTCGTACGGCTCAAGGGTGGCGACGGGTTCGTCTTCGGACGAGGCATGGAAGAGCTCGAGGCCTGCGCCCAGGCAGAGGTGTCCGTACGCGTGATCCCCGGCGTCACCTCGTCGGTCGCCGTCCCGGCACTGGGCGGGATCCCTGTCACCCACCGCGGACTCGTCCAGGGCTTCAGCGTGATCTCTGGCCACGTCCCGCCCGGTCATCCTGACTCGACCCTCGACTTCGAGGCGCTGGCTCGCTCCGGCACCACGCTCGTCGTCCTCATGGGGGTCGCCACCCTGTCTGCGATCACCGCCGCGTTGGTCGCCAACGGCCTCGACCCCGCCACCCCGGCCGCGGTCGTCGCCCGCGGAGGCCACCCGGACCAGCAGGTCGTCGGCGCCACGGTTGCCGACATCGCGGCACGGGCCGCCCATGTCGAGCCGCCCGCCATCACCGTCATCGGTCACGTCGCCGCGTTCGCGGCCACGGACACCCCCGTACTCGAAGAGGTCATCTGATGCCCCAGGGCCAGCCGCTCACCGTCCCCAATGACGGACTCACCACCCGCCAGCGCCGCAACCGCCCGCTGCTGATGGTCCACACCGGGGACGGCAAGGGGAAGTCCACCGCCGCCTTCGGGCTCTCCATCCGGGCGTGGAACCAGGGCTGGAACATCGGTGTCTTCCAGTTCGTGAAGTCCGCCAAGTGGCGCATCGGCGAGCAGACCGTCCTCGAACGGCTCGGCCGTCTCCACGAGGAGACCGGCGAAGGCGGCCCCGTCGAGTGGCACAAGATGGGCGCCGGCTGGTCCTGGACGAAGAAGCAGGGCGACGCCGAGGACCACGCCCGCGCCGCAGCCGAAGGGTGGCAGGAGATCAAGCGCCGTCTCGCCGCCGAGACGCACGACCTCTACGTCCTCGACGAGTTCACGTACCCCATCGCCTGGGGCTGGGTCGACCTCGACGACGTCGTCACCACCCTGCGTGAGCGCCCAGCGAAGCAGCACGTCGTCATCACCGGGCGCCGCGCCGCGCCCGAGCTGATCGAGGTGGCCGACCTCGTCACCGACATGACGAAGGTCAAGCACCCCATGGACGCCGGCCAGAAGGGCCAGCGAGGAATCGAGTGGTGAGCGTGGCGACGCCCGCGTCGAGCACCCTCGTCACCCCGTCGCCCGTCCCCCAGTCGTCCGTCGCCCTGCCACGCGTCGTCCTCGCAGCACCCTCGACCGGCCAGGGCAAAACCACCATCTCCACCGGCCTGATGGCCGCACTGAAGGCCCGCGGCCTCGGGGTCTCCGGGCACAAGGTCGGGCCTGACTACATCGACCCCGGCTACCACGCCTTGGCGACCGGACGCCCCGGCCGCAACCTCGACCCGCACCTGGTGGGGGAGGACCGCATCGGGCCCCTCCTGATGCACGGCGCCCGCGGCGCCCACGTCGCCGTAGTGGAAGGCGTGATGGGTCTGCACGACGGCCGCATCGGGACCGACGGCTACGCCTCAACCGCGCACGTCGCCAAGCTGACCCGTACGCCCGTGGTGCTCGTCGTCGACATCGCCCGGATGTCCCGGTCGGTCGGGGCCGTCGTCGCTGGCATGGCCGCATACGACCCGGACGTCGATGTCGTCGGGGTCATCCTCAACCGGGCCGGTTCGGCGCGCAACGTCGCCGAGGTCGAACGGAGCGTGCGCCTTCCGGTGCTCGGAGTGGTCCCGCGCGACGACTCCATCTCCGCGCCGTCACGCCACCTCGGGTTGGTGCCGGCAGGGGAGCGGTACGAGGCAGCCGAGGCGGTCGCCCGTCTAGGGCAGAAGGTGGCACGCCACGTCGACCTCGACGCCGTGCTGGAGGTGGCGCGTCGGGCCCCCGACCTCACCGACACCGCGTGGGACCCGTGTCGCGAGATACTCCCGGTCGAAGGCGAGCCGCCGGTGGTGGCCGTGGCCGGTGGACGGGCGTTCACCTTCGCGTACGCCGAGACGGAGGAGCTGCTGCGGGCCGCCGGGTGCACGGTCGTCACGTTCGACCCCCTCCGTGACCGCTCGCTCCCCGAGGGGACTCGGGCGCTGCTGCTCGGCGGCGGGTTCCCCGAGGTGCACGTGCAGCAGCTGGCCCGGAACCGGGCCCTGCTCGACCACGTGCGCGACGCCGTGCGGGGCGGTCTCCCGACGGTCGCCGAGTGCGCCGGCCTGCTCTACCTCCTCGACGACCTCGACGGCTCCAGCATGGCCGGCGTGATCGGCACCGGCGCGACGATGTCACGCCGCCTGACCCTGCGGTACCCCGAAGCCGTCGCCGCCGGGGACAACCTGCTCACCCGCGCCGGTGAACGCGTCCGCGGGCACGAGTTCCACCGCACCACCCTGACGGCCCCCGCCCGCGGCTGGCCCCCCGCGTGGGAGGTCGACGGTGAGCTGATCGGTGTGGCCACCCCCACGCTCCACGCCTCCTACCTCCACACCCACTGGGCCGGTCACCCGGTGATGGCCGAACGGCTCGCGCACGCGGCGGCCCGCGCCACCCCGGTCACCGCCCCCACGGCCCGCCCCCAGGCGGTGCCCGGCCCGCAGCCGTACGGGCCCGTCGCGGACCCGCTGCTCCACCACGGTGACGTCGAGACCGGACGCGGCCTGATCGACTTCGCCGTCAACGTCTACCCCGAACCCAGGCCCTCGTGGCTGGAGGCCGCGTTGCGTGACGGCATCGAGCAGTCGACCACGTACCCGGACGTGACCCCGGCCCGTGACACGATCGCCGAGCTCCACCACCGACGGGCCGACGAGGTGCTCGTGACCTCGGGGGCCGCCGAGGCGTTCGAGCTGATCGCCCGGTGGAAGCCGTGGCGGTGCCCCGTGGTGGTGCACCCCCAGTTCACCGAGCCCCACGCCGCGCTCGAACGCGCCGGCCTCCAGGTCACCGTCGTCCACTGCCGGCCCGAGGACGGTTACCGCCTCGACGCGTCGGCCGTGCCCGAGGACGCCGACCTGGTGGTCGTGGGTAACCCGACCAACCCCACCGGCGTGCTCCACCCGGCCGAGGAGATCCTCAGGCTGCGCCGACCCAAACGTGTCGTCGTGGTCGACGAGGCGTTCATGGACGCCGTGACCGACACCGGCCACTCGCTCGCCACCGACCGGCGCCGCGGGCTCCTGGTCGTACGCAGCCTCACCAAGCACTGGTCCATTCCCGGGATCCGGGCCGGCTACGTGCTCGGCAACGACCGCGCCGTCGCCGCGCTCGCCGCCCGGCAGGTGCCGTGGTCGGTCTCCGCGCCGGCGATCACGGCCGCGGTGGCCTGCTGCTCGGGCGAGGCGACGATGGAGGCGGTTCGGCGCGCCGAACGCATCGCGCAGTGGCGTGCCCACCTCGTCGACGCCCTCACCGGACGCGGGTACGAGGTCGTGGGATCCCAGACCTCCTTCGTGCTGGCGCGGCTGGGCCGTGGCACCCGGGAGACGCTGCGGGAGCACGGTGTGGCGGTGCGTCGCGCCGACACATTCCCGGGACTCGACGGCGAATGGGTCAGGATCGCGGTGCGGCCGCCCGAGACGGTCGCCGACCTGCTCCGTGCCCTCGACGACGTACGGGCCGGTGCACCGGCCGCGATCGGCGCATGATCCGTCCGCGCGGGGCGACGCGAGCCGCGGGACTCCTGCTCGGGTTCGCCGCCGACCGGCTTCTGGGGGACCCACGCCGCGGTCACCCTGTGGCCGGCTTCGGCGCCCTCGCCGCCCGCCTCGAACGGCGTCTGTACGACAACTCGCGGGGCCGCGGGGTGCTGTACACCTCGCTCCTCGTGGGTGGGTGCGCGGCGTTCGGGGTCGGACTCGAGCGGGGCACGCGGGGTTGGCCCGTGCTGCACGCCGCGGTCACAGCCGCTGCAACCTGGACCGTTCTGGGCGGACGCAGCCTCGAGCGTGAAGCCCTGGCGGTGCACCGGTTCCTGGCCGAGGGCGACCTCGACAGCGCACGCCACCGGCTCACCTACCTGGTGGGACGTGACACGAGCTCGCTCTCGCCGCAGCAGATTGCCCGGGCGGTGGTCGAGTCGGTCGCCGAGAACACCTCGGACGCCGTCACGGCCCCGCTGGTCTGGGGCGCTGTGGGAGGGGTGCCGGGCCTGCTGGCCCACCGTGCCTCGAACACCCTGGACGCGATGGTGGGGTACCGCAGCGAGCGTCACCAGAACTTCGGCTGGGCGTCTGCGCGGCTCGACGACCTGCTCAACCTCCCCGGTTCGCGACTGGCGGGTCTCGCCGTGCTGGTCGCAGTGCCCTCACAGGCACGGGACGCCTGGCGGGTCTGGAGGCGGGACGCAGCCGGTCACCCCAGCCCGAACGGCGGCGTCGTGGAGTCAGCCTTCGCCGGTGCGCTGGAGATCGTGCTGGGCGGTACGAACAGGTACGGCGAACGCGTCGAGCACCGTCCCACGATGGGCGACGGGCTCCCGCCTGCCCCCGGGGACATCCCGAGGGCCACGGACCTGGCGACACGTGTCGGCGCCGCGGCCGCCGCCGTGACGGCTGTGCTCGCGGCGGTCATCGGCCGGCCGTCGTGGCGGTGGCGTGCTGGCCGCGCACGCCCAGCCGGCTGACGTCGAACGCGACCCTCAGGCCTTGCGACGGCGGGGGAGCCGCAGCCGCTCCACCGGAGTCCCGGCCACCAGGTGCTGCGAGACGATCGCGCCCGCCTCTTCCTCGTCCACGCTTCCGTACCAGACGTCGTCCGGCTGGACCGAGATCACCGGAGCGCGGTTGCACGGGAACTGGCACCCGGTCTGGGTGACCAGGACGTCGTCGTCACCGAGACCGGCGCCCATGAGCCCCAGAACGACTCCCCTCCAGGCATGCTCCGCACCAGCGGCCGTGCAGCGCGGCCCGCGGCAGACGAACACCTGGTGACGGTGCCCGGGGACGTCATCCCACGCGTCCGACGTCAGTCCCGGACCGCCGTGGGTGATCGGGCGTGCTCGCTCGACCAGGGCCCGCCACTGCGACGTGTCCTCCATGAAGGCGGGCGCCGTTCTGACCCGGGGCGCGCCGTCGCCGAACGCCCGCCACCAGTCGGCTGCGACCCGTCGCAGCCAGGAGACTCCCGGGCCACCCGGGCCGGCAGAGACGCCGACGAGCACCACCTCGGACTCGCGGCTCCTCGCGAGTCGTTCGAGGACGTCTCCCAGCGTGGGGGAGGCCAGCTGCAGGAACGCGAGCTCGGCGTCGAGCTTGTCGGCTAGCGCCCCCAGCTCCGCGCGCCGGGCGGCGTCGGCAGGCGACGTGCCCACCAGGACATGGGTGGTCATCGGCTCTTCTCCAGGCACCTCGCGGAAGTGAACGCGCCGTGGCCGGTCTCCTGGCTCGCGCATCGACGTCCTGCGACCGACCTTCCCAGGTATGCACCCAGTGGTCCCGACACTGCAACGTCAGCGAGGTCGCGGAACTCCGCGCTCACAGTGGCGAGGGCCGCGCCGGTCTTCCACCGGCTTCCCGTGCACCACGGCACCGGCAACGTACCAGCCGGTGGGTCGCGGTCGGCACGCGGTCCCGAACGGCGTAGACTGCCCCCAGCGAATGCCATGGAAGCCGGTGTGAGTCCGGCACAGTCGCGCTGCTGTGACACCGTCCTCGGGCGGTGAAGTCAGACCCGGGCGTTCGTCCATCCCCACATCACCAGGGCGCAGAACCCTGAGGAGGAAACATGTCGCACGCTGTTGCCGCGCCGCTGTCCGGTGCCAACGCCATTCCCGCCGTCGAGATCCCGACGGTCGACCTTCGCGAGCTCGCCCCCTGGGCGCTGTTCGTCGGCCTGCTCTCCGTGCTGGTCGTCTTCTTCGTAAGCACCGACCAAGGCGCCGTCTCGGTCTTCGCCGGCACCGCGATCCACGAGTGGGTCCACGACGGTCGTCACCTGCTCGGCTACCCCTGCCACTGACCCCCTCGCCGGGTCAGCACCGCTGAGCTCCGACCGTCCCTGAGGGCGGTCTTCCTCCCGACCCCTGCGCACATTACGGCGCTGGGGCGTCAGGCGCGCCGTGCTGCGTGCACGGCTCATTCGACGACCACAGAAACTGGAATCACAAGTGAACGCACGTACTTTCCTGGTCCGCGGCCTGCTCGCGGGCCTCATCGCCGGCCTCGTGGCCTTCGGCGTGGCCTTCACGGTCGGCGAGCCGCCGATCGACACCGCCATTGGGCTGGAGGAGGCCGCGGCAGCGGAGGCTCCCGCCGAGCCCGCCGCGGACGAGGCGCACACCCATGCCGAGGGCGAGGAGGGCCACACCCACGCCGACGGCGAGGAGGGCCATACCCACTCCCACGGCGAGGAGGAGGGCGGCATCACCCGCACCACCCAGAAGACCTGGGGCCTGGCCACCGCGACGATCGCCGTCGGCGTCGCCCTGGGCGGGATCATCGCACTCATCGCCGCCGCCGTCGCTGGACGTCTGGGACGACTGACGGTCGTCGGTTCGACCGCGTTGGTCACTGCCCTCGGCTTCGTTGCCTACGTGCTGGTGCCCTTCCTGAAGTACCCGGCCGCTCCGCCGGCTGTGGGCAGCGGTGACACCATCGGGTCGCGCACCGCGTACTACTTCACCTTCGCGCTGATCTCGATCGTCGCGATGGTCGCAACGGTGTTCCTGGGCCGCTGGCTCGCCGCCGCACGTGGTGTGTGGACCGGTGTCGTCGTTGCCGGAGTCGCCTACGTCATCGTGGTCACCGTCGCGGCACTCGCCATGCCGACGGTCAACGAGCTCGGTGACTTCCCCGCCGACGTGCTGTGGGAGTTCCGGATCTCCTCGATCCTCACCCTTGCCGCCCTTTGGGGGGCGATGGGCGTGGCCCTCACGTGGCTGCTCGGACGCGTCGACACCACCCCGAGGGCGACCGCCTGACTCAGCGGTGCGACAGCACCCACTCGAGAGCCGGGCCCACGGCGTGCACGACCTGCGCGCGGGGGTCCGGCTCGGGTCGTTCCACGACCACAACGGGGACGCCGAGCTGCGCCGCTGCCTGCATCTTCGGCCACGTGTACGTCCCGCCGGAGTCCTTGGTGACCAAGACGTCGCTGCCGTGGTCGGCCATGACCTCGAGGTCGCCCTCGAGTGTGTACGGCCCCCGGCTGGTGAGCAGACGCCACCGCGCGGGGAGCTCCATGTCGGGGGCATCGACAACCCGCGCCAGGACCGAGGCCTCGCCCAGGTCGGGAACGAACCGGGCCAGCTCCTGCCGGCCTACGGTCAGGAAGGGACGTTGCCCCAGCGTTCCTGCCACCTGCGCTGCCTCGTCGTGCGTACGGACGTACCGCCAGGCGGGGTCGCGTTCCCAGCCGGGACGCTCGAACCGCAGCAGTGGCACCTGCTCGGCCGTGCAGGCCTCGACCGCGTTGGCGCTCATGCCCCGCGCGAACGGGTGCGTGGCGTCCACGACCAGGTCGAAGGCGGCGAGCGCCGTCCGCAACCCAGCGACTCCGCCGAACCCGCCGATGCGGACCGGGCCCATCGGCAGGCGAGGGCGGGCCACCCGCCCCGCGAGCGACGAGGTCACGTCCACGTGAGCCTCCACCAGGAGCCGGGCCAGGTCACGCGCCTCCGCAGTACCACCGAGCAGCAGGACCTTCATCGTGCACCTTCCTGGGGGAGCGTGGGGACGGTGAGCACCGGCAGCGAAGCAGGCGCTCCGTCACGGGCCAGAGCCAGCAGCATCTCGACGTCGAGGTGCTCCTCGACGAGGTCGGCGAGGAGCTCTATCCGGCGCTCCCGGGCGGCCGGGAAGCTGGCGCCGGAGGGGGCCAGGTCGGCGACCTCGGCGAGGAAGGCGGCCCTGAACTCGTCACTCTCGAGGCTGCCATGCCACATGGTGCCGAAGACCTGACCCGCCCGGGCGCCGCCGAGGAACTCCTCGGCTTCCGGGTCGCGGGTGATGCGGCCGTGGTGGATCTCGTAGCCGGCGGCGGGGGCACCGAGCGCTTCCCCGCTGGGTAGCCGCAGCGCCTTGTCGGGGGCGAAGGTCGTGGTGACCGGCAGGAGCGCCAGACCGTCGGCGTACGCACCCGCGGCGCCTTCAACGCCCTCAGGGTCATGGACGCTGCGGCCCAACATCTGGAACCCGCCGCAGATCCCGAGGACCGGGCGTCCCGCGTCGGCGTGCCTGATGATCGCGGTGTCGAGCCCGCGGGAGCGCAGCCACGCGAGGTCAGCCAGGGTGGCGCGGGTGCCGGGCAGCACCACGAGGTGCGCATCGGCGAGGTCGCGCGGGTCAGAGACGAAGACGACGTCGAGGTCCGGCTCGAGGCCCAGGGCGTCGACGTCGGTGAAGTTGCTGATCCGGGGGAGCCGTACGACCGCGACCCGCACCCGGGCGCCGTCCCTGCTGCGGCGGCCCTCCAGGTCGAGGGCGTCCTCGGAGTCGAGCCACAGGTCGGGGTGCCACGGCAGCACCCCGTGCACGGGCCGACCGGTCAGCCGCTCCAGCTGGTCCAGGCCCGGGCGCAGCAGACCGAGGTCGCCGCGGAACTTGTTGACGACGAAGCCAGCCAGCAGCGCCTGGTCTTCGGACTCGAGCAGCGCCAGCGTGCCGAACATCGAGGCGAAGAGGCCGCCCCGGTCGATGTCGCCGACCAGCACGACCGGCAGGTCAGCGTGGCGAGCCAGGCCCATGTTGACGTAGTCGCTGGAGCGCAGGTTGATCTCGGCGGGGCTACCCGCGCCCTCGGCCACCACGACGTCGAAGCGCGCGGCGAGGGCGTTGTACGCGGCGTGCGCCGCCGCAGCGAGGTGCTGTCGCCCGGTAGCGAAGTCGGTGGCGGAGACCTCCCCGGCGGGGTGCCCCATGACCACGACGTGGCTGCGTCGGTCGGAGCCGGGCTTGAGAAGGACGGGGTTCATGGCGGGCTCGGGAGTCACCCGGGCGGCGAGCGCTTGGACCCACTGGGCCCGGCCGATCTCGGCGGTGCCTCCCGCGGGGTCCCGACAGACCATGGAGTTGTTGGACATGTTCTGCGCCTTGTACGGCGCCACATGGACCCCGCGGCGCGCGAAGGCCCGGCACAGCCCGGTGGTCACCACCGACTTGCCGGCGTCCGAGGTGGTCCCGGCTACCAGCAGCCCGCTCACGCGGTGCCCTCCGGGGCGCGGAGCAGGTACACGTCCATCACCCAACCGGCGAGCTCTCGGGCTCGAGCGCGGGTCTCGCGCACCTGCGGCAGGACGTCGCGGACCGTGCCGGCCACCAGCTGTTCGCCGTCCGAGCCGAGATTGGCGCCCCACCAGATGTTCCAGTCGGGGAGCTCCTCGAGCTGGTCGAGGCTGGCCTCGGACCCGAGCATCACCAGCACGTTGCGCTGGCCCGCCTCGATCGTGCTGCGCAGGCGACGGGCTGTGGTGACATGCACGGGGGCGCCCACCGGGTGCAGCACGATCCGATGGCGGGCCGCCAGCAGCTGGGGAGCGCTGATGCCGGGCACGACGTCCCAGGTGAGACCGGCCAGGCGGGGATCGGCCGCCATGCCCTCGACGACGCGCAGTGTCGAGTCGTACAGCGACGGGTCACCCCAGACGAGGAAGGTGGGGCGTCCGCCGCGTGCGGCCACGACGTCGGCGAATGCCGCGACCCGTGCGGCGTGCCAGTTCCGTACGGCGGCGGAGTAGTCGGCGGGGTCGTCCCGGTCACGCTCCGGGTCCGGCACCTCGACCAGCTCGACCTCGAACTCCTCGCAGATCGCACGCCGCACCCGCAGCAGCTCGTCGTCCTCGTGCTTGCGGACGGCGAGCACGTAGTCGGTGTCCAGCAGGGCGCGGACGGCGTCCCGGGTCAGGTGGTCGGGTCCCGTGCCGAAGCTGACGACGTGCAGGTGGGCACTCACGCCTCGTCCTCCAGGTCCCCCTCGACCTCGAGGTACACCTTCTGCAGCTGCGACAGCGTCTCCGGGTCGGGGTCGGCCCACAGGCCACGCTCGGCGGCCTCGTGCAGCCGCTCGACGATGCCGCGCAGGGCCCACGGGTTCGACGTACGCAGGAACGCCTGGTTGGTCTCGTCCAGCACGTACGAGCTGGCCAGCGACTCGTACATCCAGTCGTGCACGACACCCGCCGTGGCGTCGAACCCGAACAGGTAGTCGACGGTGGCCGCGAGCTCGAAGGCTCCCTTGTAGCCGTGTCGCTGCATCGCCCCGATCCAGCGGGGGTTGACCACGCGAGCCCGGAAGACGCGGTTCGTCTCCTCCTGCAGCGAACGCGTCCTGACGGCGTCGGGGGAGGTCGAGTCGCCGACGTAGGCCTTCGGGTCGGAGCCGGTGAGAGCCCGCACCGTGGCCACCATGCCGCCGTGGTACTGGAAGTAGTCGTCGGAGTCCGCGATGTCGTGCTCAGTGCTGTCGACGTTCTTCGCAGCCACCCTGATCCGCCGGTACGCGGTGCGCATGTCCTCGGCCGCGGCGACTCCGTCCAGCCCCCGTCCGTACGCGAAACCGCCCCACGCGGTGTACACCTCGGCCAGGTCGTTGTCGTCGCGCCACGAGCCCGACTCGACCACCTGGAGGATGCCCGCCCCGTACGAGCCGGGCTTGGAGCCGAAGATGCGGGTCGTGGCCCGGCGCTCGTCCCCATGCTCAGCCACGTCGGCGCGGCTGTGGGCGCGGACGAAGTTCATCTCGTCCGGCTCGTCCAGGGCAGCGACCAGCTGCACCGCGTCGTCCAGCATCGCCACCACGTGCGGGAAGGCGTCACGGAAGAAGCCCGAGATGCGGACGGTGACGTCGATGCGCGGCCGGCCGAGCTCGGCCAGGTCGATCACCTGCAGGTTGTTCACCCGGCGGGACATGTCGTCCCACTCGGGCCGTACGCCGAGCAGCGCGAGCACCTCGGCCACGTCGTCACCCGAGGTACGCATCGCGCTGGTGCCCCACACCGACAGGCCCACCGAGCTCGGGTACTCGCCGGTCTCGTCCAGGTAGCGCTCCACGAGGGAATCGGCCATCGCCTGACCGGTCTGCCAGGCCAGGCGCGAGGGGATGGCGCGGGGATCGACGGTGTAGAAGTTGCGGCCGGTCGGCAGCACGTTGACCAGACCGCGCAGCGGCGAGCCGGACGGGCCGGCAGGCACGTAGCCGCCCTCGAGGGCGTGCAGCAGCACGTCCATCTCGTCGGTCGTGCTGGCCAGGCGCGGCACCACCTCGGTGGCGGCGAAGCTCAGTGCCGCCCGCACGTCGGCGTCCTCGTGGAGCTGGGGCACCACCGTGGGGTCCCAGTGCGCTGCTGCCAAGGCCTCCACGAGACGTCGTGCCTCGGCCTCGAAGGCGTCCACCTCGGCGGTCGAGGCGCCGTCGGAGAGGCCGAGTGCTGCCCGGAGCCCGGAGACGGCGTTGCCCACCCCGCCCCAGACCTGCGAGGCGCGCAGCACCGCGAGGACCAGGTTCACCAGCGCCTCGTCGGAGGGCGCCTGACCCAGGATGTGCAGGCCGTCGCGGATCTGGACGTCCTTGATCTCGCACAGCCACCCGTCGACGTGCAGCAGGAAGTCGTCGAACTCCTCGTCGCCGGGGCGCTCGTCGAGGCCGAGGTCCCGGTGCAGCTCGGCGGCCTTCATCAGCTGCCAGATCTCGCCACGGATGGCGGGTAGCTTGGCCGGGTCCATCGAAGCGATGTTGCCGTACTCGTCCAGCAGCTGCTCGAGCCGGGCGATGTCGCCGTACGTCTCGGCGCGCGCCATCGGCGGGATCAGGTGGTCGACGATGGTGGCGTGGGCGCGTCGCTTCGCCTGTGCCCCCTCGCCGGGGTCGTTGACGAGGAACGGGTAGAAGAGGGGCAGGTTGCCCAGCACCGCGTCGGTGCCGCACTCGGCGGAGAGCGCCGCGTTCTTGCCCGGCAGCCACTCCAGGGAACCGTGCTTGCCGACGTGCACGATGGCGTTCGCACCGAACCCGCCGGACTCCGGGGACTCCTCCAGCCACCGGTAGGCCGCCATGTAATGGTGGGTCGGGGCGAGGTCGGGGTCGTGGTAGATCGCCACGGGGTTCTCGCCGAAGCCGCGGGGCGGCTGGATCATGATGACCACGTTGCCGGCGACGAGCGTGGCGATCACGATCTCACCGGCGTCGTTGACGAAGAGGGAACCGGGAGCCTCGCCCCACGCCTCGGTCATGGAGTCGCGCAGGGCCTGCGGCAGGTGGGCGGTCCAGCGGCGGTACTGCTCGGCGTCGATGCGCACGTGCGCGTCGGTGAGCTGTCCGGACGTCAGCCACTCCTCGTCCTGCCCACCCGCGGCGATCATCGCGTGGATCAGTGCGTCGCCCGCCTGGGTGTCTTCCTCGAGGTCGAGGCCCGGTACGGCGTCGGGGCCGCCCAGGTCGTACCCGGCGTCACGGAGCCGTCGGAGCAGACGGATCGTGGAGACCGGGGTGTCGAGCCCGACGGCGTTGCCGATCCGGGAGTGTTTGGTCGGGTACGCCGACAGGACGAGTGCGACCTTCTTCTCCGCGTTCGGGACGTGGCGCAGTCGCGCGTGGTTGACCGCGATGGCGGCCACGCGGGTGCAACGCTCCGAGTCGGCGACGTAGCGCGGGAGACCTTCGTCGTCGATCTCCTTAAAGGAGAACGGTGCGGTGATGATGCGCCCGTCGAACTCCGGAATGGCGATCTGGTTCGCGGAGTCGAGGGGCGTCACGCCGTCGTCGTTGGCTTCCCACTCCTCACGGCTGCTGGTCAGGCACAGTCCCTGCAGGACGGGGATGTCGAGGGCGGCGACGCGCTCGACGTCCCAGGCTTCGTCGTCGCCACCGGCACTGACTGAGGCCGGGACGCTGCCGCCGGCGGCCAGGACGGTCACCACGACGGCATCGAGCTCGCCGAGAGCGTCGAAGAGCTCGTCGGGCGCACTGCGCAGCGAGCCGGCGAAGATGGGCACGCCCACGGCCTGGCCGGTGGCGTCGACGGCGTCCGCCAGGGCGTGCGCGAAGGCGGTGTTCCCGCTGGCTTGGTGGGCGCGGTAGTAGAGGATGCCGACCTTCGGCAGTGAGGGGTCGGACGATGCGCCTCGCTCGGCGAAGCCCCATGACGGCACGACCGTCGGGGGCTCGAAGCCTTCGCCGGTGAGCAGGACGGTGTCGGAGAGGAACGCGTGCATCTGGGCCAGGTTCGCGGGCCCGCCCTCGGCCAGGTAGCGGTGCGCCTCGGTCGCGACGCCGATCGGGACCGTGCTGAGCTCCATCAGCTCGGCGCTGGGCTGCTGCTCACCGCCGAGGACGACCAGCGGTGTGCCGGCGGCGCGGACGGCCGCCAGTCCCTCCCACAGGTCGTGGGCCGAGCCCAGCTGACGTACGACGACGAGGTCGGCGCCCTCGAGGACCGCATCCAGCTCGCTGCTCGTGCTGCGCGACGGGTTGGCGAGCGCGAAGCTCGCACCGCTGGCCCGGGCCGAGAGCAGGTCGGTGTCGGACGTGGAGAGCAGGCAGACGTGTGCGGACGCGGCCATGTGCCGGGTTCCTCCTCCGGGGTTCTCGCCCCGTGTAGCGGTCGGATTCACCCACGGCCAGTGTCTGGCTTCGAGCACGCGTGCTCGGTCACAGTGGCGGAACCGCCCCGGAGTCTCACCGGGTTCCTGCGCCGTGGATCTCCAGCAGCCTACGGGAGAATGGTGCGCGTGAAGCAGCCGGTCTACCTCCTGAGGCACGGAGAGTCGGAGTGGAAGGCGCGGGGCGTCACACAGGGACAGACGCCACATCCGCGGCTCACAAAACTCGGGCGTGCCCAGATGGCCGACGCCGCTGAAAGCCTCGCCCGACGACTGAGTTCCACAGCCGTGGTAGGAGTGACCTCGAGCGATCTCACTCGCGCGGTCGAAGGGGGCGAGGTCGTGGCGGCTCGTCTGCGAGCCAGCCACGCCGTCGACGAACGTCTTCGGGAACGGCACTTCGGCCTCTTCCAGGGGACGAGCCACCGGAGCACGGTGTCCTGGACCGGACGGGCCTCGGCTGTCGCGCTCGCCCACGGTGGTGTGGAGCCTCGAGCTGAGGTCATGCGAAGGACGTTGGCTGCCCTCGCCGACCTGGACCCGGCGATGACGCACGTCGTGGTGGCGCACGGCGAGCTGTTCCGCTCCCTGCCCGGGGGATCAACGGTGGGGGAGGTCGCCAACGGCCAGGTCCTCTTCTGGGACGGTCGGTCCGTCCAGCGGTTGTGACGTCGACGAGCGGGGGAGGGGGCGCGTGACGGCCGTCGGGGGCCACAAACCGGCTGACCTGTGATACGGGACTGGGGTCCAGATTCAGAGTCCTCGGTTCTCAGAAGGGTCGGAGGACGGGTGCCGGTTGCGACGTAGAGCTGCTGCGCTGGCCGTCCCGCCTCGGACTCATCGACGCGCTCTGCGGCGCCAACGATGACCTCATCGACGTATCTGCAAGCCTCGACCGCGGTGAGCGGCTCGCAACCGGTTGGACGCTCGTCGGCGGGCAACTGGTGCATCTGCACTGCGCCGAGCGCGGACAGTTTCCTTTCCGGCCGACCAACGACGCGGACACGGTGATCGACGTACGCGCCGACCCCAGGATGCTGGCCACGTTCACCGGTGTCCTGACCGACCTCGGGTTCGCTTCGGCAGGCATCTCGGCGGAGGGGCTCCAGCATCGTTGGGTCCGGGGCGACGCCTCGATCGACGTACTCCTGCCCGACGGCATCGGCGAGCGCGCGAGTCTGCGTCCTGGAGTCACGGGGAGTCCGACCCTCCCCACGGCCGGTGGGACGCAAGCGCTGCAGCGCAGCGAGACCGTCGCTGTGTCTGTCGCCGGTCGCGAAGGCTCCGTACGTCGCCCGAACCTTGTCGGCGCGCTCGTCGGCAAGGCCGCCGCGTTGAGCAATGCGGGCGACCTGGCCTCGGCCGCCACCGACGTGACTTCGTTGTCCTCGCCGGGTTGCTCACGGCTCGCGACTTCCGGCACGAGGAGCTCACGAAGAAGGATCGCCAGCGGCTGCGGGCAATGGTCGCCGCCGTCCAGAAGGACCGCGCCGTCCTGCTCGACGTCCCGGATGCCGAGTCCTCGCTCGACCGGCTCGTAATCGCGGGGGAGTTGTAGCCATCTCGCCGCTACGCTCGAGCGGAAACTGCGGCTCTTTGCGACTGTCGGCGCTCGTAGGCCCTGAGGGCTCGGAATGGGCTCGGTTTGATTCGCAGACGTTCGCAACGTCGCTCCGGCAGCCGCAAGCGTTCAAGACGGCATTTCTGCAGGTCAAACGCTCTATTGGCCAGTTGGGTGCGGCGAATCGCAAAGACCCGCACGCACGCTCAGCCCCTTTGACGTGTTCCCGATGACCCACCACGTGGAGTGCGTCGCGCTGCTCGAGCCGCACCGCGGCTGACCCTCTCGGAGACCTTCCAGGGTGGCGGCACACGACAGCCTTCCCGCCCCGGGTGGGGGTGGGGAGACGGGTTGTGCCGCCACCACCGCCGCGGCAGGGTGGCCTCGTGGCCCGGTACGCCGTCAACCCGGACGCCGTTGCGCACGCGCGTCGCCTGATCGAGTCGCGCCAGTACGTCCTCGACTCGGACTGGGGTGACGTGCAGCCCGATGCCGCAGCCGAGAACGCCTTCCTCGAGAGACATTCGTGGGAGGAGTACGCCGCCTGGCACCTCGGCCTGACCGAGGGAGCCAACGACGAGACCAAGGCTCGCTACGCGTTCGTCTACGGGGACCTCCGCCGCGTGCACCGGTCCGGCCTCATCGCGTGCGTCTACCGCGCGGCGGAGTGGCGGCACAAGAAGGTCGAGCTCGCGGCGCACGAGCTCCTGCAGCAGCTGGACCGGGTGGCCGGGATCCAGTGACGTCAGCCACCGACAGGCGGCCGGGGACCCAGGGCCCCGTGTGATATCTTGACGTCAAGATATTACGACGTCAGAACTTAGGGTCGCCTTCCTTACCGTCCTGCTCCGTGCGGCGGCAAGATGGACGGGCGAACCCGCGAACTCCCGAGGAGATGTGGCTGATGGCCAGTCAGGACAGCTTCGGTGCCAAGGGCACCTTGGACGTGGACGGCAAGTCCTACGAGATCTTCCGCCTCGGTGCGGTGAGCGGCGAGGGGCTGGACGTCGAGTCTCTGCCCTTCTCGTTGAAGGTGCTGCTGGAGAACCTCCTCCGCACCGAGGACGGCGCCGACATCACCGCCGACCACATCAAGGCGATCGCCGGCTGGGACGCTGACGCCGAGCCCGACCAGGAGATCCAGTTCACGCCGGCGCGCGTGATCATGCAGGACTTCACCGGCGTCCCCTGCGTCGTCGACCTCGCCACCATGCGTGAGGCGATGGCCGACCTCGGCGGTGACCCGACGAGGATCAACCCGCTCGCCCCGGCCGAGATGGTGATCGACCACTCGGTGATCGCCGACGTCTTCGGCACTCCGGAGGCGTTCGGGCGAAACGTCGAGATCGAGTACGAGCGCAACCGCGAGCGCTACCAGTTCCTGCGCTGGGGGCAGGGCGCGTTCGACGACTTCAAGGTCGTCCCCCCGGGCACCGGGATCGTCCACCAGGTCAACATCGAGCACCTCGCTCGCACCGTGTTCACCCGTGAGGTCGACGGTGAGCTGCAGGCCTACCCGGACACCTGTGTCGGCACGGACTCCCACACCACGATGGTCAACGGCATCGGTGTCGTCGGCTGGGGTGTCGGCGGCATCGAGGCCGAGGCGGCGATGCTCGGCCAGCCAGTCAGCATGCTGATCCCGCGAGTCGTGGGCTTCAAGCTCAACGGCGACCTTCCCGAGGGCGCGACCGCGACCGACCTGGTCCTCACGATCACCGAGATGCTTCGCGAGCACGGTGTCGTGGGCAAGTTCGTGGAGTTCTACGGACCGGGAGTGTCGGTCCTGCCGCTGGCCAACCGGGCCACGATCGGCAACATGAGCCCGGAGTTCGGCTCGACCATCGCGGTGTTCCCGATCGACGAGCAGACCATCGACTACCTGCGCCTGACGGGTCGCGAGGACGAGCAGCTCGCGCTGGTCGAGGCCTATGCCAAGGAGCAGGGCCTGTGGCACGACCCGGAGGCCGAGCCGCGCTTCTCGGAGAAGCTCGAGCTCGACCTGGCCACCGTCGTTCCGTCGCTGGCCGGGCCCAAGCGTCCCCAGGACCGCGTCGCGCTCTCCGAGGCGAAGCAGGCGTTCCGCACGGCCCTGGCCGACTACGTCAGCGCCGACGAGACCGGTGGCGAGGAGCGCAAGCCCGGCGTGCCCGGGAACGACAAGCCGTTCGGTGTGGAGTCGAAGGTCGACGAGGCCTCGGCCGAGTCGTTCCCCTCGAGCGACTCCCCGGCCTCCAACGGCGGCGGTGGCACCGGTGGTGGCAACGGCGCCGGTGCCCCCGACGACTGGCACCAGCACGCGGCTGCAGCCTCGGACACCCGACCCAGCAACAAGGCCCAGGTCACCCTCGCCGACGGCACGGAGTTCGAGCTCGACCACGGCGCGGTGACGATCGCGGCCATCACGTCGTGCACCAACACCTCCAACCCCTCGGTGATGATCGGTGCCGCCCTGCTCGCGAAGAAGGCCGTGGAGAAGGGCCTCCAGCGCAAGCCGTGGGTCAAGACCACGCTGGCCCCGGGCTCGAAGGTCGTGTCCGACTACTACGAGAAGTCCGGCCTCACGCCCTACCTCGACAAGCTGGGCTTCAACCTCGTCGGCTACGGGTGCACGACCTGCATCGGCAACTCGGGACCGCTGATCCCCGAGGTGAGCCAGGCTGTCAACGACAACGACCTCGCGGTCGTCTCCGTGCTGTCCGGCAACCGCAACTTCGAGGGTCGGATCAATCCCGACATCAAGATGAACTACCTCGCGTCGCCGCCCCTGGTGGTGGCCTACGCGCTGGCCGGATCGATGGACGTCGACCTGTTCAACGACCCGCTGGGTCAGGACCAGGACGGCAACGACGTCTTCATGCGTGACATCTGGCCCACGGCCAAGGAGATCGAGGACGTGGTCGCGCAGGCGATCAGCTCGGAGATGTTCGACTCCAGCTACGAGGACGTGTTCGCCGGTGACGAGCAGTGGCGCTCGCTGCCGACGCCCGAGGGCAACACCTTCGCGTGGGACGAGGAGTCGACGTACGTCCGCCGGCCTCCCTACTTCGACGGCATGCCGCAGGACCCGACCCCGGTCGAGGACATCACCGGTGCCCGTGTCCTGCTCAAGCTGGGTGACTCGGTCACCACCGACCACATCAGCCCCGCCGGCGCGATCAAGAAGGACAGTCCCGCCGGCCGTTACCTGGCGGAGCGCGGTGTCGAGCAGCGTGACTTCAACTCCTACGGCTCGCGTCGCGGCAACCACGAGGTGATGATCCGCGGAACCTTCGCCAACATCCGGCTCCGCAACCAGCTGGCGCCCGGCACCGAGGGTGGTGTCACGCGTGACTTCACTGCGGGCGGGGAGGTCACGAGCGTCTTCGAGGCCTCCGAGCGCTACATCGCGGCCGGTGTCCCGCTGGTGGTGCTCGCCGGCAAGGAGTACGGCTCCGGCTCGTCGCGGGACTGGGCGGCCAAGGGCACCTCGCTTCTCGGTGTGAAGGCCGTGATCGCGGAGTCCTACGAGCGCATCCACCGCTCCAACCTGATCGGCATGGGCGTCATCCCTCTGCAGTTCCCGCAGGGCGAGACGGCCGAGTCGCTCGGTCTCACCGGTGAGGAGGAGTTCTCCATCACCGGGATCACCCAGCTCAACGACGGGAGCACCCCGCGCACGGTGAAGGTCACGGCCGGCGACGTCGAGTTCGACGCGGTGGTCCGGATCGACACCCCGGGTGAGGCCAACTACTTCCGTCACGGCGGGATCATGCAGTACGTCCTGCGCAACCTCCTGCGAGGCTGACAGGTGCGTGAGTTCCTCGAGCGGGCCCAGGCGGCCGTCGGCGACGACGGCCGCCTGGTTCCCGGGTCGATGGCCTCCTGGGACGTCTTCCCCTTCGAGACCGCGGGGCTCCGGGTCCGCTCGTTGGAGGAGTACGCCGTCCCGGAGCCTGACCGCACGCGGACGCCCGAGTCCTGTGGGACGTGCCGCGCCCTGGTGACCGACGACCTGCTCCTCCACACGGGCGAGCGCCTCGGCGTCGTACGCCCGAGCGGCTGCAACCTCGTCTTCGTGGCGAACGTGGTCTCGCGCAGCCATGAGTCGCTGGACGACCTCGATGACGAGGGGCACGCCGAGATGGGCCGCCTGATCGGCCGGACCTACCGTGCGATGAAGTCCCTCGAGGGTGTCGGCAACGTCCACGTCAACAAGTGGGAGAACGGCGGAGGTCACCTGTCGGTGACGCTGCTCGCCAGGCCGGAGGGCGTGCTGCAGCTTCGTGGGTCGAACCTCACGGTGTGGGCCGACATGCTCCCCGCCACGCCCCGCGAGGAGCTCGACGCCCGCGCGGAGCTGGTGCGCGCCGCCCTGGCGCGATGACCGACACCCAGCTCGAGCCGGCACGACGTCGGCCGTCCCGGCTCCCGCTCGTCCTCTCCTGCGTCGTCTCGGGCCTCGTCCTGGGCGGTGCGCTCCTCGCGCCGGTGATCGCGCGGGTCGCGGGCTACGAGCGCGCCCCGGCCGACCTGTCCGCTGTGCAGACCCACGACATCACCGACCGGAGCCACACCGAGGGGGACGTCGACTACCCCCACGTCCCGCCCGCCGGCGGCGCACACGCGCCGACGTGGCTGGCGTGCGGCGTCTATGACGTGCCGGTGCGCGAGGAGAACGCCGTCCACGACCTCGAGCACGGGACCGTCTGGATCACCCACGAGCCGGACCTTCCCGAACAGGAGCACACCCGGCTGGCGGAGCTGCTCCCTGAGAACGGCATCATGTCGCCACGGGAGGACCTGCCCGGTCCCGTGGTCGTCACCGTCTGGGGAGCCCAGCTCGTCCTGGACGGTGCGGACGACGAACGGCTCGCGCTCTTCCTCGACGAGTACGGCGACGGCCACACCGCGCCCGAGCGCGGCGCCAGCTGCCACGGCGGGACGCCGGATCCCTCCGGCGGCGTCTCCGCGCCGGGGCTCGGGGCCTGAGGGCGAGACGCGTCAGCGAGCCAGGAACTCGAGCAGCGCGTGGTTGAACTGCTCGGAGTGGCTGAGGTTGAGCCCGTGGGGCGCCCCGGCGATCACCGTCAGCTCGGACGTGACCATCTCGTGGGTGCGCTGACCGGACCCTGACAGGGGCACGATGCCGTCGCTGTAGCCGTGGAGCACCAGCGTCGGGACGTGCACCTTCTTGAGGTCGTCCCGGAAGTCGGTGGTCGCGAACGCGTGGGCGCAGCCCAGCGCGGCCGTCTGGTCGCTCTCGTGGCACATCGCGATTGCGTCCTGCCGTTGCTGCTCGGTGACCTGCAGCTCCCCCCGGGCGGAGAAGAAGTTCCGAGTGAAGCCGTCGAAGAACGCCTCGCGGTCCTCCTCGAGCCCGCGGGAGAACTCCTCGGCGGCCTCGGGGGTGAGCGGGCCCTCGGGGTTGTCCTCGGTCTGGAGGAGGTAGGGCGGCACGGCCGCGGCGAACACGACCGAGCGCAGCCGGTCCTCGCCGTGGTTGGCGATGTAGCGCGCGACCTCGCCGCCGCCCATGGAGAACCCGACGAGGGTGACGTCGGTGAGGTCCAGGTCGGTCAGCAGGCCGTCGAGGTCCGCTGCGAGCGTGTCGTAGTCGTATCCGTCGGCAGGCTTCTCGCTCCGCCCGAAACCGCGCCTGTCATAGGCGATGACGCGCAGGCCGGCCTCGGTGAGCGGTCCGGTCTGGGGGGCCCACATCTTCGCCGACATCGGCCAGCCGTGGATGAGCACGACAGGGCGACCCGAGCCGCCGGAGTCCTCGACATGGAGATCGATAGCCATGCCCCGATTCTTGGCCAGCGGCGCCGAGGTGTCCATCACCTGATCAGACGAGGTGCGTAGATTGGCTGCATGATCGCCGCGTTCTCCATCTCGCCCATGACTGAGGACCCGACCGGTTCGGTCACCGAGGCGGTCGCCGCCGCCGTGCGCGTCGTACGGGCGTCGGGGCTTCCCTGCGAGACCAACTCGATGTTCACCAACATCGAGGGGGAGTGGGACGAGGTGATGGCGGTCGTGAAGCAGGCCGTCGAGGTCGTGGCAGCCGTCTCGCCGCGGGTGGGACTGGTCCTGAAGGCTGACATCCGCCCGGGGTACGACGGACAGCTCACCGCCAAGGTCGAACGGATCGAGGAGGCGCTGGCGGATGGAGAGTGAGGTCCGCTCCTATCGCACCGGGGGCCACGACGTGGTGCTCGACCTGACCGAGGATGCAGGCTCGTTCGTCCGCGACCGGGGGGACGGGCTCCTCCACGTCTTCGTGCCTCACGCCACCGCCGGGCTGGCCATCATCGAGACCGGTGCGGGATCCGACGACGACCTGCTCGCGGCGCTGGCCGACCTCCTGCCCGCCGACGACCGCTGGCGGCACCGGCACGGGTCACCCGGTCACGGCCGGTCCCACGTGATGCCCGCTCTCGTCCCACCGCACTGCTCGGTCCCGGTCCTGGGCGGGCGGCTGGCGCTCGGCACGTGGCAGTCCATCTGCCTCGTGGACCTCAACGTCGACAACGTCGAGCGCGACGTGCGCTTCTCGTTCCTGAGGGGCTGACCTCGTCTGTCGAACGTGTGTTCGATACACTCCAACGATGTTCCCTGTCCCGCACCAGCCACCGCGTGGGCAGCCGCGCGGGGGACACGCGGGCGTCGCCCCACCCGGGTGGCCGCGCGAGGTGCGACCGCCTGACGCGCCCGGCTGGGAGGGCACCGCCGCCAGCTGGCTCCTCGACCAGTGCCCGCCGGAGTATCGCCGCTGGCCGGGACTCCGTCGCCACCTTGTCGTCCTCGCCCGGTTCGCGGTTCTTCACGTCGAGGCCCAGCAGGCAGCCACGCGACGAGGGCTCAGCGAGATCCGGGGTGACCTCAAGGACGTCGCGAGCCGCGAGGTGGTCGAGGCGGCCGTGCAGACCTTCCAGCTGGAGGACGCGCGACTGATGGCCCTGCGGAGAGGGATCGGTCTGGTCGAGGAGGCGGTCCGTGGACGTCGCTATGTCGCGAGGATGTGACTCACCGGTAGGTTCGGCGGGTGCAAGCAGCGGTGTGCCTGGCTCTCGTGGACCCACGCGGTCACTTCCTCATGCAGGAGCGCGACGAGCACGCTCCGACCTGGCCGGACACCTGGTGCTTCCCCGGTGGGGCGCTCGAGGAGGGCGAGACGCCTCGCGAGGCTGCGGCGCGGGAGCTCGAGGAGGAGACCGGCATCCGGGTCGAGGCAGACGCTCTCGCCGAGCTCGGGGTCTTCGAGGTGGTCTCCCCGCTGGGACCGTTCCGCTACCACGCCTTCACGGCCGCGACCCTGCTCGGTGACGAGGACGTCGAGTGCCGGGAAGGCCGCCAGATCGTCTTCGTCGACCCCCGGTCGCTCCACTCATTACCGCTGAACCCCGGCACGGAGGCCGTCCTCACCGCCTTGCGTGCGTGGGCGGCCGAGCACCCGTCGGCGCCCGACCCGGACGCTCGCACGTTTGCCGGGGTGATCCTCGTCGATCGAGCGGGGTGCATCCTCCTCCAGGAGCGAGACGAGCACCCGCGCATCGACCCGGACAAGTGGGGGCTCTGCGGCGGCCACGTCGAGCCGGGGGAGGGCTTCGAGGAAGCCGCCTTCCGCGAGCTCGAGGAGGAGACGGGTGTGCGCCTGCCGCCGGGCACCCTGACCTTGGTGGGCGAGTTCGTCGTCGACCACCGCCACGCCTATGGCACCTGGGACCGGATGGCGGTCTTCGTCGCCGGGACCGACCTCACCGACGCCGACATCGACTGCCGCGAGGGCCGTCAGATCGTGTTCGTCGACCCTGCAACCGCCCGGGGCCTGCCGCTGACGCACGCCGCGGCCGACGTCGTACCCGCCTTTCTGGAGTCCGCCCTCTACCGCAGCCTGTGGGAGTCCGCATGAAGCTCACCGTCCACCCCGTCCCCGCGATGGGTGCCGAGGACGTCGTCGTCACGCCCGACGGCGACGTCTTCACCGGCACCGAGGACGGCACGATCTGGCGCTTGCGCCCCGACGGCTCCCGCCTCGACCGCGTCGCCCACACGGGCGGTCGACCTCTCGGCCTCGAGCTCCTCGACAGCTCCCTGCCCTTCGACGGCGACCTGCTCGTGTGCGACGCGCGCCGCGGCTTGCTGGTCGTCGACACGGGCAGCGGGACGGTCACCACGCTCACCGAGCGCGTCGACGGCACGAGGATGCGCTTCTGCAACAACGCGGCGGTGGGTGGCGACGGCACGATCTGGTTCAGCGACTCCTCTACCCACTACGGGATCGAGAGGTGGAAGGACGACTTCGTCCAGGTCACCCGCACCGGCCGGCTGCTGCGTCGCGACGTCGACGGCACGGTCACTGTCGTGGAGCGGGGGCTCGCGTTCGCCAACGGGGTCGCGCTCAGCGCGTTCGGCGACTTCGTCGCAGTCGCCGAGAGCGGCGCCCGCACGGTCGTACGCCACTGGCTCACCGGTGAGCGTGCCGGTCGCCGGGACTTCCTCGTCGAGGACCTACCCGGCTACCCCGACAACATCAGCCGGGGGAGCGACGGGCTGATCTGGGTCTCGATCGGCAGCCCCACCGACCCGGTCGTCGAACGCATCCAGCGGGCACCGATGCCCGTGCGGCGGGCGGTCACGCGGATCCCTGCGCCGCTGCAGCCCAAGCCCAAGCGCACGGTGCGGGCCCAGGCCTACGACGACGCCGGGAAGCTCGTGCACGACCTCGACATCTCGGCGCCCGACTTCCACATGGTCACCGGCGTCCGCGAGCACGAGGGGAGCGTGTGGCTCGGGAGCCTCCACGAGGCGGCCGTCGCGGTGCTCCCATACACTCGATGACCATGGGCCATCTCGAGTCGATCACCTCGCCGCAGGACCTGCGTGCCCTCTCCGACACGGAGCTGGACGCCCTGGCGGCGGAGATCCGCGACCTCCTCATCCGGACGGTCGCCACCAACACCGGACATCTGGGGCCCAACCTGGGCGTCGTCGAGCTGACCCTGGCCATCCACCGGGTGTTCGACAGCCCGCGCGACCGTGTCGTCTTCGACACCGGTCACCAGTCCTACGTGCACAAGCTGGTCACGGGCCGTCACACCGACTTCTCCACGCTGCGCAAGGAGGGCGGACTGAGCGGCTACCCGAGCCAGGCCGAGTCCGACCACGACATCGTCGAGAACTCCCACGCCTCCACCTCGCTGTCCTACGCCGACGGTCTCGCCAAGGCCTACGCCGTCCGCGAGGAGGACCGGCACGTCGTCGCGGTCATCGGCGACGGGGCCTTGACCGGCGGGATGGCATGGGAGGCGCTCAACAACATCGCGATCTCTCGGAAGAGCCGCTTGGTCATCGTCGTCAACGACAACGAGCGCTCCTACACCCCGACCATCGGCGGGCTCGCCACGGCGCTCACCGCCCTGCGCACCAACCCGCGCTACGAGCAGGTCCTCGACCTGGTCAAGAAGCGCCTCAACGCGGTGCCCGGGGTGGGCAGTGCCGCCTACGACGCGCTGCACGCCATGAAGAAGGGCATGAAGGACGCCCTCGCCCCGCAGGGCCTCTTCGAGGACCTCGGACTGAAGTACGTCGGACCGGTCGACGGGCACGACCGGGTTGCCATGGAGCAGGCGCTGTCCAGCGCCAAGCGGTTCAACGGCCCGGTCATCGTCCATGCCATCACCCGCAAGGGCTTCGGCTACGACCCTGCCGAGCGTCACGAGGCCGACCAGTTCCACGCACCCGGCCCCTTCGACGTCCAGACGGGCATGGAGAAGCCCAAGGGACGGATCTGGACCGACCACTTCTCCGATGCGATGGTCGAGATCGGTGCGCGCCGCGACGACGTCGTCGCGGTCACGGCCGCGATGATGCACCCCGTGGGACTCGACGCGTTCCAGGGTCGCTGGCCCGAGCGCACGTTCGACGTGGGCATCGCCGAGCAGCACGCGGCCACCGCCTCGGCGGGGCTCGCGATGGGGGGTCTCCACCCGGTCTTCGCCGTCTATGCGACATTCCTCAACCGCGCCTTCGACCAGGTCCTCATGGACTGCGCCCTGCACCGTTGCGGGGTCACCTTCGTGCTGGACCGCTCCGGGGTGACCGGCGATGACGGCGCGAGCCACAACGGCATGTGGGACATGTCGATCCTGCAGGTCGTCCCCGGGCTGCGGTTGGCGGCCCCTCGCGACGTCTCCCGGCTCCGCGAGCTCCTCGACGAGGCGGTCGAGGTGGCCGATGCCCCGACCGTGGTGCGCTTCCCCAAGGGTCCTCCACCCGAGGACATCCCGGCGGTCGGCAAGGCCGGTGGCACCGACGTGCTCGTGCGATCAGGTCCACGGGACGTGCTGATCGTGGCGGTCGGCTCGATGTGTGCCGTGGCCGTCGACGTCGCCGCGCGCCTCAGTGACCAGGGGATCGGAGTGACCGTGGTCGACCCTCGCTGGGTGAAGCCGGTCGACCCCGCGATCGTCGAGCTGGCCCGCTCCCACGAGCTCGTGGTGAGCGTCGAGGACAACGGCCGTGTCGGCGGCGTCGGTGCGACCCTGCTCCAGACGCTGAACGATGCCGGCGTGACCACACCGTTCAAGCTGCACGGGATCCCCCAGGAGTTCCTCGACCACGCCAAGCGGGACGCGATCCTCTCCCGGATCGGCCTCGACGCGCAGAGCATCGCCCGTGGCATCGTCGAGGACGTCACCGCCCGGCACGACGGGCTCGCCGCCGTGGAGCAGCACCACCCGGGCTGATCCCGCCGGCTCAGAGGTCGCGGTGGACGATCTCCGGCTCCTCGCCCTGGTTGCGGGCGATGTTCACGATGGCGAGCGCGAGCCCGCCCCACAGGATGAGCATCGCGATCAGCATCATGACGATGGCGGACGTGGACATCAGGAGCTCCTCTCGTTCTCTCGTGCCTTGATCTCGGGATCCCCCATGAACGTGCTCGAACGCCAAGGCATCCGAGCCGCGAGGAAGCCGAGCACGATCACGGCGGCCGCCAGGCCCCACCCGAGGGTGTTCAGCATCCACGTCGGGTAACCCTCGTAGGGCTCCTGGATGTTGTTGATGAGCTCGTTGACCAGGATGAAGGTCAGCGCGGCCGGTGCCACGAACCCGATCAGCCACTGCCACCACATGCCCACGTGCACCGAGCCGTCCCGGTTGAGGTGCTCACGCAGCAGAGCGGTCTTGCGGAAGACCCACGACAGCGCGAGCATGCTCACCACCGCGACCAGCAGGATGCCGAAGCGGTTGATGAAGTGGTCGACGATGTCGAGCACGTAGACCCCCGTGGTGGTGCCCAGGAGCACGATGCTGATCAGGGCAGCCGGCACGCCGACCGCCATCGAGGCCGCGATCCGGGACATCTCGAACTTGTCCCGGACGGCTGAGATGACCACCTCGATCACGCTGACCAGCGAGGTCAGCCCCGCCACGACGAGGGAGCCGAAGAAGAGGACCCCGATCAGGGCGCCCGCCGGGGCCTCGTTGATGATCGCCGGGAAGGCGATGAAGGCCAGGCCCAGGCCGTCGGTCGCCACCTGGTCGACGGAGGTGCCCGCCGCGGTGGCCATGAAGCCGAGAGCGGCGAAGACGCCGATGCCGGCGAGCAGCTCGAAGCCGGAGTTGGCGAAGCCCACGACGAGCCCCGAGCCGGTCATGTCGCTGCGTCGGCCGACGTAGGACGCGTAGGTGATCATGATGCCGAAGCCCACCGACAGCGAGAAGAAGATCTGGCCGAAGGCCGCGATCCAGACGCTGGTCTTGCCCAGTGCGCTCCAGTCGGGCGTGAACAGTGCGTCGAGGCCGACGGCGGCGCCGTCGAGGGTCAGGGCGACCACCACCAGCGCGATGAACGAGATGAACAGGATCGGGATGAAGATCATCGACGAGGCGCCGATGCCCTTCTGCACGCCGAGGGCCATGATGAGGAGGACGACCAGCCAGACGAGCACCAGGGGCACCGTCACGCCGCTGACGAAGTCGAGTCCGATCCCGGGGTCGCCCGCCTGGAGATAGCTGCCGAAGAGGAACCCCTCGGGGTCGTCGCCCCACGCCTTGTCCATCGAGAAGAGCGCGTAGCGCGCAGCCCAGGCGATGACAGCGGCGTAGTAGACGGCGATCACGAAGCAGATCGCCACCTGCCACCAGCCGAGTCCCTCGGCTGCTGGATGGGCTCGCCGGAAGGCCAAGGGGGCCGAGCCGCGGTAGCGGTGGCCGAGTCCGTAGTCGAGCAGCAGGAACGGAAGTCCGGCCGTGAGCAGAGCGACGAGGTAGGGGATGATGAAGGCGCCGCCGCCGTTCTCGTAGGCGACGTAGGGGAAGCGCCAGATGTTGCCGAGTCCGACGGCTGAGCCGATCGCGGCGAGGATGAAGACCTTGCGGGAGCTGAACGCCCCCCGGTGCTCCTCGGAGTGCTCGACGGGTGAGCTCACGGATCCTCCTACCGATGGGTGCGGGCGGATTCAGCATGCCAGAGGCAACACCCGCGCACCACCACGGGCGGGGGAAGCGCAGCAGGGCCCGGCCGAGGCATCGGCCGGGCCCTGCTGCGAACGATCAGCGGCTCAGTGGAATCGCTTTCCGTTGGCCTTCTCCGACACTCCGGACACGTCCAGCAGGAAGGTCAGCCCGCCGTTCCAGAACGAGAACCCGGCGCCGGTGATCATCGCCAGGTCGATGTCCTCGGGGGCGGCGACCACGCCCTCGTCCAGCATCAGGCGCGCTTCCTCGGCCAGGCCGACGAGGGTCTTCTCCCGAACCTCCTCGGCTGTGAGCACCACCGGCTGCTCCGGCTTCTCGAGCAGCTCTGCCACGGACGGGTCGATGGAACCGTCGGGGCCGTAGTAGCCCGGCTTCCTCGCCTCGACCACCCGCCGCAGTGCCGGGGAGACGTAGAAGCGGTCGGGGAAGGCTCCTGCCAACGTCTCGTTGTTGTGCAGGGCGATGGCCGGACCGACCAGGGACAGCAGCATGAACGGCGGCATCGGGGCGATGCCGGCGAAGGCGCTGTCCGCGACCTCGACGGGCGTGCCCTCGTCGACGATCCGACCGACCTCGCCCATGAAGCGCCCCAGGAGCCGGTTCACGATGAAGGAGGGGCTGTCCTTCACGAGGATCGAGGTCTTCTTCAGGCTCCTGCCGGTGGCGAACGCCGTCGCCAGCGTGGCGTCGTCGGTCCGCTCGCCGCGCACGATCTCGAGCAGCGGCATCACCGCGACCGGGTTGAAGAAGTGGAAGCCCACGACGCGCTCGGGGTGCTCGAGGTCGGCTGCCATCTCGGTGATGGAGAGCGAGGAGGTGTTCGTCGCCAGGACGCACTCGGCGGAGACGACCTTCTCGACATCGGCGAAGACCGTCTTCTTGATCGCCATCTCCTCGAAGACGGCCTCGATCACGAAGTCGGCGTCACCGAACGCCGCCTGCTTGTCGGTCTCTCCCGTGACCAGCGCCTTGTGGCGGTTGGCCTTGTCCTGGTTGATCCGGCCCTTCGCGAGGAGCTTGTCGATCTCCGCGTGCACATAGGCGACGCCCTTGTCGGCGCGCTCCTGGTCGAGGTCGGTGAGCACGACGGGCACCTCGAGGCGGCGTACGAACAGGAGTGCCAGCTGGCTCGCCATCAGGCCCGCGCCCACGATCCCGACCTTGGTCACCGGCCGTGCCAACGACTTGTCCGGCGCGCCGGCGGGCCGCTTGGCGCGCTTCTGGACCAGGTCGAAGGCGTAGAGCGACGCGAGCAGCTCAGGGGTCTCCGACATCTCCTCGAGGGCGTCGTCCTCGGCAGCGAAGCCTGCGTCGCGGTCGGTGTCGCGGGCTGCCGAGATGAGCTCCACGGCCTTGCGCGCCGCGGGGGAGCCGCCGCCGGTCTTGCTGGCCACGATCTGGCGCGCGCGCTCGATCGCCGCGTCCCACGCCTCGCCCCGGTCGGGGTCGGCGCGGTGCACTTGGATCTCACCGCGCAGGACGGCGGCTGCCCACAGCAATGACTGCTCGAGGAAGTCGGCGCCGCCGAACACGGCGTCGGCGAGCCCCATCTCGTAGGCGGCCTGGCCGCCGAGGGTCTTCCCCTGGTTGAGGGGGTTCTCGAGGATCAGGGTGACCGCCTTGTCGGCACCCAGCAGGTTGGGAACCAGGTAGGCGCCGCCCCAGCCGGGGACCAGGCCGAGCATGACCTCGGGGAGCCCCAGCGCAGGGGCGGAGTCCATGACCGTGCGGTAGGTGCAGTGCAGCGCCACCTCGAGACCACCACCGAGCGCCAGGCCGTTGATCAGCCCGAAGCTGGGCTTGCCGCCGTCCTGGAGCTTGCGGAAGACCGCGTGCCCCAGCTCGGCCACGGTGCGCACGGCGCCGGGGCCGCCACCCTGGATGCTGGTGAGGTCGGCTCCGGCGGCGAGGATGAACGGCTTGCCGGTGACCGCGATCGCCTGGATGGTGTCGTCCGCCAGTGCCGCGTCGATCGCCTTGTCCAGCTCGAGCAACGAGCCGGGGCCGAAGGTGTTGGGCTTGGTGTGGTCCTCGCCGTTGTCGAGGGTGATCAGGCCGAAGGTGACTCCCGGAAGCGCGACCTTGCGCAGGTGGGCACGGGTGACCCGCTCGGCCTCCGACACGATGGCCTCGGCGCGAGCGCGCAGGTCTGCGGAGAGCTCATGGGTGTTGTCGCTCATCTCAGGCGTCCTCTCCGACGTAGTGGGGGTTCTCCCAGATCACGGTGCCGCCCATGCCGATGCCGATGCACATGGTGGTGAGTCCGTAGCGCACCTCGGGGCGCTCCTCGAACTGGCGCGCGAGCTGGGTCATCAGGCGCACGCCGGACGAGGCCAGCGGGTGGCCCATCGCGATCGCGCCGCCGTAGGGGTTGACGCGGTCGTCGTCGTCGGCGATCCCGAAGTGCTCCAGGAACGCCAGCACCTGGACGGCGAACGCCTCGTTGACCTCGAACGCGTCGATGTCGTCGATCGTGAGCCCGGCCTGCTTGAGCGCCTTCTCGGTCGCCGGGATGGGGCCGGCGCCCATGACCTCGGGCTCGACCCCCACGAAGGAGTAGGCCACCAGGCGCATCTTCACCGGGAGGCCGAGCTCGCGCGCGGTCTCCTCGTCGGCGAGCAGCGCCGCGGTGGCGCCGTCGTTGATGCCGGCGGCGTTGCCCGCGGTCACGTTGCCGTGCGAGCGGAACGGCGTCTTGAGACCGCCCAGCGACTCCATCGTCGTCTCCGGACGCATCGGCTCGTCGACGGTCGCCAGGCCCCAGCCGGCGTCTGCCGAGCGCGTCGCGACCGGCACGAGGTCAGGCTGGATCTTGCCGGCGTCGTAGGCGGCCTTGGTCTTCTGCTGGCTCCGCACGGCGTAGGAGTCGACCCGCTCCTTGGTGATCGTGGGGTAGCGGTCGTGGAGGTTCTCGGCGGTCTTGCCCATGACCAGGGCGTCGGGATCGACGATCCGCTCGCTGAGGATGCGCGGGTTGGGGTCGACGCCCTCGCCCATCGGGTGGCGGCCCATGTGCTCGACGCCGCCGGCGATGGCGACGTCGTACGCCCCGAAGGCGATGCCCGACGCCGTCGTGGTGACTGCTGTCATGGCGCCGGCGCACATGCGGTCGATCGAGAAGCCGGGGACCGTGTCGGGCAGGCCCGAGAGAAGGGCGGCGGTGCGCCCGATCGTGAGGCCCTGGTCGCCGATCTGCGTGGTCGCGGCCACCGCGACCTCGTCCACCCGCTCAGGAGGGAGCGAGGGGTTGCGCCGGATCAGCTCACGGATGCACTTGATGACGAGGTCGTCGGCACGGGTCTCGGCGTACTGGCCCTTGGCCTTGCCGAACGGTGTGCGCACGCCGTCGACGAAGACGACCTCTCGCTGCTTTCGGGGCACGAACAACTCCTGGGGATGAGGGTGGCAGACCAGAGTAGGTTACCCCCCAGTAACAACGCTGAGTAGTTCTGTCGTACCACCGACGGTGTGCGACCGCTCACTCACTAGGCTTGCCCCCATGGCCGAAAGACTCGTGCACATCGTCGACGACGCCGAGGTCCTCGACGAGGCCGGCGACCTCACCCTCGTCTGTGTCCTGACCGGGTTCCTGGATGCCGGCAAGTCGGCCGAGCTGGCTGCTTCCTACCTCGCCGACCTGAGCGAGAGCAAGGTCGTGGCGACCTTCGACGTCGACGTGTTCCACGACTACCGCGCCCGTCGCCCACCGGTGACCTTCGTGCGCGACCGGTACGACTCCTACGAGGCTCCCCGGCTCGTGGTGCGCGCGCTGCGCGACACGGGTGGGACGCCGTTCCTGCTCCTGCAGGGTCCCGAGCCCGACACGAGGTGGGAGGGCTTCGCGCGTGCTGTCCGCGAGGTGATCGAGCACTTCGGGGTGTCGCGAACCGTCGGGATGGGCGCGGTGCCCATGGCCGTGCCCCACACCAGGCCGATCGCGATCACCCCGCACGCCAACCGCCCCGAGCTGGTCCTCGGTCACAGCCCGTGGCAGGGCGAGCTTCGCGTCCCGGCGAGCGCGCAGGCGCTCCTCGAGATCCGACTCGGGGAGTGGGGCCACGACGCCCTCGGGTTCGTCGCCCACATCCCGCACTACCTGGCCCAGATGGAGTACCCCCAGGCGGCTGTCGCGCTTGTCGAGCAGGTCGAGCTCGGGGGGCGACTCACCGTCGACCTGACCGAGCTCCGCGCGGCCGCCGAGTCGACCGAGGCCGAGATCGAGCGCTACCTGGAGTCCCACGACGAGGTCGGCGAGGTGGTGCGGGGCCTCGAGCAGCAGTACGACGCCTTCCGCGAGGCCGAGGAGTCAGGGAGCTCCCTCCTCGCGGCGGACGAACCCTTGCCCACGGGCGAGGAGATCGGTCGTCAGTTCGAGCAGTTCCTCGCCGGTCTCGACGAGGACGAGCGCTGATGGCCGGCAGTGCCGCCGAGCTCGTGGAGCTCCTGGAGCTCGAGCAGATCGACCTCAACCTCTACCGGGGGTCCCAGCCCCGCCGCACGACCCGCCAGCGCGTGTTCGGAGGACAGGTCGCGGCCCAAGCCGTGATGGCTGCCCAGCAGACGGTCGAGGACGCCCTGGTCATCCACTCCCTCCACTCCTACTTCCTGCGACCCGGGGACCACGAGGTCCCGATCGTCTACGACGTCGAGCGCACCCGCGACGGGGCGAGCTTCGTCACGCGCCGTGTCCTGGCGCGGCAGCACGGCCGTCCGATCTTCCAGCTCTCGTGCAGCTTCCAGAGGCCTGAGGACGGCATGGAGCACCAGGACCGCCAGCCCGACGTGATCCCTCCCGAGGATGCGGTTCCCATCGCAGATCTCGTGCGCCAGCGTGGTCAGGAGGCGTTCGAGGAGTGGGACCGCGAGTGGTCGGCGCTCGACGGTCGCTACATCGGTACCTCCGCCATGGGCCTCCCCGAGGATCCCGACCATCCGGCCAAGGCGCGGCTGTGGGTGCGCATCGACGGCGACCTCGGCGACGACCGGGCACTCCAGGCGGCCGCGTTCACCTATGCCAGCGACCTGACCCTGCTGGGCGCGGCCCTGGTGCCACACGGGATCGGCATCTACTCGAGCCGGCTCCAGCCGGCGTCCCTGGACCACTCGATCTGGTTCCACCGCCCCTTCCGGGCGGATGAGTGGTGGCTCTACGACCAGGCCTCGCCGTTCGCCGGCGGAGCCCGGGGGATGACCACGGCGCGGGTCTTCACCCGTGAGGGCGAGCTCGTCGCGACGGTGGCACAGGAGGGCCTGATCCGCCTCCGGGACGGCCGCGCGCAGTCCTCCTAGCACTACAACGTTGTAATTCACCGCATTTCGCGGACGGGCGTGTCGTCGCCTCGTTACGGTTGAGCGCTCCTGTGACTCCTGTGATTGAGGACGTGCCCGATGCGCTTGCCGCGACCCCTGCTCGGACCCCTTGCGGGGCTGGCCTCCATGACGCTGGTGGTGACCACTGGGGCGGCGTTCGCGGCACGGAGCACACCACCGCTGACGCCGTACCAGATGCCGTTCCCCTGCGGTGAGACGTGGGCGGGATCCACCCGGGCCGGTCACAGCCCGAGCATCAGGTCCATCGACTGGAACCGCAATCCCGACGCCGGTGCCCCGGTCGTGGCCGCCGCCGGCGGGACGGTGACGACTGCCCAGGCGTCGTCCAGTGGCGGCTACGGCCGCTACGTCGTGATCGACCACGGCAACGGCGAGAGCTCGCTCTACGCCCACCTCAACAGCGTGAGCGCGGGGCTCGGCCAACGAGTCGACCAGGGCACCATGATCGGCACGGTCGGAAACACGGGGAACTCGCGCGGCTCCCACCTGCACTTCGAGCAGAAGTCGGGGAAGGCCGTCGTGGACGCGTGGTTCGGCGGCGTGGCTTTCAAGCCCGGCGCCCTCACCTCCGCCAACTGCGTCGACGTTCCGCTGGCGGGCAACTTCACCGGCGACCCGGCCGCCGAGACCGCGGTGTTCCGTCGAGCGCGCCGGTCGACCTTCATCGTCAGTCCCACGAGCTCGGCACCCATCCAGGTCCGCTTCGGGAGGGCGTTCGACGAGCCGCTCCTCGGGGACTGGGACGGTGACGGCCAGCTCGACGTGGGGGTGCGCACTCCGCGGCGGAGCAAGTTCAAGCTCCGCACCGCCAACGGGGTAGCGAAGATCAAGTTCGGGCTCGTCTCGGACCGTCCGATCAGCGGTGACTGGAACGGGGACGGCTCCAGCGAGATCGGCGTCCACCGGGCGAGCGACGCCACCTTCTGGCAGCGCCAGCCAGACGGCTCCACGGCACCGGTCTGGCTCGGCGACGGCGACGACCTGCCCGTGACCGGTGACTGGGACGGGGACCGTCGCACGGACCTGGGTGTCTTCGACCAGTCCACCGCGACCTTCACCCTGCGTACGACGACCGCCGACGGGCTGTCGCTGCTCTCGGTCGTGCAGCTCGGCGCGCCCGGCGACCTGCCGGTCACCGGCGACTGGGACGGCAACGGCATCACCGACCTCGGTGTGTGGTCGCCCACGACCGCGTTGCTCTCGCAGGGCTTCGCACCGATGTCCGCCAGGCCCGGCACGACGGCTACGCCCACGCGGGTGGTCCGTGTGGGGCGCAGCCGCTGAAGCTCAGGCGCGGGTGGCTCTTCCCACCAGGTGCGGAGACCCGTCCTTCGGGCTCGTCAGCGAGAACGTGTGCTCGCCGTCGACCTGTCGAGCCGCGAAGCTGACCGTGCCCGGCAGGAACACCGGCTTCTTGAACGCCACCTCGACAGTGACCGCGTCGGGCAGGCGGTTCTCGATCGCTGCGATGCAACGCGCCTTGGTCCACATGCCGTGGGCGATCTGGCGGGGGAAGCCCAGTGCCTTCGCCGTCAACGGGTAGAGGTGGATGGGGTTGTGGTCGCCGGAGACTCCGGCGTAGGTGCGCCCCAGGTCTGCCGGCAGTCGCCACTGCACGCCCCCACTGGGCGGGTCCACGACGGACAGCCCCGGGTCAGGCTCACCCTCCACCCGCGGGCCGCGCCGCAGGTAGACGGAGGCGGACTCCCAGACGACCTCGTCGTCGCAGGTCGCGGTCGTGACGAAGTCGAGCAGGGCACCCTTGGCATGTGCGCGAGGCGGAGCCACCGAGGCGCTCACGTCGAGGGTCGCGCCCACCTCGACAGGACGGTGGGCGGTGATGGAGTTCTCGACGTGCACCATCCCGATGGCGGGGTAGGGGAAGGCGGGGTCGCTCATGATCGCCATGTGGAGCGGGAACGCCAGCATGTGCGGGTAGGGCACGGGAAGAGTGTCCTTGCGGGGGAACCCGCACACCGCGGAGTAGGCGTCGACGTCCTTGCGGGTCGTCGCCACCCCCGGTCGGGCGTAGGAGAGCCCTCGGAACGTGCTGGAGGAGGCCTTCCTCACCCCGGGCAGGAGGTTGACGCCTGGGATGGCGGGGAGCGCTGCGCGCACCAGGGTGGTCAGCCCGCCCGGCTCCCCGGTGAGCAGCTTGGTCTCGGGACCGCCCATCATGCGCCCAGCATCATCTGGCCGCACACCCGGACGACGTTGCCGTTGACGGCCGTGGAGGCGGGCGAGGCGTACCACGCGATTGCCTCGGCGACGTCCACCGGCAGCCCGCCCTGGCTCATCGCGTTGAGACGCTGGCCGACCTCGCGAGTGGCGAACGGCACCGCCGCCGTCATGGCGGTGATGATGAAGCCGGGTGCGACGGCGTTGACCGTGATGCCGTTCCCGACCTCGTCGGCGAGGGAGTCGACGAGTCCGATCACGCCCGCCTTGGAGGCGGCGTAGTTGGTCTGACCGACGTTGCCCGCGATGCCGGCGATGGAGGCCACGCCGATGACGCGGCCGTTGTCGTTGATGACCTTCTCGTCCAGGAGGGTGCGGGTGATGCGCTCCGGGGCGGTGAGGTTGACGTTGATCACGCTCGACCAGCGGTCCTCGGCCATGTTGGCGAGCTTCTTGTCGCGGGTGATGCCGGCGTTGTGCACCACCACGTCCACACCGCCGTGCTTCTCGCGGAGGTGGTGGGCGATGCGCTGGGGAGCGTCCTTGGCCGTGATGTCGAGGGTCAGGTGGTCACCGTCGATCTCCCGCATGAGCGCCTGGAGCTCGCTGGCTGCCTGGGGCACGTCGACACCGACGACGAGGGCTCCGTCGCGGTGGAGGACGCGGGCGATCTGCTCCCCGATGCCGCGGCTCGCGCCGGTGACGAGCGCGACCTTGCCCTCCAGCGGGCGGGTCCAGTCATCGACCGGCTCGGCCTGCTGCTCTCCGTGGGCACCGATCCGCACGACCTGGCCCGACACGTAGGCGGACTTGGGGGAGAGGAAGAACCCGAGCGTGGAGGCGAGGGCGGCGTCCGCGCCCTCGTTCACGTAGACGAGCTGGACGGTGCCGCCCCTGCCGATCTCCTTGCCCAGGGATCGGATGAAGCCCTCGAGAGCGCGCTGTGCGACACGTTCGGATCCCTCGACCGACTCAGGCGTGGTGCCGAGCACCACGACCCGCGGGCAGGTGTCGAGGCTGCGCATCAACGGGGTGAAGAACTCCTGGAGCGCGATCAGGCCGCCGGGCTCGGAGATGCCGGTGGCGTCGAAGACGAGCCCCTTGTACTTCTCTTCCGTCGTGGTCTCGGTCGTCGAGGCGATGCCGAGGTCGTCGAGGACCGAGGGGAGGTCTGCGACCAGGCGACCGCTGCCGCCCAGGCCGACCGTGCCACGGACGAGCGGGGCCCCGGGCTCGTACCGCTCGAGGGGAGTGGGGTTGGGGAGGCCGAGGTTCTTCACCAGCAGCTTGCCGAGGGGGCTCGAGACGAATCCCTGGTAGCGGTCACTCATGGCAGGCGGGTCCTTTGGGGGTCGACGAGATCGAGCAGTGCGCGGCAGTTGTAACAATTGCTGTAACTCGGTGTCCACTCATCGTGATGTGGCACTCATTGCATTCCCTGACAGTGTGTCGGGAGCAAGGATAGGAGCCACGCCCGGCACAGCCTTCGGGACGATCCGCACGAGACAGCCACCCGCACCAGACAGCAGGAGCCGACATGCAGTCCACGACCCGCCGCGTCGCCATCATCGGCGGAAACCGTATCCCCTTCGCCCGGTCCAACACCGTCTACAACGACGCCTCCAACCAGGAGATGCTCACCGCCGCTGTCGACGGCCTGGTCGAGCGCTTCGACCTCCAGGGCGAGCAGCTCGGCATGGTCGCCGGCGGTGCGGTCATGAAGCACAGCCGCGACTTCAACCTCGTGCGCGAAGTCGTCCTCGGTTCCAGGTTGAGCCCGAGCACGCCCGCCCTGGACATGCAGATCGCCTGCGGCACGGGGCTCCAGGCCATCATCACCGTGGCCAACCTCATCGCGCTCGGCCAGATCGACTCCGCCATCGCCGGAGGTGCCGACACCACGTCCGACGCGCCGATCGCCATCTCCGAGAAGCTGCGCAAGAAGCTCCTCGCGGCCAACACCAAGCGCGAGACCAAGGACAAGCTCCTCGCCCTGGCCAGGATCCGGCCCGGCGACATCGGCATCTCCGCCCCGGCCAACCGCGAGCCCCGCACCGGCCTTTCCATGGGCGACCACCAGGCGCTGACGGCGCTCGAGTGGGGCGTGACCCGTGAGGAGCAGGACGAGCTCGCCGCGGCGTCGCACCAGAACCTCGCGCGCGCCTGGGACTCCGGCTGGATGGACGACCTCGTCACCCCCTTCCGCGGGGTCGAGCGCGACAACCACATGCGCCCGGACTCCACCGTGGAGAAGCTCGCCAAGCTCAAGCCGGTCTTCGGCAAGGGCGAGGCGGCGACGATGACAGCAGGCAACTCCACGCCTCTGTCCGACGGCGCTTCGGCCGTGCTGCTCGCGTCCGAGGAGTGGGCCGAGCAGCGGGGGCTGCCCGTGCTGGCCTACCTCACCGAGTTCCAGACCTCGGCCGTCGACTACGTCGGCGGCGACGAGGGTCTGCTGATGGCGCCGGCCTATGCGGTCTCCGAGATGCTCGACCGGGCCGGTCTCACGCTCCAGGACTTCGACTACTACGAGATCCACGAGGCGTTCGCCGCCCAGGTGCTGTCCACCCTCAAGGCGTGGGAGGACCCGGTCTTCTGCAAGGAGCGACTCGGACGTGACGAGCCGCTCGGCGCGATCGACCGCAGCAAGCTCAACGTCAACGGGTCCTCGCTCGCTGCTGCTCACCCCTTCGCCGCGACCGGCGGCCGCATCGTCCCCGTCGCGGCCAAGCTGCTCGCTGAGAAGGGGCAGGGTCGCGCGCTCATCTCGATCTGCGCAGCCGGCGGCCAGGGCGTCGTCGCCATCCTCGAGCGCTGACTCAGCCGCGCCCGCGCGCGCTCCCGGCACACGTCGGGGGCGCGCGCTGCTAGGGTCCACCTGACTTCGACATCCTTTAACGAGCCGTCCCGTGAGGCGGAGAAGGAGGTCCTGCACCCGCATGGCTGACCCACGCACCGTCCTCGACGCCCGTGACATCTCCCGGGCACTGACGCGCATCTCCCACGAGATCCTCGAGCGCAACAAGGGCGCCAGCCAGCTCGTCCTGCTGGGCCTGCACACCCGCGGCGTCCCGCTGGCTCACCGCATCGCGCAGCGCATCCAGGCCGTGGAGGGCGCTGGGGTCGACGTGGGCGAGCTGGACGTGACGATGTACCGCGACGACCTGCGAAAACAGCCCACCCGACGCTCGCACAAGACCGTGATCCCCGGGTCCGGCATCGACGACAAGGTCGTCGTCCTGGTCGACGACGTGCTGTTCTCCGGTCGCACCATCAGGGCCTCGCTCGACGCCCTCGCCGACCTGGGGCGCCCCTCCGCCGTGCGTCTCGCCGTGCTGGTCGACCGCGGACACCGCGAGCTGCCCATCCGTGCCGACCACGTGGGCAAGAACCTCCCCAGCGCGCGCACCGAGCGCGTCAGCGTCAAGGTGGCCGAGATCGACGGCGAGGACGAGGTGACGATCTCGTGAAGCACCTCCTGTCGATCGACGACGTGTCCCGCGACGAGATCGAGACCGTCTTCGAGACGGCCGCCGACATGCACGACGTCCAGCGTCGTGAGGTCAAGAAGCTGCCGGCCCTGCGCGGGCGCACGGTCGTGAACCTGTTCTTCGAGGACTCCACCCGCACCCGCTCCAGCTTCGAGATCGCCGGCAAGTGGCTCTCCGCCGACGTCATCAACATCAGCGCAAAGGGCTCGAGCGCGTCCAAGGGAGAGAGCCTCCGGGACACCGTCCTCACGGTCTGTGCGATGGGCGTCGACGGCCTGGTCGTCCGGCACCCCGCCAGCGGTGCGGCTCACCAGGTCAGCCAGTGGGTCGACGCGTCGGTCGTCAACGCGGGCGACGGCATGCACGAGCACCCGACGCAGGCCCTGCTCGACGCCTACACGCTCCGCACCCGGCTGGGGTCGCTCCAGGACCGGCACGTCGCCATCATCGGCGACCTGACGCACAGCCGGGTCTTCCGGTCCAACGTGCTGTGCCTGACCAAGCTCGGCGCACGGGTCACCGTCGTCGCCCCGCCGACGCTCATGCCGGCCGGCGTCGGCGCGTGGTCCCGGGCGGCGGGCTTCGAGACGTCGTACGACGTCGACGCGGTGCTGCCAGAGGCTGACGCGGTCATGATGCTCCGGGTCCA
Organism: Nocardioides seonyuensis; assembly: GCF_004683965.1. Lineage (NCBI taxonomy): Bacteria > Bacillati > Actinomycetota > Actinomycetes > Propionibacteriales > Nocardioidaceae > Nocardioides > Nocardioides seonyuensis. Next base: position 3,493,304 of record NZ_CP038436.1, read on the forward strand.
GCGCGAGCGCATGTCGGGGGGCTACTTCCCCAGCGCGCGGGAGTACACCGTGGGCTACGGGCTCACCCGTGACCGGCTGGCGTTGCTCAAGCCGGACGCCCCGATCTGTCACCCGGGACCCATGAACCGCGGCCTGGAGATCGCCGCCGACGCTGCCGACGCGGCCCAGTCCGTCGTCCTCGAGCAGGTCTCCGGCGGTCTCGCGATCCGGATGGCCGTGCTCTACCACCTGCTCGCGGGCGAGGAGTCCTGATGACGCTGAAGATCACCGGCGCGCTCGTGCTGGGGGAGCAGGCCGGGGACCTGTACGTCGACGACTCCGGCGTGCTGGTCGACGAGGTCCTGTCGCCCGACGAGACCATCGACGCCGACGGGCTGGTCGCGCTGCCCGGCCTGGTCGACCTCCACACGCACCTGCGCGAGCCCGGCCGCGAGGACGCCGAGACCATCCTCTCCGGATCGCGTGCCGCAGCCATGGGCGGCTACGCCGCCGTCCTGGCGATGGCCAACACCTCCCCGGTGACCGACACCGCCGAGGCAGCCCTGCGGGTGCTCGACCTCGGCCGGGAGGCGGGTCTCGTTCACGTCCAGCCCGTGGGTGCGGTGACGCGCGGCCTGGCCGGCGAGGAGCTCGCAGAGCTCGGCCTGATGGCGCGCTCGCGCGCCGCCGTGCGCGTCTTCTCAGACGACGGCAGGTGCGTCCACGACGCGCGGGTCATGCGACGGGCGCTGGAGTACGTCAAGGCGTTCGGCGGCGTGGTGTCCCAGCACGCCCAGGACCCGACCCTCGCCGGCCCGAGCGCCTGCTGTCACGAGGGGGAGGTCTCGGGAAGGCTCGGGCTGCCCGGCTGGCCCGGCGTCGCCGAGGAGGTCATCGTGGCCCGCGACGTGATGCTCGCCCGGCACACGGGGTCGCGGGTCCACATCGCCCACGTCTCGACGGCCGGGTCGGTCGAGGTGCTCCGCTGGGCGAAGGCGCAGGGCATCGACGTCACGGCCGAGGTCACGCCCCACCACCTCATGCTCACCACCGACCTGCTCACCGGCTACGACCCGACCTTCAAGGTCAACCCGCCCCTGCGCCCCGACGAGGACGTCGAGGCGCTGCGCGAGGCCCTCGCCGACGGCACCATCGATGCCGTGGCCACCGACCACGCGCCCCACGCCCGCCACGACAAGGAGCACGCCTTCGTCGACGCCGCGTTCGGGATGCTCGGGCTCGAGACGGCGCTGGCCGTCGTGCGCACCGCCCTTCCCGACCTGGCGTGGGCCGACATCGCCCGGGTGATGTCGGCCGCCCCGGCGCAGATCGCCGGTCTCGAGGGCTTCGGCTCGCTCGACCTGGGATCGACGGCCCACGTCGTGCTCGTGGAGCCCGACGCGACCGTGACCGTGGACCGGGGCGCCTCCGTGTCGCTCTCGCGCAACAACCCGTGGCACGGCCGGACGCTCAGGAGCCGGGTGGTGCACACGGTCTACGGCGGCCGCGTCACGGTTCGCGACGGAGCGCTCGCCTAGCCGGTCGAGGGGTCCCGGTCCGTCAGGCAGTAGACCTGGCCCCCGGGCGCCGTGAGGACGGTCCACCGATCACGGACCTCGACGACGCGGGCACCCAGGCGCACATGGAGCGTGGCGACGCCGTGACGGTCGGTCGTGGCCATGTCCGGGTGGGCGCTGACCGTGCCGCGCGGCTCCTCGAGACGCTGCAGGAGGATCCGCGCCTGCGTCGGGTGCGGGAGCCTGACGAACTCCGGTCGAACGCCCATCTCGGCCTCCCGCCCGGTCAGCTCCGTCCAGAACACGACCTCGGACTCCCACAGGGAGGAGGGGACGTCGAGGCAGACCTGGTCGAGGATCGTCGCTGCGCCGCGTGCGATCGCCGACTCGCCGGCGCCGAGCGTCTGGCAGAACACCATGCCGCCGGGGGAGCGCATCACCTCGACGTCGTGGTAGGTCCAGGCCGGGGTCGCACCCAGCTCTCGCGCACGGATGATCGAGGCCGGTCGGTCGTCGGAGTCCAGGTCGAGGTGGACGCCTGCCCGCTCGCTGACGGCCTGCATCTTGACGTACGCCGCCCCTCCGGACGGCAGCAGCGTGAGGAACTGCCCGTTCTCGCCCCGGCGCTGCGAGGGTCGCCAGCCGGTGACCGAGGACCAGAAGGACAGGGCCTCCTCGAAGTGCTCGGCCGGCGTGTCGAGGAAGACCTGGACCCATGAGGGGCCGCCCGAGGAGCTGCTCATGTGGGGATGATGGCACGACGTAGGGTCGTGGGATGGACACTGCCCAGGACTTCCCGCCCGCTGTCCCGCAGCTCCTGCACACCGTGCTCGACGCCGTCGACGTACGTCGCGAGGCAGAGTTCTGGCGCGAGCTCCTCGGGCTCGCCTACCGTCCCGGTGACGAGGTGCCGGACGACGGTCCCGACGAGGCCGACTGGCTGGTGCTCACCCACCCGGACGGCCGACGATGTCTTGCGCTGCAGGCGGTCGAGCGACTCCCCGAGAACCGCTGGCCGGAGACGGGTCATCCCGCGGTGACCCACCTCGACACCACGGTTCCTTCGGTCTCGGCGCTGGACGCGGTCCACGAGCGGGTGCTGGGGCTGGGCGGCCGACTGCGCCTGGATCGCAGCGATGACCGCGAGGAGCCGCTGCGGGCGTACGCCAGCCCCGCCGGGCACGTCTTCTGCGTCTTCGTGGCCTGAGTCAGGCGAGGCCGAGAGCCGCAGCCTCCTCCCAGAGGTCGTCACGCACGTCGGGGTGCGCGGCGTGGTCGATGAGGTTGCGCGCCTGCTCACGCTCGTCGCGACCCCACATCCAGGCGATGCCCTGCTCGGTCACCACGGCCGTGTGCTGGAACGACGTCACCGGCTCGTCGACGAGCGGCACGATCGTGGAGACGTCGGCACGCGGGTGCCAGCTGCGCAACGCCATGAAGGCCCTCCCGCCCTGGGAGTGGCTCGCCCCCACGGTGAAGTCGGTCTGCCCCCCGAAGCCGCTGTAGATCCGGGTGCCGATGCGCGAGGCGTTGGCCTGGTCGAACAGGTCGACCTGGAGAGCAGTGTTGATGGACGTCATCATGGGTTGCTGGGCGATCTGTGCGGGAGCGTTGGTCACCTCGGTGCGGAGCATGTGGATCCTGGGGTTGTCGTGGGCCCAGTCGTAGAGCTCCTGGCTGCCGAAGATGAAGGACGTCCTGATGGGCACCCCACGATCGAGGGCCCCCTCCTTCTCGAGCGTCAGCACGCCGTCGCTGAACATCTCCGTCCAGATCCGCAGGTTCCGACGCTCGAGGACGCCCGCGATGGTCGCGTCGGGCACCTCGCCGATACCGGCCTGGAGAGTGGCGCCGTCCCGGATCTCGGCCGCCACGCGGGACCCGATGAGCCGCGCGTCCTCACCGGGGATGCGGGGGTCGTGCGTGGCGAGCGGGATGTCGACCTCTACGCCCAGGTCGATGTCGTCGACCGAGATCTCGGCGTCACCGAAGGTCCACGGCATGCGTGGGTTGAGCTGCGCGACCACCAGCGCCCCGTGGGAGCGCGCAGCCTCGATGGCCGCAGGCAGGACGTTGACCTCGAGACCGAGTGACACCTTCCCGTTGCGCGGCGTGGTGGTGTGCACGACGACCACGTCGGGGGCGAGCGGGCCGTGGAACAGGCGCGGCACCATCGAGAGGCGGCTGGGGACGTAGGAGAGTCGCGGGTGCCGCCGGTACCCGGGGCCGACGAACGTGGTCTCGGGCACCACCCCGTCGTGGACGGGGAGGTTCCGCTGGGCGTTCAAGGCGTGGAGCCTGGCATGGGGCAGCTGCGCCAGCATCGGGGTCAAGACCTCGACCGGCGAGGCGAAGTTGCCGCTGATGACGATGCGTGGCTCTGACACCCCCAGCTCGGAGACGGTGCGGGCTGCCTGGGCGACGTCGACGGTGCGCATGGGGCGATCGTGGCAGACGAACAGTCGAGGCGCGCGAGTCGGCGGGCCCTTCGACCCCCCTGGCAGGACGTCCGCCACGAGGGGCCGACGCGCAGGAAATGCGTTGGCGTGCCCCGGTCCACATCCCTAGGATGTGCCCATCATGTGGATCCCGGCCTGACCCGACTCGCGTCCGCGGCACCTGCCCGGCGAGTCTTCGTGCTCCTTGCTCCTCGAGGCCGTCCATGTCTGCCCCTCTGTCTGCCCATCTCTCCGTCGTCGACCTGTCCGTCTCGTTCCCTGACCGCACCGTGCTGTCCGGCGTCGACCTCCTGGCACAGCCGGGCAGGCGCATCGGGCTCGTCGGTGAGAACGGCTCCGGCAAGTCGACGCTGTTGCGGGCGATTGCCGGCCTGCTGCCACCCCGCGCCCGGACGACCGGCCGCATCGTGGCTCCTCCTGACGTCGTGCTCCTCGGCCAGGAGCCGCCCTTCAGCGACGACGCCACCGTGGGAGGCGTGCTGGACTCGATGCTCGCCCCACTTCGTCAGGCGGTCGCCGACGTCGAGCGCCTGGCCGCGACGCTGGGCCAGGAGGGTGCCGACCCGGCGGCGTACGCCAACGCCCTCGACCACGCCGCGGCCCTCGAGGCGTGGGACGCAGATCGCCGCGCCGTCCTCGCCGCCGCCTCGCTCGGGCTCGACCACGTCGAACCGGACCGGCGGGTCGGCACCCTCTCCGGTGGCGAGCGCACCCGGCTCGCGCTCGCCGCCATCATGACCACGCGGCCCTCCTGCCTCCTCCTCGACGAGCCCACCAACCACCTGGACGACGACGCCATCGCGGTGCTCACGGAGTTCCTCCGCGACCTGCCTGGCGTCGTGGTGCTCGCCAGCCACGACCGGGTGCTCCTGGACGACGTCTGCACCGACCTGGTCGACCTGGACCCCGCCGAGATCGGCACCGACGGCGCCGGCGGTCGGCACTTCGGCGGCGGGTGGAGCGACTACGAGGCAGCGCGCGCTGATGCCAGGCGGCGCTGGGAGGAGACCTACGTCTCCCAGCAGGAGGAGCTCGACCGGCTGCGCGCGGCCGTGCGCAAGGGGACCGAGGCGGTTGCCCACGACCGGCCCCCTCGTGACGGAGACAGGTTCATCTACGCGTTCAAGGGCGGGCGGGTCGAGCAGACCGCGGCGCGGCGCAGGAAGGACGCTGCTCGCAGGCTGGACCTCGCGGAGCGGTCCCAGGTGCGCAAGCCGCGTCCACCGCTCCGCTTCCGGGGAGCTCTCACCGGACAGCCGGGAGCGACCCGGCCGGTGCAGGTGCGCGGCCTGGAGGTGTCGAGGCGACTACGGCTCGACCGGCTCGACGTCGAGGCCGGCGACCAGCTGCTCGTCACCGGCTCGAACGGCTCGGGCAAGTCGACGCTCCTGGGCGTGCTGTCGGGCCGCATCACGCCCACGGCCGGCGAGGCGCTCGTGTCCGCCCGGGTCGTCGCGGAGCTGACCCAGGACCCGTGGTTCGCAGACATGCGGCGCTCGGCCCTGACGACGTACGACGACGCTGTCGCCGGCAGCGAACAGGCGCCGGCGCTGCGCGAGCTGGGGCTGCTGGCTCCGCGGGACCACCGTCGGGCGGTGGGCGTCCTGTCGGTCGGCCAGCGTCGTCGACTGGCCCTCGCCATCGCCATCGCCGTCGCGCCCGACCTGCTCCTGCTCGACGAGCCGACCAACCACGTGTCGTTGGCGCTGGCGGGCGAGCTCGAGGAGGCCCTCGGGACTGCCCCGGGGACGGTGCTGCTGGCCTCGCACGACCGGTGGCTGCGCCGCAGGTGGCAAGGACCCACGCTGTCGCTCGGGTGAGAGCCCCGACCCCTCGTGGGACGGCGTCGTACGGCAGGGACGCGCTGCTAGGGTTGGCGCGAGTTCGAACATCCTTTAACGATCCGTCCCGTGAGGCGGAGAAGGAGGTACGACGTGCCACGGCATGTCCAGAAAACGGCGCTCATGGTCCTCGAGGACGGGCGCACCTTCCGCGGCGAGTCATTCGGCGCACAGGGCGAGACCTTCGGCGAAGCAGTCTTCTCCACCGGCATGTCCGGCTACCAGGAGACGCTCACCGACCCGAGCTACCACCGCCAGGTGGTCGTGATGACGGCCCCTCACGTCGGCAACACCGGCATGAACGACGAGGACCAGGAGTCCGACCGCATCTGGGTGGCCGGCTACGTCGTGCGCGACCCCGCCCGCGTCCCGTCCAACTGGCGCTCGCAGCGCACCCTCGACGACGAGCTGCGCGACCAGGGCGTCGTCGGGATTTCCGGGGTCGACACCCGCGCCCTCACGCGACACCTCCGTGAGCGTGGCGCGATGCGCGTGGGCATCTCCACGACCGAGACCGACCCGCAGGCGCTCCTCGCCCGTGTGCTCGAGGCCGACGCGATGAGCGGGGCCAACCTCAGCGACGCCGTCTCCACCCCGGAGCCCTACGTGGTGCCGGCAGTGGGGGAGAAGCGCTTCACGGTGGCCGTCCTCGACCTGGGTCTGAAGGCCAACACCCCCCGCATGATGAGCGAGCGCGGCATCGAGGTGCACGTCCTGCCCGCCACCTCATCCATCGCCGACGTCGAGGCGGTGGAGCCCGACGGTCTCTTCTTCTCCAACGGCCCCGGTGACCCGGCGGCGACCACCGGGCAGGTCGAGCTGCTCCAGGAGGCGCTCGGACGCGGCCTGCCCTACTTCGGGATCTGCTTCGGCAACCAGCTCTTCGGCCGTGCCCTCGGTTTCGGCACCTACAAGCTGAAGTACGGCCACCGCGGCATCAACCAGCCCGTGATGGACCGCACCACCGGCAAGGTCGAGGTCACCGCCCACAACCACGGGTTCGCGGTCGACGCCCCGCTCGAGGGAAGCACGACCACCCCCTACGGCGTGGCGACCGTGTCGCACGTGTGCCTCAACGACGACGTGGTCGAGGGGCTCGAGCTGCGTGACGACGAGGGACGCCTGAAGTCCTTCTCCGTCCAGTACCACCCCGAGGCCGCAGCAGGCCCGCACGACGCCGCCTACCTCTTCGACCGCTTCACGGACCTGATGGAGTCGAGTCGAGGAACGAGACGAGCGACTGAGGCGACAATCGAGACCAGCGCTGCTGGACATGAAGGTGGTATCTGACATGCCCAAGCGCACCGACATCAAGTCCGTGATGGTCATCGGCTCCGGCCCCATCGTCATCGGCCAGGCCTGTGAGTTCGACTACTCCGGCACCCAGGCGTGCCGGGTGCTGCGCGAGGAGGGCCTGCGGGTCGTCCTGGTCAACTCCAACCCCGCGACGATCATGACCGACCCCGAGTTCGCCGACGCCACCTACGTCGAGCCGATCACGCCCGAGTACGTCGAGAAGGTCATCGCCAAGGAGCGCCCCGACGCCCTGCTGGCCACCCTCGGGGGTCAGACCGCGCTCAACTGCGCCATGGCGCTCGACGCGGCCGGCGTCCTCGAGAAGTACGACGTCGAGCTCATCGGCGCCTCCATCGAGGCGATCGATCGTGGCGAGAACCGTCAGGAGTTCAAGAAGATCGTCGACTCCCTCGGTGGCGAGAGCGCCCGCAGCGTCATCTGCCACTCGGTCGAGGACCTCCTCGCCGGCGCCGAGGAGCTCGGCTACCCCATGGTCGTGCGTCCCTCGTTCACGATGGGCGGCAGCGGCTCGGGGATGGCCTACGACCAGGACGACCTGATCCGCATCGGCGGGGGCGGCCTGGCAGCGTCCCCCACCAGCGAGGTGCTCCTGGAGGAGTCGATCCTCGGGTGGAAGGAGTACGAGCTGGAGGTGATGCGCGACCGTGCCGACAACACCGTCATCGTCTGCTCGATCGAGAACCTCGACCCCATGGGCGTGCACACCGGTGACTCCATCACCGTCGCGCCCGCGATGACCCTCACCGACCGTGAGTACCAGAAGATGCGCGACCTCGCGATCGGCATCATCCGCGCGGTCGGTGTCGACACCGGCGGCTGCAACATCCAGTACGCCGTCAACCCGGCCGACGGGCGCCTGATCGTGATCGAGATGAACCCGCGCGTGTCGCGCTCGAGCGCCCTGGCCAGCAAGGCCACGGGCTTCCCGATCGCCAAGATCGCCGCCAAGGTCGCGATCGGCTACACCCTCGACGAGATCCGCAACGACATCACCCGGGAGACCCCTGCCTCGTTCGAGCCCGCGCTCGACTACGTCGTGGTCAAGGTCCCGCGCTTCGCGTTCGAGAAGTTCCCGGGTGCCGACCAGACCCTGACGACCCACATGAAGTCGGTGGGCGAGGCGATGGCCATCGGTCGCAACTTCACCGAGGCACTGCAGAAGGCGCTGCGTTCCCTCGAGAGCAAGAACGCCCCGTTCGACTGGCACAAGGAGTTCGTCGACCTCGACAAGGCCGCCCTGCTGGAGGAGATCCGGATCCCCACCGACGGTCGTCTCAAGAGGGTGATGGACGCCATCCGCGCCGGGGCGACCCCGGAGGAGCTGTTCGAGGCGACCGCCATCGACCCCTGGTTCCTCGACCAGCTCGCGCTGATCAACGAGGTCGCCGTCGAGGTGACCGAGGCTCCGGAGCTGACTCCCGAGGTGCTGCGCCACGCCAAGCGGCACGGCTTCTCCGACGAGCAGATCGGCAAGATCCGCGGGCTCTCGGCCGATGTCGTGCGCGGCGTCCGGCACGCGCTCGGGATCCGGCCGGTGTTCAAGACCGTGGACACGTGCGCCGCAGAGTTCGCCGCGCAGACGCCCTACCACTACTCCTCCTACGACGAGGAGACCGAGGTGCGCCCCCGGACGGAGGGCAAGGAGGCCGTCATCATCCTGGGCTCCGGCCCCAACCGGATCGGGCAGGGGATCGAGTTCGACTACTCCTGCGTGCACGCCTCGCTCGCCCTGGCCGAGGCCGGCTACGAGACGATCATGGTCAACTGCAACCCCGAGACGGTGAGCACCGACTACGACACCTCCGACCGTCTCTACTTCGAGCCGCTCACCCTGGAGGACGTGCTGGAGATCGTCCACGCCGAGCAGCAGGCGGGTCCCGTGGCGGGCGTCGTGTGCCAGCTGGGCGGGCAGACGCCGCTGGGCCTCGCCCAGGGGCTTGCCGACGCGGGCGTGCCGATCGTCGGCACCTCGCCTGAGGCCATCCACCTCGCCGAGGACCGTGGGGCGTTCGGCCGCGTGCTGGTCGATGCCAACCTGCCCGCCCCCAAGCACGGCACCGCGACCTCCTTCGTGCAGGCGCAGCGGATCGCCGCCGAGATCGGCTACCCCGTGCTGGTCCGGCCCTCCTACGTGCTGGGCGGGCGCGGCATGGAGATCGTCTACGACGACGCGGCGCTGGAGTCCTACCTGGAGAAGTACGTCGCCGCCGGCCTCATCAACGAGCGGCAGCCCGTCCTGGTCGACCGCTTCCTCGACGACGCCGTCGAGATCGACGTCGACGCCATCTTCGACGGTGAGGAGCTGTTCCTCGGCGGTGTGATGGAGCACATCGAGGAGGCCGGCATCCACTCCGGTGACTCCTCGTGCGCACTGCCGCCCATCACGCTCGGCTCCGAGGACGTCCTGCGGATCCGCGCCTCCACCGAGGCCATCGCCCGAGGGCTCGGTGTGCGCGGCCTGCTCAACATCCAGTTCGCCATGGCCTCCGACGTCCTCTACGTCCTGGAGGCCAACCCGCGCGCCTCCCGCACGGTTCCCTTCGTCTCCAAGGCGACCGCGACCCCGTTGGCCAAGGCCGCAGCCCGCGTGATGCTGGGGGAGTCGATTGCCGACCTCCGCAGGGCCGGCGTGCTCCCCGTCGACGGCGACGGGGGCCACCTGCCCGACGGCTCGCCGATCGCGGTCAAGGAGGCGGTCATGCCTTTCAACCGGTTCAAGACGCCCGACGGCAGGACCGTCGACGCCGTCCTCGGTCCGGAGATGCGCTCCACCGGTGAGGTGATGGGCTTCGACGCGTTCTTCGGCACGGCCTTCGCCAAGGCCCAGACCGCGGCCTACGGGTCGCTCCCGCTCACCGGCCGGGTCTTCGTGTCCGTGGCCAACCGCGACAAGCGCCACATGATCTTCCCGGTGAAGCAGATCGCCGACATGGGGTTCGAGATCCTCGCCACGGCGGGCACCGCCGAGGTCCTGCGCCGCAACGGCGTCGAGGCGACCGTCGTACGCAAGCACTCCGAGGGTCCCGGCCCCGACGGCGAGCCCACGATCGTCGGGCGCATCCGCGCGGGTGAGGTCGACCTGGTGATCAACACCCCGCACGGGTCGACCAGCGGCGGGTCTCCCCGGCTCGACGGCTACGACATCCGCACCGCGGCGATCCTGACCGACATCCCCTGCATCACCACGATCCAGGGCCTGGGCGCCGCGGTCCAGGGCATGGAGGCCATGCGGCGGGGTGAGATCGGGGTGCGGTCACTGCAGGACTGGGCCCGGGCCCGGATCGGTGACTGAGGTGTCGTCGGCTCGGCCGCGCGTCTACTCCACCTTGTTCGACCACGTCCTCTCGCGCACCGATCCCGAGCGGATCCACCACCATGCGTTCCGGGCGATTCGCGCAGCCGAGCCCGCGACCCGGCGCTTGCTGGGCGGCGAGTCGGCGCTTGCGCGTCGCCGAGTCGGCGCCAGATCGCAGGTGAGGGCCCTGGGCCTGACCTTCCCGCACCCGCTCGGGCTGGCCGCGGGGTTCGACAAGAACGGCATCGGGATCGATGCCCTCGCTGCGCTGGGCTTCGGTCACGTGGAGATCGGCACGGTGACCGGCGAACCCCAACCGGGCAACCCTCGGCCCAGGCTGTTCCGGCTCAAGGACGACCGGGCGATCATCAACAGGATGGGGTTCAACAACGACGGGGCCGAGGTCGTCGCGCGCAGGCTGGCCGCGCGCGAGCGCCGACTCGGTGGAGAGGTTGCACCGTCCGGACGCGGAACTGGCGCCGGGCCGGTGGTCGTCGGGATCAACATCGGCAAGACCAAGGTGGTTCCCGAGGAGGACGCCATCTTGGACTACGAGAAGTCCGCCGGGCTGCTCGCTCCGCATGCCGACTACCTCGTCGTCAACGTCTCCTCGCCCAACACCCCCGGACTCCGGGACCTCCAGGCGGTCGAGCGGCTCCGGCCGCTGCTCGACGCCGTACGACGCCGCGCGGACGAGGTCACCGGCGACCGCCGGGTGCCGCTGCTCGTCAAGATCGCCCCCGACCTCAGCGACGACGACGTCCTGGCCGTGGGTGACCTCGCGCTGGCGGTCGGCCTCGACGGGATCATCGCCACCAACACCACCATCTCGCGCGAGGGGCTGGTGACCGAGCGCTCGCAGGTGGACCAGATCGGGGCCGGCGGCCTGTCCGGCCGCCCGCTCGCCCAGCGTGCCGAGGACGTCGTGCGCCTCCTGCGCGGGCGCGTCGGGCCCGACTTGACGTTGATGGGGGTGGGTGGCATCTCCACCGCCGAGGACGCACGACGTCGGCTCGACGCGGGAGCCGACCTCCTCCAAGGATACACCGGCTTCGTCTACGGAGGTCCCGCCTGGCCTTCGCACGTCCTGCGGGGCCTCGCCTGAGATGACTGCACGGGCGGCGACCAGCGCGCGTGAACCCCTCCACGTCGACGGCGAGGTCATCGCGACCAAGAAGGCGGGGGCCTACCGCCTGCTCACCATCGCTGCCCCGGGGGTCCCAGCACGCTTCCGTCCGGGCAACTTCGTGGCCCTCACCGTCGCCGGCCACGTCGCGAGACGAGCCTTCTGGATCCACCGGATCAAGGAGTCGAGCGCGTTCGGCCCCACCCTCGACATCGTGGTCGAGCCTCGGGGCCCGGGCTCCCGGTGGCTCGCCGCGCAGCCCACCGGGACACGGCTCGCCGTGACCGGCCCGCTGGGCCGTCCCTTCGCCCTTCCCAAGGAGCCGGTGTCGTGCCTGCTCGTGGGCGAGGGCTACGCCGCTGCGGTCCTGTTCCCCCTGGCCGAGCGCCTGCGGGAGCGCGACTGCGCGGTGACCCTCGCACTCGCCGGGATGGACGAGGCGCACCTCGTCTCGACCCTCGAGGCTCGTCGCTCCGCACGCGCGGTCACCGTGATCACCGCCGACGGATCGGTCGGCAGCAGGGGCACGGTCGGCGAGCAGCTGCCGGACCTGCTGCGTCGCAGCAACGCGGCTGTGGCCTACGCCGCCGGACCCACCGCCGTCCTCCGGGACGTGGCACGTGCGGCCGAGACCTGCGGGGCCTGGAGCCAGGCAGCCGTCGAGGTCCCCGGACCGTGCGGCACAGGTCTGTGCCACGGATGTCCTCTCCCGGTGCTCGGCGAGGACGGGGTGCCACGGATCGTGCGTGCGTGCACCGAGGGACCCGTGGTCCGTGGTGACCGGGTCCGGTGGGCCGAGCTGTGACGATCGCCCTCGGTCCGGTGATGGTGGCCTCCGGGTGTGGCGGGACGGGCCGTGAGCTCGCCCCCTTCCTCGACCTCGACGGCGTGGCTTTCGTCACCCGCTCCGTCACGCTCGACGCTCGTCAAGGTGCCAGCGGGCCCCGCGTCGTCGAGGTGTCGGGTGGACTGGTCAACGCCGTCGGACTTCCCAACCCCGGTCTCGAGCACTTCCTGGCGACTGAGCTGCCGTGGCTCGTCCGCGCGGGCGCCCGCGTCTTCGTCTCGGTGGCCGGGTCGACGCTGGGGGAGTACGCCGACCTCGCCCGGCGCCTGAGCCGGGCTCCCGGCGTGGCTGGGCTCGAGGTCAACGTCGGCGCCCCCGACGAGACGGGCCTGGACCTCTTCGAGGTCCGCGAGCCCTATCACGCAGCCAGCGTGGTGGCGGCGGTGCGAAGAGAGTTCCCCGCGGACCGCCCGGTGCTCGCCAAGCTGCGGCCGGACGTCTCGCGTGTCGTGGAGGGCGCCCGTGCCTGCCACGAGGCAGGCGCGACGGCGGTCGTCCTCGGCAACACCGTTCCCGCAGCGTTCCCCGACGGCCGACCCGGAGGGCTGAGCGGGCCGGCCGTCGCACCCGTTGTGCTCCGTTGCCTGACCGAGACCGCGCGCAGCCTGCCCGGTGTCCCGCTCGTGGCCTGCGGCGGCGTGCACGACGCCGCGTCGGCCCGGCTCTTCCTCGGCGCCGGCGCGGTGGCCGTGCAGATCGGCACCGCACTGCTCCACGACCCCACCACGGTCGCGCGCGTCGCGGCCGAGCTAGGAGATGACGCATGACCCCCTTCGGTGAACGCCTGCGGACCCTCGTCGACCAGCGGGGCGCCCTGTGTGCCGGCATCGACCCCCACGCGTCGCTGCTCGCCGACTGGGGGTTGAGCGACGACGTCGGCGGGCTGGAGCGCTTCGCGTTGGCGGCGGTCGAGGGGCTCGCCCCGCACGTGTCGTGCATCAAGCCGCAGAGCGCCTTCTTCGAGCGCCACGGCTCCCGCGGGATCGCAGTGCTGGAGCGGGTCATCGCCGAGTCGCGGTCGGCCGGCGCGCTGGTGATCCTCGACGTCAAGCGCGGTGACATCGGCTCCACCTCCCAGGCCTACGCCGATGCCTACCTCGATCCCGCGTCACCCTTGGCGGCCGACGCGATCACCGCCTCTCCCTACCTGGGGTTCGGCTCGTTGCAGCCGATGATCGACACCGCGGAGCGTCATGGCGCCGGCATCTTCGTCCTCGCACTGACGTCCAACAAGGAAGGGCCCGAGGTGCAGCACGCACGCTCCGGTGGTGGCACCGTGGCCGGGGTGGTGCTGGACCACCTCAGGACGCTCAACGCCGGGGTCTCACCGCTGGGGTCGTACGGCGCGGTGGTCGGCGCCACGATCGGAGAGTCGGAGGAGGACTTCGCCATCAACGGCCCGATCCTCGTCCCCGGGTACGGCGCCCAGGGCGGCACCGACGACGACCTGGACCGGCTCTTCGGGGGCTCTGGCGGGAACCTCGTGATCCCATCCTCCTCGCGCGGCCTCCTCGCGGCCGGCCCCGAGCCGGCAGCCCTGGCGGATGCCGTGCGCAGGATCCAGCAGTCGTGAGCTCTCCCGCTTCCGTGTCGACGGTCCTCGTGACCCTCCTGACGGTGGCGAGCACGCTCTCCGGGTGCTCCTCCGACCCGCAGGAGGCCTACTGCGAGCGGGTCGCGGACCACCAGGACGAGCTGACCGAGGTCGCTGCCTCCGAGGACGAGGACGCCCTGTTCGCGGCCCTGCCGCCCTACCGCGACCTCCAGGAGCACGCCCCCTCCGACATCGAGGACGAGTGGACCCACGTCGTCACGGCTCTGGAGGCTCTGGAGTCCGCCGTCGACGGCGGTGCCGAGGACCGGATCGAGCGCGCCTCGGAGGAGCTCGGATCCAGACGGACCATCGAGGCGATGGCCGCCCTGGAGCAGCATGCCCTCGACGTGTGTGGAACACCTCTCGCCCACTGAGGGCCCTCGATTGCCTGCCCCGCGCGGCAATGACTAGATTGACCCGGACCTCTCGATCTCGCACCAGAAGGACCTTTCGTGGCCCTCCCCCCACTCACGCCCGAACAGCGGCAGGCTGCCCTGGACAAGGCGGCTGCGTCTCGCCGCGAGCGCGCCGAGGTCAAGAACCGCCTCAAGAACTCCGGAGGCTCGATCATCGAGGTGCTCCGCGAGGGCGAGCACAACGAAGTGATCGGCAAGATGCGTGTGGTCGAGCTCCTGCAGTCGGTTCCGGGCCTCGGCAAGGTGCGCGCGCGCCAGGTGATGGAGCGACTCGGCATCGCCGAGAGCCGGCGCGTGCGTGGACTCGGGGTCAAGCAGGTCGCTGCGCTCGAGCGCGAGTTCGGCCCCGACCAGTCGTGACTCACTCCCGTCTGATCGTGCTCGCAGGGCCCACCGCCGTCGGCAAGGGCACGGTGGCCGCGGAGATCCGTCGCCACCACCCGGAGGTCTGGATCTCCGTCTCCGCGACCACCAGGCCCCCGCGGCCGGGCGAGGAGAACGGCGTCCACTACTGGTTCGTCTCCGACGACGACTTCGACGCCATGATCGAGCGCGGCGACCTCCTGGAGTGGGCAGTGGTCCACAAGACGGCTCGCTACGGCACGCCGAGGGGGCCGGTCGAGCTGGCGCTCGCCTCGGGCCGCCCGGCGATGCTCGAGATCGACCTGCAGGGAGCACGCCAGGTCCGGGAGACCATGCCCGAGGCCCTGTTCGTCTTCCTCGCCCCGCCGTCGTGGGAGGAGCTGGTGCGCCGTCTGGTGGGACGGGGCACCGAAGGTGCGGCCGAACGCGAGCGAAGGCTCGAGACCGCTCGTGCCGAGCTGGCCGCCGAGAGCGAGTTCGACGAGACGATCGTCAACCACGAAGTTCACGATGCGGCTGAGCAGTTGGTAGCCTTGATGACTGCGCGTTCCCCCGTTCCTGATCCGGATAGAGGCATCTGACTGTGGCTGCACCCACCATCGCCGCCGAGGGCGTCACCAACCCCTCGATCGACGACCTGCTCGGCAAGACCGACAGCAAGTACAAGCTGGTCCTCTACAGCGCCCGGCGAGCCCGCCAGATCAACGCCTACTACTCCCAGCTCGGTGAGGGCCTGCTCGAGTACGTCGGTCCGCTGGTCGAGACCCACGTCCAGGAGAAGCCCCTCTCGATCGCGCTGCGCGAGATCAACGAGGACCTGCTGACCTGCGAGGACATCGACCCCGCCGCCGAGGCCGCCGCGGCTGAGGCTGCTGCTGCCGACGTCACCGAGTGAGTCGACGGCTCTGGTGAGCATCGAGCGGCCCGCCGGGGCCGCGCCCCGCGTGGTGCTGGGCGTCTCCGGCGGCATCGCCGCCTACAAGGCGTGCGAGCTCCTGCGACGCCTGACCGAGTCCGGTCACGACGTGACGGTCGTCCCGACGGCCGCCGCGCTCGAGTTCGTCGGCCCCGCGACGTGGGCGGCGCTCTCGGGCAAGCCGGTCTCGACACAGGTGTGGACCGATGCGCACGCCGTTCCGCACGTGCGCATCGGGCAGGAGGCAGATCTCGTGGTGGTCGCGCCGGCGACGGCCGACCTGATGGCCCGAGCTGCCCACGGGCTCGCCGACGACCTGCTCACCAGCACCCTGCTCACCGCTCGCTGCCCGGTCGTGCTTGCCCCGGCGATGCACACCGAGATGTGGGAGCATCCCGCCACCCGCGCCAACGTGGAGACCCTCCGCGGCCGGGGCGTGCACGTCATCGAGCCTGCCGAGGGCCGGCTCACGGGCAAGGACACCGGCAAGGGGCGCCTCCCGGAGGCCGCCGAGATCTTCGAGGTGTGCCGCTCGGTGCTCGGCGGTGACACCCCGGGCGACCTCGCCGGACGCCGGGTGGTGGTCAGTGCCGGAGGCACCCGCGAGTACCTCGACCCGGTGCGCTTCCTCGGCAACCGGTCCTCGGGGATCCAGGGCTATGCGTTGGCGAGCGAGGCGGCCCGCCGCGGAGCAGAGGTGACCTTGATCAGCGCCAATGCCGTCCAGCCCGACCCGGCCGGTGTCGAGGTCGTCCACGTCGAGACGACCGAGCAGCTGCGTGACGCCGTGGTCAAGGCCGCGCTCCACGCCGACTCCGTCGTCATGGCGGCCGCTCCGGCCGACTTCCGCCCGACGACGACGAGCGACACCAAGATCAAGAAGGCGGCCGATGGCTCCGCCCCCGCCATCGAGCTCGAGCAGAACCCCGACATCCTGGCGACGATCTCCCACGAGCGGGCCCATGAGCACCAGGTCGTCGTCGGTTTCGCCGCCGAGACCGGTGACGCGACCGGGAGCGTGCTCGACCACGCGCGCGAGAAGCTGGCGCGCAAGGGGTGCGACCTCCTGGTCGTCAACGACGTGAGTGGGGGAGCTGTCTTCGGCTCGCCCGACAACGAAGCGGTGATCCTCGGCGCCGACGGCAGTCGGGTCGACGTCCCCCGTGGCACCAAGACCGCCCTGGCCCGTGTGGTCTGGGACCAGGTCCGCGAACGTCTCGTCGGCCCTTGAGACCGTCAGGCCAGAGCGCGGTCACCGCGTACATTGATCTCCACCCCAACGATGGAAAGAAGTGAGTACCGACGTGGCTGGACGCCTCTTCACCTCGGAGTCCGTGACCGAGGGTCACCCGGACAAGATCGCTGACCGCATCAGCGACACGGTCCTCGACTACCTGATGGAGCACGACACCGACACCGAGAACCTCCGGGTCGCGGTCGAGACGCTGCTCACCACAGGTCTCGTCGTGGTGGCCGGCGAGGTCCGCACCAACGCCTACGCACCGGTGGCGGACCTCGTGCGCAAGGCCATCCTCGACATCGGCTACGACTCCTCCGACAAGGGCTTCGACGGCACCACGTGCGGTGTCCAGGTGGCGATCGGCGCGCAGTCGGTGGACATCGCCGCCGGCGTCGACCAGGGCATCGAGGCACGCCTCGACTCCTCCGAGGACGACCTCGACAGGCGAGGAGCCGGCGACCAGGGGCTGATGTTCGGCTACGCCTGCGACGACACCCCCGAGCTGATGCCGCTGCCCGTGATGATCGCCCAGCGACTGGCCCAGCGGCTGACCGAGGTCCGCAAGGACGGCACGCTCGCCTACCTACGTCCTGACGGCAAGACCCAGGTCACGATCGAGTACGACGTCGAGGACCGCCCGGTCAGGGTCGACACCGTCGTGCTCTCCACGCAGCACGCCGAGGACGTCGAGCACGCACAGCTGGAGCGCGACATCGTGGAGCACGTGATCGACCCCGTGCTCGCCACCTTCGACATTCCTTCCGACGACCACCGAGTCCTGGTCAACCCCACCGGGAAGTTCGTCGTCGGCGGGCCCATGGGCGACGCCGGGCTGACCGGCCGCAAGATCATCGTCGACACCTACGGCGGCATGGCCCGCCACGGCGGCGGCGCCTTCTCGGGCAAGGACCCGTCCAAGGTGGACCGTTCAGCCGCCTACGCGATGCGTTGGGTCGCGAAGAACGTCGTGGCAGCGGGACTGGCCCGGCGGTGCGAGGCGCAGGTCGCCTACGCCATCGGCAAGGCCGCGCCGGTCGGCGTCTTCATCCAGACCTTCGGGACCGGTGTCGTGGACGACGAGGCCATCCAGCGTGCGGTGCTCGAGGTGTTCGACCTGCGCCCCGCCGCGATCATCCGTGACCTGGACCTGCTGCGGCCGATCTACGCCAAGACCTCGGCCTACGGCCACTTCGGTCGGGAGCTGCCCGAGTTCACCTGGGAGGGCACCGACCGCGCCGAGAAGCTGCGGGCGGCTGCGGGAGCCTGACCTCCTGCGCTGTCAGCACGCGCTGGTTGACTTCTGCGCATGAGCAGTCCACGCGAGGCCCCGGACGCAGAGATGCTGCCGGGGCTTCGTGCTGCGGTGGGAGATGCCAAGGCCAAGGCGGCCGAGACCCGACGGCGCAACGCTGCTTCCTGGGAGCCGGCCGAGCTCGACCCCGTGGCACGCGTGCTCATCGACGTCCCGCTCGCCCATCTCGACCGGCCCTTCGACTATGCCGTCCCGGTGCGCATGGCCGACACCGCAGTGCCCGGAGCGCGCGTCAAGGTGCGCTTCGCCGGCCAGGACGTCGATGGCTACGTCCTCGCGCGAGCAGCCGGAAGCGACCACACGGGACGCCTGCAGCCGTTGCGCCGGGTGGTCAGCTCCGAGCCCGTGCTGGCGCCGGAGATCGCCGAGCTCAGCGCACTGGTCGCCCGACGGTGGGCAGGGACCAGGTCCGACGTCCTCAGGCTGGCGGTGCCGCCGCGCCACGCCGCCGCCGAGAAGGTGCCCTCTGCGCCGTCCCCGGTGGCGACCCGACCGGTCGAGATCCAGTCCTGGGGGGAGGTGCCCCACGCGGAGGCGTTCCTCGGTCGACTCCGGGCAGGTGACGCGCCTCGAGCCGTGTGGACCGCTGCTCCGGGTGACGACTGGCCGTCGATGGTGGCCGCGGCCGTGGCCTCCACGCTGGCAGGGGGACGGGGTTCGCTCGTGTGCGTTCCCGACCAGCGCGACGTGACCCGCGTGGATGCAGCGCTGACGGCGACACTGGGAGCGGGCCAGCACGCGGTCCTGACGGCCGAGAGTGGTCCGGCGGCCCGCTACGGCGAGTTCCTGTCGATCTCGCGCGGTGCCCGCAAGGTCGTCGTGGGGACGCGAGCATCCGTGTTCGCTCCGGTCCGTGACCTGGGTCTGGTCGTGGTCTGGGACGACGGCGACGACCTCCATGCCGAGCCGCGTGCTCCCTATCCCCACGCGCGGGACGTGCTGCTCATGCGCGCCGAGCAGCAGGGTGCGGCCGCTCTCGTCGCCGGTTTCGCCTGCACCGTCGAGGCCCACCACCTCCTCACCCGGGGGTGGGCCCACCACCTGGTGGCCCCCCGCGCCGCTGTGCGCCGCAGGGCCAGGGTGGACGTCGTCCCGGGCGAGGACCGCGCAGTCGGCACCCGGCTCCCGCGGCTGGCACTCGAGGCGATCCGCGAGGGCGTCGCTGACGGCCCCGTGCTCGTGCAGACCCCACGAGCCGGCTATGCCGCCTCCCTGGCCTGCGAGCGGTGCCGCACCCCTGCGCGTTGCGGAGCCTGCTCTGGGCCGCTGCGGCTCGCCGGCCCCACGAGTCCGCCACAGTGCCGCTGGTGTGGCCAGGCTGCCGCCTCCTGGTCGTGCCCCGAGTGCGGACACCGCGGTCTTCGTGCCCCGGTCCTCGGTGAGGCGCGGACGGCAGAGGAGCTGGGTCGGTCCTTCCCGGGGACGACGGTGCGCAGCTCCAGTGGAGAGCGCATCCTCGAGTGCGTGGCCGACAAGCCGGCGATCGTCGTCGCCACCGTCGGGGCCGAGCCTGTCGCTGAGGGTGGCTACTGCGCGGTCGTCCTCCTCGACACCTGGATCACCCTCGGCAGGGACGACCTGCGCGTCGCCGAGGAAGCCCTGAGGCGGTGGATGGGTGCCGCAGGCCTCGTCCGGCCCGGTGGGCGCGTCGTGGCAGTCGGGGATCCCGCGTCCCCGGCACTGCAGGCCCTGGTGCGCTGGGACCCCGCCGGTCTGGCGGCTCGGGAGTGGGCCGAGCGGGTCGAGGCACACCTCCCGCCGGCGGCTCGGATCGCGACGATCACCGGCGAGCCCGGGGCGCTCGACGACGCGCTCACGCTGGCGAGCCTGCCTGACCACGCCGAGGTCCTCGGTCCCGTCGTGGTCTCGGCCGACCTCCAACGTGTGGTCGTGCGTGTTCCTGCAGCCTCGGGTCCGGCGCTCTCCGACGCGCTGGGTGAACTGCAGCGCCTCCGCAGCGCACGCAAGCTCGATCCGGTGCGTGTGCAGGTCGATCCGCCGACCCTGTGACGAGACCTCCTCCCTAGACTTCCACCATGGCCGTCCAGCCCATCCGTCTCTTCGGTGACCCGATCCTGCGCCAGCGCGCGATCGAGGTCGACGACTTCGACAAGGAGATCCGCACCCTGGTCCAGGACCTCACCGACACGATGCTCGCCGCTCCGGGAGCCGGACTGGCAGCTCCACAGATAGGGGTGGGGCTCCGGGTGTTCACCTGGCACGTGGAGGGTGAGACGGGCCACCTGGTCAATCCTGTCCTCGAGCTCTCCGACGAGACCCAGGACGGTCTGGAGGGGTGTCTCTCGCTCCCTGAGGTGACCTACGACTGCCTGCGGGCGCTCTCCGTGGTCGCCACCGGCTTCGACATGCACGGCGAGCCGCTGCGCATCGAGGCCTCGGAGCTGCTGGCCCGCGCGCTCCAGCACGAGACCGACCACCTCGACGGGATCCTGTTCATCGACAAGCTCGACACCGAGGCTCGGAAGGCCGCCATGAGGGAGATCCGCGAGTCCGAGTGGTTCGGCCTCGAGCAGCCCACGGTGCGGGTCAGCCCGCACCCCACCTTCGGGCGGGGTCGCTGATGCGCGTAGTCTTCGCGGGCACCCCCGAGGTGGCACTCCCGGCCCTCGACGCGGTCGCTGCCAGCCGGCACGAGCTGGTCGGCGTGGTCACGAGGCCTGATGCTCCCAGCGGTCGAGGTCGCCGGCTGGTGGCCAGCCCCGTGGCCCAGCGCGCAGAGGAGCTCGGGGTGCAGGTGCTCAAGCCCCAGCACCCGCGCGACACCGAGTTCCAGGCGGTGCTCCGCAGCCTGACCCCGGATGCCTGTCCTGTGGTTGCCTACGGAGCGCTGCTGCCCCAGTCCGCGCTCGAGATCCCGGTCCACGGCTGGATCAACCTCCACTTCTCGGTGCTGCCGGCATGGAGGGGTGCGGCCCCGGTCCAGCACTCTCTCTGGGCTGGTGACGAGGTGACGGGCGCGACGACCTTCAGGATCGTCAAGGAGCTCGACGCCGGCCCGACGTTCGGGGTGATGACCGAGCGGGTGCGAGCCGACGACACCGCAGGTGACCTGCTGTCCCGGCTCGCCGAGGGCGGCGCCGGCCTCCTGGTGCAGACCCTCGACGGCATCGAGGCCGGATCACTCGAGGCGCGCGAGCAACCCGGGGAGGGCGTGAGCCTGGCCCCGAAGATCCTCGTCGAGGACGCGCGGGTCGACTGGTCGCAGCCCGCCGTCGCGATCGATCGGCAGGTCCGCGCCTGCACCCCCGCCCCCGGCGCCTGGACGACCCACGCGGGCGAGCGGGTCAAGCTGGGCCCGGTCCGCGTGTCCGACCGCGAGCCGATCGACCCCGGCGTGCTCGAGGTCACCAAGAACGCTGTCCACGTCGGCACGGCCACCGCCCCCGTCGAGCTGGGGCGGGTGAAGGCCTTCGGCAAGAAGGAGATGCCCGCCGCCGACTGGGCCCGGGGCGTCCGGCTCGCGTCCGGTGCCCGGCTCGGGGACTAGGGTCTCCGGTGAGCAGGCCAGCGCGCCCCGAGGACATCGACGAGATCTGCGCCGGGCTGCCCGAGACCGAGCTCGGCGTGTCCTGGGGCGACCGTCCGACGTGGAAGGTTCCTCGCGGTGAGAAGGGCAAGGGGTTCCTCCTCTACCGACACCCGCACAAGACGGCGGTCGACCCCGTGACCGGCGAGATGTACGACGACCTCGTGGTCATCCATCTCCCCTCGATGGCTGACAAGGCGGCGATCGTCGACGACCCCGGCAACCCGTTCTTCGACATCGACCACTTCCGCAACCACCCCGGCGTCCTGGTGCAGCAGTCCCGGTTGGGGGAGATCACTCGGGAGGAGCTGGCGGAGATCATCACCGATGCCTGGGCACACCGGGCCCCCAAGCGCGTGGTGAAGGAGTTCTTCGCCGATGGCTGATCGCCGACCCCGGGTCGACCCCGCCCGGTTGGCTGCCCATGACGTCCTGCGAGCGGTCAGGGTGGACGATGCCTACGCCAACCTCGTGCTGCCACAGGTGCTCCGCCAGCACGGGCTGCGCGAGCGGGACGCGGCGTTCGCGACCGAGCTGGCGTCCGGCACCCTCCGGATGCAGGGGCTCTACGACGAGGTGATCGACGCATGCCTGACCAGGCCCCGGCTCGAGGCCAAGGTCCGCGACGTCCTGCGCCTCGGCGTCCACCAGCTGCTCTCCATGAGGGTCCCCGACCATGCTGCGATCTCCACGAGCGTCGACCTCACCCGCGCGCGTGTCGGCCAGGGCCCTGCCGGTCTCGTCAACGCAGTGCTCCGCAAGGTCACAGAGGGCGACATCGAGGAGTGGAGGCGCCGCGTCTCACCGGACCGGGCCGACGATCTCCTGGGGCACCTCGCGGTGCGTCACTCCCATCCCCGCTGGGTGGTCGAGGCGCTGGCGCAGGCGCTCGACCGGCCCGCCGAGCTCGAGACGCTCCTGATGGCAGACAACGACGCTCCCGGAGTGACCCTGGTGGCCCGACCAGGGTTGTCCACGACAGAGGAGCTCGTCGCGGCCGGGGGCACCGCGTCCGGCAGGTCGCCGTACGCCGTCTCGCTGAGCGGTGGCGACCCCGCGGCCATCCCCGCGGTGGCCGAGGGGCGCGCGGGGGTGCAGGACGAGGGATCGCAGCTGGTCGCCCTCGCCGTCGCCGATGCGCCGTTGGCCGGTCGCGACGAGCGCTGGCTCGACCTGTGCGCCGGGCCCGGTGGCAAGGCGGCGTTGCTCGCGTCCCTGGCCGCGGGCAGGAACGCCACCGTCGTGGCCCACGAACGTCAGCCGCACCGCGCCGCCCTGGTGGCGAACGCCCTGCGCGCGGTCCCGCCGCAGGCCTACCGGGTGGTCACCGGCGACGGCACCCGCCCCTCGTGGGTCCCGGGGACCTTCGACAGGGTCCTGGTGGACGCTCCGTGCTCGGGCCTGGGCGCACTGCGGCGTCGGCCCGAGTCGCGGTGGCGCAGGTCTCCGGGCGACCTCGACGAGCTGGTGCCGCTCCAGCGGGCGCTCCTCGACGCCGGGGCCGAGTCGCTCAGGCCGGGCGGGGTGATGGTCTACGCGACCTGCTCGCCCGTCCTCGCGGAGACTGTCGAGGTGCTCGATGCGGTGCTCGCGGGCCGCGGCGACCTCGAGGAGCTCGACCGGATGATGCTCTGGCCCCACCGCGACGGGACGGACGCGATGTTCGCCGCGACTCTGCGACGTCGCTCCTGACGCCGGCGAACTAGTGCCGCGGCAACTGTTCCGCCGGACGGGATTTGGGCGCATGATGGGTTCGGTCGCGGGGTATCGGAACCTCACGACCACGGGGAGACGAGACACGTGCGCACCTTGCTGACCAACGCCGTCGCGGCTGTGACGGTCCTTGCTCTTGCTCCGGCAGCCTCTGCCGGCGACACGCTCACTCGCAGCGGACCCGGCACTGCCGGCGACGGCGCCTTCATCACCTATGTGGGCTGTGAATCCTTCAGGGCGCCTGCTGCCGCCCCTCAGACCCGTCTCAACCTCGGGCCCGGCGTCGCTCCTCTCGGGAAGCGGTCCCTCGGCCTGGTCCCTGCCGGCCCGGGATCCGCCAGCGGGCCGTTCCTCGGGTTCTCCTCCCTCTCCGAGGTCGACGCGGCTGTCTCGGTGTCGTCCGGCACGGGGACCAGCGGGGTCTCCTACGCCTGGGTCGTCACGCCCGACGCTCTGCCGGGCACCGCCTGGCACGGTCGCGCGTCGCTCACCGTCCCCGCTGCGGGCTGGCACCAGGTCCGAGCCGCAGAGGTGAGCTATGAGTGGACGCTCGTCGAGCTGTCCACCCATCACCAGGTCGGCCGGGCTGGATCGGCCACGCCTGCCGAGTTCGCCGCGTCCCACGGTGACGGACCGGGCTACGTCGTCCACGGCTTCGGGTGCGACGGTCAGGGCTTCAACATCGACGCGGTCCACGGTGCCGGCGGGACGCTCGACTTCGAGGGAGTGCCCCTGACCACCACGACCGAGGTCTCGGGCAAGGTCCCCGAGGGGGAGACGGTCGTGGTCTCGGGCTCGTCCAGGGACGCGGGAGGCCGTCTGACCGGTGACCCGCTCGTGCTCGAGACGCGCAGCCCCGGCGGCGCGTGGCAGCGAGTGGGGGAGCCGCGCCTCGCCGACGAGGACGGACGAACCCGCGCCGAGCTCGTGGTGACCGGGCCGACCGAGGTGCGCTGGCACCGTCCCGAGACGCAGTACGCCGACGAGGGCTGGTCCGACCCCGTCCTGGTCGAGCCCACGGCACCGGGACCAGGAGCCACCGGTCAGTAGTCTGCCCCCATGGCCTCTCCGTTCACCGAGATCGACGTGGACGACAGGGTCGTCAAGGTGACCAACCCCGACCGGGTCTACTTTCCCCCCAGCACCGTCGCGCCAGCGGGCATCACCAAGCTCGACCTCGTCCACTACTACCTCTCCGTCGGCGAGGGCATCGTCAACGCACTGTTCGAGCGTCCCTGCATGCTGCACCGGTTCCCCAAGGGCCTGGCGGGCGACAAGGTGCACCAGAAGCGAATCCCTCAGGGGGCACCGCCGTGGATCGAGACGGTGCAGCTCCACTTCCCGCGCTGGAACCGCACTGCCGACGAGCTGTGCGTGACCGAGCTCGCCCACGTCATCTGGGCGGTCCAGATGTCCACGGTGGAGTTCCACCCGTGGAACAGCCGACGCGGCGACACCGAGTCCCCCGACGAGTGGCGCATCGACCTCGACCCCGGCCCGCTCTCCGACTGGGCACAGGTCCGGCGCGTGGCGCGCGTCGCCGAGGAGGTGCTGGAGGAGCTCGGAGCCGTCGGCTTCCCCAAGACCAGCGGTGGGTCCGGTCTCCACGTCTACGTCCGGATCAAGCCTGATCACGGCTTCAAGGACGTACGCCGCGCCGCCCTGGCGTTCGCCCGCGAGGTCGAGCGTCGTGCTCCCGACGACGTGACGACACAGTGGTGGCGAAAGGACAGGGATCCACACCATCTGTTCGTCGACTACAACCAGAACGCCCGCGACCACACCATCGCGGCCGCCTACTCGGTGCGAGGCGTGGAGACCGCCCGGGTCTCTGCGCCGGTGCGGTGGGACGAGATCGACGCGTGCGAGCCCGACGACTTCACGCTCCACACGGTGCCGGGCCGCTTCGCAGCGCTCGGTGACCTGCACGCTGACATCGATGACCACGTCTTCGACATCGCGCCGCTGCTCGAGTGGGCGAAGCGCGACGAGGCCGAGGGCGCGGACCCTCCGGCCGAGCCCGAGCCCTAGACTCACTGGCCGTGGGAGTCCAGATCACGCCGTCCATCCTCAATGCCGACTTCGCCAGCCTGGGGGAGGAGGTCGCTCGGATCCCGAGCGCCGACTGGGTGCACGTCGACGTGATGGACAACCACTTCGTGCCCAACCTGACGTTCGGACCCTCCATGGTCGAGGCGCTGGCGCGCTCCACGCACGTGCCCCTGGACGTGCACCTCATGATCGAGGACTGCGACCGCCACGCTCCCGCCTACGTCGAGGCAGGTGCGGGGAGCGTGACGTTCCACGTCGAGGCGACCCGCGCACCGGTGCGTCTGGCGCGCGAGATCCGGGCCAAGGGCGCCCGCGCGAGCATGGCCCTGCGCCCCGCGACCCCGGTGGAGCCCTACGAGGACCTGCTGCCCGAGCTCGACATGCTGCTCCTCATGACCGTCGAGCCCGGTTTCGGTGGCCAGAAGTTCCTCGACATGGTGCTCCCCAAGATCCGACGCGCCCGGGACCTCGTGCGCAAGCACGGCCTTGAGACGTGGCTCCAGGTCGACGGCGGCGTGTCGCTGGAGACCATCGAGCGCTGCGCAGAGGCAGGGGCCGACGTCTTCGTCGCTGGCTCCGCGGTCTACTCGGCCGACGACCCCGACGAGATGGTGCGGGCGCTGCGGGCTCGCGCCGATACGGCCTGAGAGCAGCCCAGCTGGGCGTGGTCGGGAGTTGCCCAGATCACGTGGGACGCCCGGTGAGGGAATGCGCCGGCATGTGGCAAGGTTGGGCCCACAGTTGAGCACGCGTGCTCTGGGGGCGGTGGAACTCCGCACCGGCGGTCACAGTCCGCGACCCGGCCACAGCCAGTGGCCGGTTGACCAGGTGGAACTCCTGGACCGACGGTCATAGTCCGGATGAGAAGCGCACGCAGACCGGTCGCCGCCAGGGCGTCCGGTCCTGGCCCCCGTGAGTCCGCGTCGACGGACCGGAGGCAAGGATGACGTTCACCGAGGCGGAGCGGGGCGCCATGCGCCGTGCCCTCGCCCTTGCCGTGACCCCCGGCGTGCCCGTGGGTCCGAACCCCCGCGTCGGGTGCGTCCTCATCGACGACCAGGGCGCGGTGCTCGCCGAGGGCTTCCACCGTGGCGCCGGCACCCCGCACGCCGAGGCCCACGCCCTGGCGGAGGCGGGGGAGTCCGCCCGTGGCGCAACCGCCGTGGTCACGCTCGAGCCGTGCAACCACACCGGCCGCACCGGCCCGTGTGCCGAGGCCCTCATCCGGGCCGGGGTCCGCCGCGTCGTCTACGCACAGCCCGACGCCAACCCGGTCGCGGTCGGCGGGGCAGGTCGCCTGCGCTCCGCAGGGATCGAGGTCGAGGGCGGCCTGATGATCGAGGACGCCCAGGAGATCAACCGCGCCTGGACCTTCGCCATCGCCCGCCGGCGCCCGTTCGTCACCTGGAAGTTCGCGACCACGCTCGACGGACGCAGCGCAGCGGCCGACGGGACGAGCCGGTGGGTGTCCAGCCGTGCCGCTCGCCTGGACACCCACCGGCTCCGTGCACTGTGCGACACGATGCTGGTGGGGTCCGGCACCGTCGCGATCGACGACCCCGAGCTCACCGTGCGCGACGAGGTCGACCAGCCCCTGGCCACGCAGCCGTTGCGGGCCGTGATGGGCCTGCGCGACCTACCTGACGACCGACGCATCCTCAACGACCGTGCCGAGACCGTGCGCCTGCGCACGCGTGACCCCGAAGAGGCGCTGGCCACCCTGCACTCCCTCGAGCGCCGGCACGTCTTCCTCGAGGGCGGGCCGACCCTGGCGCGAGCCTTCCTCCAGGCCGACCTCGTCGACGAGGTCGTCGCCTACGTCGCCCCGATGCTGCTGGGATCGGGCACGAACGCGGTCGCCGACCTCGGGATCACCACGATCTCCGACGCGGTTCACCTGCACGTCACCGACGTCCACGTGCTCGAGGGCCACGAGGGCGAGGACACCAACATCCGTCTGACGATGAGGAGGAAGTGATGTTCACCGGCATCGTCGAGGAGCTCGGGACCGTCGAGCACGTGCACGACCAGGGCGACGCCATCCGACTCACGGTCCGTGCCGGCCTGGTGCTCGAGGGCACGGCGCTGGGCGACTCGATCGCCGTCAACGGCTGCTGCCTCACGGTGGCCGAGATCGGCGACGGCACCTGGACCGCCGATCTCATGCAGGAGACGCTCGACAAGACGTCGCTGCGGGGTGTTCAGCCGGGCGACACCGTCAACCTCGAACGAGCCGTGACCCCCCAGACCAGGCTCGGTGGTCACATCGTGCAGGGCCACGTCGACGGGGTCGGCAAGGTGATCTCCCGTTCGCCCAGCGAGCACTGGGAGGTCGTCGAGATCTCGCTCCCCCCTCACCTGTCCCGCTACCTCGTCGACAAGGGCTCCATCACGGTCGACGGCGTCAGCCTCACCGTGGTCGCGGCCGGACCCGACCACTTCACCGTCAGCCTCATCCCGGAGACCCTCGCCCGTACGACGCTCGGCTCGCGCCGACCCGGCGATCGGGTGAACCTCGAGGCCGACATCATCGCCAAGCACGTCGAGAAGCTTCTCGCCGCGCACGACCCCAAGGATCCCGCATGAACTTCCTCGAGTGGCTGGTCAACGGCCACATCCCCGTGCCCGGGGGCACGCTCAGTGCGCCCGAGGTGATCGGCAACCTCTTCGGGCTCGCCAGCGCGATCCTGGGGATGAAGCGCTTCGTCTGGGCGTGGCCGGTCGGTCTCGTCGGCAACGCGCTGCTGTTCACGGTGTTCGCCTCGGGGGAGCTCTCCGGGGTGGTGGCCGAGCCGCTGTGGGGCCAGGCCGGGCGGCAGGTCTTCTTCGCCGCCGTCTCCGCCTACGGCTGGTGGCGCTGGAGCAGCTCCCGGCGCTCGGGGGGCGCCTCCGACGGTGGCGCCATCGCCCCTCGCTGGGCCACTCGTGGCGAGCGGCTCCAGCTCCTCGCACTCGGGGTCGTCGGCTACGTCCTCGCCTACGCGCTGCTGACGCAGATCGGGTCGTGGGGGCCTGCGACCGAGGCGTGGATCCTGGCCGGCTCGATGCTGGCGACCTACGGCATGGCCCGTGGGTGGGTGGAGTTCTGGATCGTGTGGATGCTGGTCGACGTCGTGGGAGTCACCACCTTGGTGCAGGCCGGCTACTACCCGACAGCGGTCATGTACCTCGTCTACGCCGGGTTCGTCGTGCTGGGCT
The DNA here is from genome assembly GCF_004683965.1 of Nocardioides seonyuensis. Lineage (NCBI taxonomy): Bacteria > Bacillati > Actinomycetota > Actinomycetes > Propionibacteriales > Nocardioidaceae > Nocardioides > Nocardioides seonyuensis. Next base: position 3,522,037 of record NZ_CP038436.1, read on the forward strand.
TCGTCGTCTGGGCGAAGGCCAGCAGGACGACGCACCAGGTCCGGGACACCGACATCCACGAGGAGGTGACGGTGTGAGCGTCCGCCTCGACTCCGTGGAACGTGCGATCGCCGACATCGCCGCCGGCAAGGCCGTGATCGTCGTCGACGACGAGGACCGCGAGAACGAGGGCGACATCATCTTCGCGGCGGCGAAGGCGACGCCGGAGCTGATGGCCTTCACCATCCGCCACTCCAGCGGGGTGATCTGCGTCCCGATGCCCGGCGACATGCTGGAGCGTCTGGAGATCCCGCTCATGACGCCCCACAACAAGGACCGGCTCCGTACCGCCTACACGATCTCCGTCGACGCCCGTGACGGCGTGTCGACCGGCATCAGTGCGGCCGACCGTGCACACACGGCTCGAAGGCTCGCAGACTCGGCGACAGAGCCGTGGGAGCTCACTCGACCCGGACACGTGTTCCCACTGCGCTACCGCGAGGGCGGGGTGCTGGTCAGGCGCGGCCACACCGAGGCCGCCGTCGACCTGGCCCGCCTGGCTGGGCTGACCCCGGCAGGAGTGCTGGTCGAGGTCGTCAACGACGACGGCACGATGAAGCGCGCTCCGGAGCTGCGGGAGTTCGCTGACGAGCACGGCCTGGCCATGATCTCGATCGAGGACCTGGTGCGCTACCGCCGCCGGCACGAGCGCCATGTCGCACGGGTTGCCGAGACGAGGTTGCCCACCGCGCACGGCGTCTTCACCGCGGTGGGCTACCGCATCACCATCGACGACAGCGAGCACGTCGCGCTGGTGCACGGTGACATCTCTGGGGAGGAGCCGGTCCTCACGCGGGTCCACTCCGAGTGCCTGACCGGTGACGTGTTCGGCAGTCAGCGCTGCGACTGCGGACCCCAGCTCCAGGAGGCGATGGCCCGGATCGTGGAGGAGGGCCGCGGCGTCGTGGTCTACCTCCGGGGCCACGAGGGGCGGGGGATCGGCCTCGTCGCCAAGCTCCAGGCCTACGAGCTCCAGGACGGGGGTCGCGACACCGTCGACGCCAACCTCGACCTCGGGCTGCCGGCCGATGCCCGCCACTACGGCACCGCGACCCAGGTCCTGCGAGACCTGGGGGTGGCGTCGGTGAGGCTCCTGACCAACAATCCCGACAAGCAGGAGAGCCTCGAGGACTTCGGGATCCACGTGGCGGAGCGCGTCGCGCTGAGCGTCGTACCGACCGACGACAACCTCGCCTACCTGCGCACCAAGCGCGACCGGATGGGCCATGACCTGCCAGACCTGGCGACGGCGTCCGTCGCCGACACCACAGAGGAGCTGCACCAGTGAGCGGAGCCGGAGCACCCCCGACCGAGCCCTTCGACGCGAGCGGGATGCGCGTGGCAGTCGTGGCCGCGAGCTGGCACGACCAGGTGATGGACGGCCTGGTGGCTGGTGCGGAGCGTGCTCTCGCGGCCCACCAGGTCGCTGACTTCACGATCGTGAGGGTGCCCGGCACCTTCGAGCTGCCGGTCGTGTGCGCCGAGCTCGCCCGGGGCTCCTACGACGCGCTGGTCGCGCTCGGCGTCGTCATCCGCGGTGGCACGCCGCACTTCGAGTACGTCTGCTCGGCCGCCACCGACGGCCTCAACCGCGTCGCCCTCGACCACGTGGTTCCGGTCGGCTTCGGGGTGCTCACCTGCGACACCGAGGAGCAGGCGCTCGACCGCGCCGGTCTCGACGGGTCGGGCGAGGACAAGGGCTGGGAGGCCACGGCGGCTGCGCTCGCCACCGCTCGGACCCTGGCGAGCCTGCGCGCGGGCACGCCCTAGGCTTGACCCCTGTGAAGACGTTCGAGGAGCTGTGGGCCGAGCTGTCCGCCAAGGCCGAGGAGCGACCCGAGGGGTCAGGCACCGTGCGTCAGCTCGATGCCGGTGTCCATGCGATCGGCAAGAAGCTCCTCGAGGAGGCTGCCGAGTCGTGGATGGCAGCCGAGCACGAGGGCAAGGAAGCCACGGCGCTCGAGATCAGCCAGCTGCTTTACCACGCGCAGGTGCTGATGCTCGCGACCGGACTGACCCTCGACGACGTCTACGCCCACCTGTGAGGCCCTGAATGACCCTCCGCATCGCCGTCCCCAACAAGGGGTCGCTGTCCCAGTCGGCCTCGGAGATCCTCCGCGAGTCCGGCTACCGGCAGCGCAGCGACTCCAAGGAGCTCGCGCTCTCCGACACCGAGAACGACGTCGAGTTCTTCTACCTGCGTCCTCGTGACATCGCCCTGTACGTCGGTGAGGGCACCCTCGACGCCGGGATCACCGGTCGGGACCTCCTGCTCGACTCCGGCGCCAAGGCGACCGAGGCGATGCAGCTCGGCTTCGGCAGGTCCAGGTTCCACTTCGCGGGGCCGGCCGGGCGCTACGAGACGCTCGAGGAGCTCGCGGGGCTGCGCATCGCGACCTCCTACGTCGGCGTGGTGGAGGACTTCCTGTTCCGTCGCGGTATCCAGGCATCCGTGACCCGGCTGGACGGGGCGGTCGAGACCAGCATCCAGCTCGGTGTCGCCGACGTGATCGCCGACGTGGTCGAGACCGGGTCGACCCTGAAAGCGGCCGGCCTGGCGACCTTCGGCGAGGTGATCCTCGATTCCGAGGCGGTCCTCATCACCCGCGAGGGTGAGCGCCCCGAGGGGTTCGAGATCTTCCACCGTCGCATCGAGGGCGTCATGGTCGCGCGCAGCTACGTGATGATGGACTACGACATCGAGGAGTCCAACCTCGAGCGGGCGACCGACCTCGTGCCTGGCCGTGAAGGGCCCACGATCTCGCCGCTCGGGAAGGCCGGCTGGGTCGCCGTGCGCGTCATGGTGCCGCGGTCAGGGTCGCAGAGGCTCATGGACGAGCTCTGGTCGCTCGGCGCCCGAGCCATCCTGCTCACCGACATCCACGCGTGCCGGCTGTGACGTCCGACCCCGCGGTTCCCGCACACCCGCCCGCCCCGGCCCTTCCCCACACGTGGCGGCCTCTGGGGGTTCGTCTCGCCGTGGTCTTCTTCGGGGTCCTCCTGCTCGTCGTGTGCGCGGCCGCCTGGTTCGGCTTCGACCAGTCGATCCGCGACCGGTGGACGTGGCTGCAGCGCGGGACCGTGCTCGCCTTCGGGCTCGCTACCGCTTTCCTGGGCTGGCTCCTGAGCCGCAGCCGCGCCACGGCGCGGGCCGACGGTCTCGTCGTGGTCAATGGCCTGAAGCGACGCGAGCTCGACTGGGCGCAGGTCCTTGCGGTGCACCTGCCGCCCGGTGCGCCCTGGGCCACCCTCGACCTGGCCGACGGCACCACGGTGTCGGTGATGGCCTTCCAGGGCTCCGACGGGCAGCTGGCCCAGCGGGGCGTCCGTGAGCTGCGCGCCCTCATCGACCGCTGAGTCAGTGGTCGCCCACGAGGGCACGCAGGCCCCACTCGGTCGACAGCTCTTCGCCCGCGCTCCCTGCGGGTGCCAGGGCCACCAGGTCCGTGCCGGAGTTGAAGGCGTCGGGCGGCGCCGTCATGGGCTCCACGGCGACACCGGTGCGAGGTTGTCCGGCTGGCACCTCGGGGGTGAACACCTGCAGCCACCGGTGCCGGTCGTCCACCCAGAGCCCGACCCCGCGGCCGGTCGCGGGATCGCACAGGGCGACATCGGCACGTGAGCCGTCGCGAACCAGGTCGCCGAACGTGACGTCGAGGACGGACTCGCCGATGACTCGCCCGCTGCGGAAGTCGTACGACGTCCCGTCCACCGCCTCCTGCCCCGTCGGAAGCTTCCGCTCGGGATCGAGCAGCAGTCGGGTCCGTGCCGGGACGGTCAGCTCCAGGTGCTCGATGTGCTCGCCGACACGGAGGTAGGGATGGGCTCCGCTGGCGTACGGAGCCTCGTCGCCACTGAGGTTGGTGGCTGTCTGCCTGACGTGCAGGCCGTCGGCCGAGAGGTCGTACAGCACGTGCATGTCGACCGTCCACGGATAGCCCGTCTGTGCCATCACCCGGTAGGACAGCGACACCGAGGACTGCGTGTGCTCCTCGAGGGTCCAGGCCACCCAGCGGACCAGACCGTGGGACGCGTTGGACCGGGCCGGCTCCGTGAGGGCGAGCTGCAGGTCGCGTCCGCCGAAGGAGTACCTGCCGTCCCGGACGCGGTTCGGCCAGGGCATGAGCAGCTGACCGCGTCCGCCGGAGCTCATCGCGTCCGCCGCGAACCCGTCGACGAGGTCTCGTCCCTCGTGCGTGAGGGAGCGCAGCGCGGCCCCTCCCTCGGTGATGACGGCGCGGTAGCCCTCGGCCGTGATCTCGAACTGGTCACCGCTGGGACGCACCGACGAGGTCATGGCCACAGGCTGCCCGGCTCAGCCGCTGGTGTCGACCACCACGTCCGCTCGCTGGTCGGTGTGCTCCCGCGCGAGGAGGGCTCGCTCGTCGTCCTGCCACTGGATCCACTGGTCGCGGACAGCGGCTCCGTCGCGCTCGAGACCTCGTTGCAGGCGCACCGCCTGCGGGGCTCGGAGCCAGACGAGCGCGGTGATCAGGTGGGCCCACGCCCCCTGCCCCGAGCCGACGCCCTCGAGCACCAGCAGGTCCACCGGCTCGACCGTCACGTCCTCCACGAAGGCGTCGCGGTCCCAGTCCCAGCGCCGGTAGTGGCCAGGGATGCCTGCGGCGAGGTCGCCGAGCATGGGCTCGACCTGCGCGCCGACCTCGTCCAGGCCGCGCCAGCCCGGATAGAAGTCGTCCAGGTGCAGCACGTGCCCGCCGCCGAGTCGGAGCACCTCGGCAGCGAGGGTCGTCTTGCCCGTGCCGGCGAAGCCGTCGATGCACAGCAGGCGTGCCGCACCCAGGGTGGGCGGTCGCGAGAGGGTCAGGGCGAGAACCTCGGCAGCGAGGTCGGAGACGTCAGAACGCAAGACCGCAGCCCCGGTAGGAGGGCGCCGTCTCGACGATCGCCTCCCCGCGCACCAGGTGCACATCTCGCACGTGCTCGAAGAGCTCGCCCGACTTGGCGTGCCGGAACCACACCAGGTCGCCGATGCGGAGCAGGCCAGCCCGGTGTCCGGTGAGGGGGGTCTGGACCTCACCGGCACCTTCGAGACCGGTGAGGTGCAGCCCGGGCGGGGCCCAGGGCGCCGGGGCGCGGTCTGTGCCCACGGGCCCACTGGCGATCAGGCCGCCCCCGTGCACGGTGGCGATGCCCGGCGCGGGCTTGCGGCTGACCCGCAACCCGAAGAACGCTGCCGGGCGTGGCTCGAAGGACTGGTAGTGGTCGAAGAGCCCAGGCACCAGCAGCCCCGAGCCGGCGGCGATCTCGGTGACTGCGCCGTCGGCCGCGCTGGCCTCGACAGAGCCGGAGCCGCCCGCGTTCCAGAACTCGAGGTCCACCAGCCGGCTGAGGGCGTCGGACAGCTCTCGACGGCGCACGTCCAGCTGGCGCATCGACGCGGCCTTGAGTCGGCGCACCACGAGCGACTTCGCGCGTTGCGAGGGGACGTCGTCGGGGACCCCCGCGACCTGACCCTCGTACGTCATGACCCCGACCAGCCGGAACCCTGGGCGATCCAGGACGGCCCTCGCCAGCCCTAGGACGTCGGCGGTGTCGAAGAGGGGCGATCGCTTCGGGCCGACGTGCTGGCCGCCCACGCGCAGTCCCGCGTCGAGGTCGAGCGCAACCCTGACCTCGACGTCGTCCGGGCCGGAACGACGAGCGGCATCCACCGCGTCCAGGTGGGCGAGGTCGTCGACCATCAGGGTGATCGCCCGGGCCGCGGCGGGCGACTCGACCAGGCAGGCCAGTGCTCCCTGGTCGACGCTCGGGTAGGCAACCACGACGTCGTCACAGATCCCCTGCTCATGGAGCCACAGGGCCTCGGCGAGCGTGTAGGCCAGGACACCGGAGAAGCCCTCGTGCGCGAGGGCCCGAGTGATCAGCCCCGGGACGCGTAGCGACTTCGACGCCACGCGGACCGGCTTGCCGCCGGCGCGCCGTGCCAGGTCGGCGGCGTTGGCGTCGAACGCGTCGAGGTCCACCACCGCGATGGGGGTCGACAGGGGCCGCGGGTGACTCTCGACTGCGGTGCCGAGACGGGTCCAGAGGCGGTTGCGCTCGACGAAACCGGCGGTCACGAGATGCCGCGCTTCTTCAGCAGCGCCTCGATCTCGGCCAGGTCGTCGTCCACCGGCGGGCTGGCGGGGCCCGACGCTCGCGGCAGCTCGGCACGACGTCCGCCCGCCACCTCTCCGGTGGCCTTCTGCCCCCGGGCGAGCTGGCGGTCGCGCATGATCCCGCTGATCACCAGGAGAACCATGGAGAGCCCCGCCAGACCGATCCCCGCCCAGGTGAACGGGTTGAAGACCAGACCGGTCGCCCAGTCGGCGACGGAGCCGCTGACCTCGGTCACGAGCTCCAGCGTGCCGGTGAGCCAAGCGGCCACCGGGAGCAGGGTGAAGCCGAGCGCGCGGAGGCCGTTCGCCACGCCCCGCCTTCGGAACGCGACCCAGGTCCAGATCGCTCCGGCCACTGTCAGTGCCGCGGCGAGTGCCGCCCAGGTTGCCTCGTCCACGCCTCTACGATTCCACAGCGAGCCAGTCGCTGGTGAGAATGGGGGAGTGGAACACGAACCGCCACGGACGATCCCCGATCCAGGCTTCCCTGACGACCGGGGGCTCGCAGACCCTGCGCTGACCTCCACGCTGGTGCAGTACGCACTGGGGCAGGCTCGGTCGGGCGACGTCCTGGCCGCCCTCCAGGACGCACGCCTGCTCGTCCCTGTCGTCGCGGTGCTGGGGGAGGTGACCTACGACGAGTCCGGGCTGGCCCACGACAAGTCCTCCGACATGGCTGCCGTCCTGGTCCGGTCCGGGGGCGGCCGCACCGGCCTGCTGGCGTTCACCTCGACCGAGACCATGCGCCGCTGGGACCCGGAGGCGCGCCCTGTCCCCGTGCCTGCCGCAACGGCTGCCACCGCCGCCGTCCAGGACGGCGCGGTCGCACTCCTCGTCGACCTGGCCGGGCCGGCCTCCTACGCGGTCGAGGGGGAGGACCTGACCCGGCTCGCCGCGGGATGGCGCCTCGTCGCGGTCGCGGACGGCCACGGCTGGATTGGGCCCGCGGGGGATTGATCCGGTAGTCTTCACTGTTGACTCTCAAGCGGAGGCTCGCAGCACTCGTCTCCCACCCGCATCGACCGCACCAGCACCACCCCAAGGTCGTCGGGTCCGGTCCCCAGTGAGCAGCTCTCACGAGCAGCGCTGGACACTGATTCCCGCATCCCGGGAGACGTGTCGCGACTGGCTTCCGCTTGGAGTGGAACTGCCACCCGATCACTGGAGGACCCATCAGCACCGAGCTACGCATCAACGACCGGATCCGCGTTCCCGAGGTCCGGCTCGTCGGACCCAACGGCGAGACCGTTGGCATCGTGCCCACCGATCAGGCACTCAAGCTTGCCCAGGAAGCCGACCTCGACCTGGTCGAGATCGCACCTCAGGGACGCCCGCCGGTCTGCAAGCTCATGGACTACGGCAAGTTCAAGTACGAGAACGCCCAGAAGGCGCGCGAGGCCCGTCGCAACCAGTCGAACGTGATCATCAAGGAGATGAAGCTTCGACCCAAGATCGACGCCCACGACTACGAGACCAAGAAGGGTCACGTGGTGCGCTTCCTCAACGCGGGCGACAAGGTCAAGATCACGATCATGTTCCGCGGTCGCGAGCAGCACCGGCCCGAGCTGGGCTTCCGGCTGCTCCAGCGCCTCGCCGAGGACGTCCAGGAGCTGGGCTTCGTCGAGTCCAGCCCCAAGCAGGACGGCCGCAACATGATCATGGTGCTCGGCCCGCACAAGAAGAAGGCCGACGCCAAGGTCGATGCCGAGGCGGCGAAGGCCACCAAGATGCAGGCACGTGCCGACCGCGTCGCCGAGGAGGCCGCCGAGCGCGAGGCTGCGCACGCGGCAGGGCCGGTGGCCCAGAAGAAGGAGCGCGGGCGCTCCGAGAACCTCGATCCCGAGATCGACGCCTGATCCCTCCCTGCACAGGGACCCCCGGACACACGAGCAACCGAAGGAAGAGACACATGCCTAAGAACAAGACCCACTCGGGCGCCAGCAAGCGTTTCCGCGTCACCGGCTCGGGCAAGATCCGTCGCCAGAAGGCCGGGATGCGCCACAACCTGGAGAAGAAGCCCTCCAAGGTCACCCGACGACTGTCCGGCACCGCCGAGGTTGCCAAGAACGACGTTCCCCGGGCCAAGAAGCTGCTGGGTCTCTGACCTCCCGCCTGCCCCACCCTCCCCGAGACCACAAGCACCAAGGAGCAACAAGATGGCACGCGTCAAGCGCGCAGTGAACGCCCAGAAGAAGCGTCGTACCACCCTCGAGCGGGCCAGCGGGTACCGCGGCCAGCGCTCGCGCCTCTACCGCAAGGCCAAGGAGCAGGTCACCCACTCGCTGGTCTACAGCTACAACGACCGCCGCAAGAACAAGGGCAACTTCCGCAAGCTGTGGATCCAGCGCATCAACGCCGCTGCTCGCGCCAACGGCATGACCTACAACCGTTTCATCCAGGGCCTCGGCCTGGCTGGCGTCGAGGTCGACCGCAAGATCCTCGCCGAGCTGGCCGTCAACGACGCGCCCGCCTTCGCGGCGCTCGTCGAGACCGCCAAGTCAGCACTTCCCGAGGACGTCAACGCCCCGAAGGTCTCCGCCTGAGCCTCGCCGGTCGAGGTGCGAGCGCAGCGAGCCTCGAAACCGCGATGATGAACCACATGGAGCCCTTGACGCCCGGTAATGGCCGCGTCAAGGACGCCCGCAAGTTGAGCCGCCGCTCGGTCCGTTCCGAGCGGCGGCTCTTCCTTGCTGACGGGCCGAAGGCCGTCCAGGGCGCCCTGGGGGTGGACGGCTGCGTCGTGGAGGTCTTCGCCACGCCCGCGGCGCTGGAGCAGTACCACCACCTGCTCGCCGGTGCGGGCACGGTGACGCTGGTCGACGACCGTGCCCTCGCAACGCTCTCCGACTCCGTGACTCCGGCAGGTGTCGTGGCCGTCTGCCGCCACCTGGACCTCCCGCTCGACCAGGTGGTGCGGCCCACGTCGCGGCTCCTGGTGATCTGTGCGGACGTCCGGGATCCCGGCAACGCCGGCACCGTGATCCGGACCGCTGACGCCGTCGGCGCCGACGGCGTCGTGCTGGCAGGCAGCTCCGTCGACGTCTACAACCCCAAGACGGTGCGCGCCAGCGTGGGGAGCCTGTTCCACCTCCCGGTCGCGCTGTGCCCCGAGCCCGGTGCCGCCGTGGCGGCTGCTCGCCAGCACGGGATCACCGTGCTGGCGGCGGACGCGGCCGGTGAGGTGGATCTCTTCGACGCTGACCTCTCCGGGCCCAGTGCATGGCTCTTCGGGAACGAGGCGTGGGGGCTCCCTCCGGAGCTGGCCGAGTCCGCCGATGCGCGCGTGGCCATCCCGATCCACGGCCGCGCGGAGAGCCTCAATCTCTCCACCGCGGCCGCGGTCTGCCTCTATGCCAGCGCACGCGAGCAGCGGGCCTCGGCTGATCCGCGGCACGGCTAGGGTGAGCGCGTGACCAGCCGCCTCGTCCGACCCGGCTCCACCGGGCTGCAGGCGCTCGCCGACGCCTACCCGGACGGAATGATCGGGGTCGACACTGACGGCGCCGTCACGGTGATCAACACCCAGGCGCGGTCGATGCTCGGGCTCGGCCCCGGTGACGAGGCCGTGGGCGTGCGCCTCGAGGAGGTGCTGCGGCTCCAGGACCAGGAGGGTCGCAGCTGGCTCGACGTCAACCGCCCCTACGACACCCTCGCCACCGTGCGTGGCATCCCGGAGCAGTCCTGGCTCAACCCGCGTGCCGAAGAGATCCTCACCACGGCACGACTCGTGCGTGACGAGCGCCTCGGCCCGGTGACGGGGATCGCCATCGCGCTGCGCAGCGGCCGTGGGCGTGCTCGCCTGGACCGTGAGCGCTCCGACCTGGTGGCCACGGTCGCGCACGAGCTGCGCTCACCGCTGACGGGCGTGAAGGGGTTCGTCCAGGCGCTCCTGAACCGCTGGGACAAGCTGAGCGACGACCAGCGCAAGCTCATGCTGACCACCGTCAACGCCGACGCCGATCGCCTCACCAGGCTGATCGCCGAGCTGCTCGACGTCGCACGCATCGACACCGGGCGCCTCCAGCTCTACCCGCGTGAGTGTCCGGCCGACGTCCTGGTGGGACGGGTCGTCGAGTCGGTGTCCCACAGCACCTCGCGAGAGATCCACCTCGACGTGGATCCCAGCACCCCCGAGGTCTTCGCCGACCCCGACAAGTTCACCCAGGTGGTCACCAACGTCCTGGAGAACGCCGTGCGCCACGGTGAGGGGCGCGTCGACGTGAGCGTCGCCCCTCACGACGCGGGGTGGCCCGCCGTGCGCGTGGTGGTGGAGGACGAGGGCGAAGGGATCCCCGAGGAGATCCGCAACCGTGTGTTCACCAAGTTCTGGACCCTCGGGCGAGGTGGCAGCGGTCTCGGGATGTACATCGTGGGGGGCCTGACCCGCGCCCACGGAGGAGTCATCACGATCGCCGATGCCACCAGCGGTGGTGCTCGCGTGATCATCGACTGGCCGCAGGAGGACCTGCGCCCCGACTGAGGCGGTGATCCTCACCGAACCCTCACGGGTCGCGACCGGTTCCGGCCGCGGGCGGCTCCTAGTGTCGGACCATGACCGCACGCACCGTCCTCGTGGTCGAGGACGACCGCACCATCAACGACGCGCTCTCCCAGCGACTGCTGGCCGAGGGCTACGCCGTCCTCCAGGCCTTCGACGGTCCTGGTGCAGTCGAGCTGGCCTTGTCCCGGACCCCTGACGTCGTCGTCCTGGACGTGATGCTGCCGGGCTACGACGGCCACGAGGTGTGCCGCCGGATCCAGGCCGAGCAGCCGTTCCCGGTCCTCATGCTGACCGCTCGTGACGACGAGGCCGACATCCTGGTGGGGCTGGGGGTGGGCGCCGACGACTACCTCACCAAGCCGTTCCGCATGCGGGAGGTCATCGCGCGGGTCGCCGCCCTCGTGAGACGGGTGGACCGTGCCGCCGAGCTGGCGGCCGGACAGCATCCCCGGGTCCTCCGAGCAGGTGATCTCGTCGTCGACCCGGGCAGGCGCAGGGTGAGCGTGGGCGACCGCGAGATCCACCTCACGCCCACCGAGTTCGACCTGCTGACCTGTCTGGCACAGGTTCCGGGACAGGTCCTGTCCAGGGACCGTCTCCTGACGGAGGTGTGGGGCTGGGCGGACGCCCTGAGCGGCGCCGGCACCCGGACGGTCGACACGCACGTGAAGGCCCTCCGGGCGAAGATCGGCCCCGCACGGATCCGCACGGTGCACGGCGTGGGCTACGCCCTCGAGGAGGGCTGATGAGCCGGCCGCTCGACACGATCGGGTCCATCAAGACCAAGCTGGGTCTCCTCGTAGCCGGCTCCGTGGTGGTCTCCAGCCTGCTCGCGCTGGTGGGCTCGGCTGCCGAGGTGCCTTGGCTGCTGGTGCTCCCGGTCACCGTCGGCGTGGCCCTGGCCGTCACCCAGCTCCTGGCCGCTGGCATGGTGGCTCCGCTGCGCGCGATGACCGAGGTCGCCGACCGGATGGCGCGCGGCGACTACTCCGGCCGGGTGCACACGCAGTCCTCGGACGAGGTGGGTCGACTGGCTGCCTCCTTCAACCGGATGGCTCACGACCTCGCCACGGTGGATCGCGAACGTCGCGACCTCATCGCCACGGTGTCGCACGAGCTGCGCACGCCGCTGACCGCCATGACCGCTCTCCTGGAGAACCTCGCCGACGATGTCGTACCTGCCGACGAGGACAACCTGCGCCGAGCGCTGGCGCAGGCCGAGATGCTGCGGGACCTCGTCGCCGACCTGCTGGAGCTCTCGCGGCTCGAGGCGGGGGTCGCGAGGCTCCACCACGCGCCGACGCCGGTCCGCGCGCTGCTGGACACCTGCGTCGAGCAGGTCGTCGCCGGCGGACGCACGGCCCGGTACGACGTCAGTGTGCCGGTCGACCTGGTGGTCGAGGCAGACCCGGCCCGACTGCGTCAGCTCCTGGTGAACATCCTGGACAACGCCGGACGACACACAGCACCCGGGACAGCGGTGGAGGTTGACGCGGGTGGCTCTGACGACGGCTGGTGGGTGCAGGTCACCGACGCCGGGCCGGGCGTCGAGCCGGGTGACCGCGAGCGCGCCTTCGAGCGCTTCGGCACGGACCCCAGCGGTGGCGGCACCGGCCTGGGTCTCGCCATCGCCCGGTGGGTGGCGGGGCTGCACGGCGGCAGCCTGCGCTTCGTGGACCCGCCCTCTGGACGGGGCGCCTGCCTCCGGCTCGAGGTGAGCCCGGCCACGAAGGCGCCGGCAGCGACACCAGCGCCGGCGCCCCGGCCCACCACGCAGGCACCCACTGCCGCCTCCTCGTCGCTCGACGCCCTCTTCGGCCGCTTCTGGCCCGAAGATGGAGCTCGATCGAGCCTCCGGACGGTCGCCGCTGCCGGGGTCGCGGGACTCGTCGCCGGTGCAGTGCTGTCCTTCACGGCGATCGGTGTCTCCTGGACTTTCGTGGCGGTCGTCTGCGGCGCAGCAGCCCTGCTCACCGCCCGCAGCCGTCGCGAGCCGTGGACCCTGGTCTGCGCGGGCCTGGCCCTGCTGCTCGTCCTGCCGATGTCCCTGCTCGACGCGGTGTGGGTGCAGCTGCTCTGCCTGGTCGCGGCGGCAGGCGTGTTCCTCTGTGGCACGACCGCCGCGAGAACCGTGACGGGATACATGGTGACGGGGGTCGCCTGGCCGCTGGCCTCCCTGCGAGGGCTGCCCTGGTTCGGGCGGTCGCTGCGGATCGCGGGCGCCGGGTCGCAGGTCCCGGCGCTGGTGCGCACGGTCGTGTGGTCCCTGCTCGGACTGGCTGTGTTCGGCACGATCTTTGCCAGTGCCAACCCGGTGTTCAGCGACTGGGTGGACCGGCTGGTGCCCAGCCTGACCTTCAACGACCTGGTCGCCCGAGCCTTCCTCGCGTGCTTCGTCTTCGCGGTGACGCTGGGTGCGGGCTACCTGGCACTGAACCCCCCTGACGTCGACGTGCTGGGGCGCCGTCGTGCTCCGAGGCTCGCCAACCGCTACGAGTGGCTGGTGCCGGTGCTCGTGGTCGACGGGGTCTTCCTCGCGTTCATCGCCGCCCAGGCGCGTGCCCTCGTCGGGGGACGCTCCTACATCGAGGAGACCACCGGGCTGACGTACGCCGACTTCGTCCACCAGGGCTTCGGCCAGCTCACACTCGCCACGGTGCTCACGCTGGTGGTGGTCTGGGTGGCCGCTCGCCGGGCGGGCGATACGCCCACGGACCGGCGCTGGCTGCTCGGGTCGCTCGGCCTGCTCTGCTCCCTGTCACTCCTCGTCGTGGCGTCGGCTCTGCGTGGCATGGCCGTCTACCAGGACGCCTACGGCTTCACCACGCTGCGCCTGTTCGTCGACTTCTTCGAGGGGTGGCTCGGCTTCCTGCTGCTCGCGACGATGATCGCCGGTGCAGCGGGACTGGGTCGATGGCTGCCGAGGATCGCGCTGGTCTCGGGTGCCGCCGCACTGATCGCCCTGGCCGCGCTCGACCCCGATGCGTGGGTCGCCGAGAGGAACCTCGACCGCTACGAGACGACCGGGGACCTCGACCTGCGCTACCTGCAGACGCTGTCGGCCGATGCGACGCCGGCCATCGTCGAACGCTTGCCGGTGGACGTCTCGCGATGCGTCCTGCAGGGGATGCCTCGAAATGCTCTCGCGCCGGAGACGCTCGAAGATGCCCGCGCGTGGAACCTCGGCCGCTCGAGGGCGCACGAGGCGCTGGAGGACCTGGGTCCGGTGTCGACACCCACGAGCGACGCAGAGAAATGCGCTGGCGTGTGGGAGGTCTTCGGCCAGTAGCATGGGTGTCGTGGACACGAGCATGCGATTTCTGAGCCCCGGACCAGGTCCGTCGGGCAGCTGACGTCGCCGGGTCCGGGGAGTCCCCGTCCGACCCTGAGCTCACCCACTTCTAGACTCTGCGGCGAACTGCTCATCGCCGCGCGAAAGGGAGCCATGTCCGGCCCCAACAAGGACTACGACCCCGTCGAGGTCACCCCGCTCAAGGCTGACGAGGTCGAGCGGATGCGTGACGAGGCACTCGCCGCGGTGTCCGGCGCCTCGGACCTCGAAGCGCTCAAGCGCGTACGCCTCGAGCACGCCGGTGACCGCTCGCCACTCGCGCTCGCCAACCGCGAGATCGGTGCCCTGCCGCCTCAGGCTCGCAAGGAGGCCGGCCAGCGAGTCGGCCAGGCGCGGGGCGTCATCGGCCAGGCGATCGCCGAGCGGCAGGCAGCGCTCGAGGTCGAGCACGAGGAGCGCATGCTGGCCGAGGAGACCGTCGACGTCTCCCTACCCACCACGCGCCGCCGTCGCGGGAGCCGTCATCCGCTCACGCTCCAGTCCGAGCTGATCGCCGACCTCTTCGTGGCCATGGGCTACGAGATCGCCGAGGGGCCGGTGGTGGAGGCCGAGTGGCTCAACTTCGACGCGCTCAACCTCGGCCCGGATCATCCTGCCCGCACCATGCAGGACACGTTCTGGACCGAGCCGGCCGACCACCACGTCGTGCTGCGCACGCAGACCTCACCGGTCCAGGCCCGCGCGATGCTGACCCGCAACCCGCCGATCTACGTCGTGTGTCCGGGCCGCGTCTTCCGCACCGACGAGTACGACGCCACCCACTCGCCGATGTTCCACCAGGTCGAGGGGCTCGTCGTCGACGAGGGCATCACCATGGCGCATCTCAAGGGCACGCTGGACCACTTCGCCTCACAGCTGTTCGGCGACGGCATCGACACGCGATTCCGCCCGTCCTACTTCCCGTTCACCGAGCCCTCCGCCGAGGTCGACGTGCGGTGCTTCGTGTGCCGGGGCAGTGGCGCGGGGGAGGGCGGCGACTCCTGCCGCACCTGCCGGGGCGAGGGCTGGATCGAGTGGGGAGGCTGCGGCGTGGTCAACCCACGGGTGCTCGTCTCGTGCGGTGTCGACCCCGACGTCTACAGCGGCTTCGCCTTCGGCATGGGCATCGATCGCTCGTTCATGTTCCGCCACAACCTCGAGGACCTGCGTCCGCTCTTCGAGGGTGACGTCCGCTTCGCTGCCGCGTTCGGCAGCGAGATCTGAGAGGGGAGCACCACCGATGAAGGCACCCCTGTCCTGGATCCTGGACTACGTCGACGTGCCCGAGGGCACGACCACCGACGAGCTCACCGCGCGCCTGACCCTGACCGGGCTCAAGCTCGAGGCCGTGGAGAGCCCGGGGCGTGACATCACGGGACCGCTCGTGATCGGTCGTGTCCTCACCATGGAGCCCGAGCCGCAGAAGAACGGCAAGACGATCAATTGGTGCACGGTGGACGTCGGAGACGCCAACGGCACCGGTGAGCCGCAAGGAATCGTCTGTGGGGCCCACAACTTCGCGCCGGGCGACCTGGTCGTGGTGATCCTCCCCGGCGGCGTCCTCCCGGGGAACTTCGAGATCAGCGCCCGCAAGACCTACGGGCACGTGTCCGCCGGCATGATCTGCTCCGCCATGGAGCTCGGCCTCGGTGAGGACCACGACGGCATCATGGTGCTCCCGCCGGACGCCGGTGCCCCCGGCGAGGACGTCAGGACCATCCTGGGCCTCGACGAGGAGATCATCGAGTTCGAGGTCAACCCCGACCGGGCCTACGCGCTCTCGTTGCGCGGCATCGCCCGGGAGGTGCTCGTCTCGGTCGACGGTGCGAGCGGCTTCCGGGACCCGGCGATCCGCGAGACTCCTGCAGCCGACGACCAGGGCCACCCCGTCGTGGTGGAGGACCCCGAGGGCTGCCCCGTGTTCGTCGCGCGGCGGGTCACCGGGTTCGACCCGGGCGCTCGCACTCCCGACTTCATGGTCCGGCGCATCACCGCGGCAGGCATGCGTCCGATCTCGCTCGCCGTCGACATCACCAACTACGTGATGCTCGAGACGGGGCGGCCGATCCACGGCTACGACGCCGACAAGCTTCAGGGCCCGATCGTCGTACGCCGCGCCCGCGCGGGTGAACGGCTCACGACTCTCGACGACACCGATCGCGCGCTCCACCCCGACGACCTGGTCGTGACCGACGACTCAGGCATCATCGGCCTCGGCGGCGTGATGGGGGGCCAGACCACCGAGATGTCCGACTCCACCACCTCGATCCTGGTGGAGGCCGCCCACTGGGACGCGGTGTCGATGTACCGCACCGGGCGCCGCCACAAGATCACCTCGGAGGCCGGCAAGCGCAACGAGCGAGGAGTCGACCCCACCATCTGCGAGGCGGCGGCCGATCGCGTGGTCGAGCTACTCGTCGAGCACGGGGGTGCGCGGGTCGAGGATGGCGTGACCGTCGTCGGAAGCCCGCCGGCGATGCCTGTCGTCGAGGTCGCTGCCGATCTCGCGTCGCGCGTCTCGGGGATGCCGATCTCCGAGGAGCGCGCCGTCGAGTGCCTGCGCGCCGTCGGGTGCGAGGTGACGGGGTCGGGAACGCTGTCCGTGACGCCGCCGCCGTGGCGGCCCGACCTCACCGATCCCCAGGACTTCTCCGAGGAGGTCATCCGCCTCGTCGGCTACGACCTGATCCCCTCGGTGCTGCCCACCCCGCCGTCGGGTCGGGGCCTGACCAGGCCCCAGCAGCTGCGCCGGCGGATCGGGCGCACGATGGCGGGGGAGGGCTTCGTCGAGATCGTGACGTTCCCCTTCGTCGGCCCGGCCGACCTCGACGCACTCGGCCTGCCGGAGGACGACCCGCGCCGCGACCTGCTCGAGCTCTCCAACCCGTTGAGCGCCGAGGCCGCTTTCATGACCACGACGCTGCTCCCCGGCATGCTGCGCGCCGCCGGCCGCAACGTCGGTCTCGGCAATGTCGACATCGCGATCTTCGAGACGGGCACGGTCACCGTTCCCCGCCACTCGGGGCCAGCCGCCATCCTTCCGGTCGACCGGCGCCCGACCGACGCCGAGTTCGAGGCGCTCGATGCAGCGCTGCCCGCCCAGCCCCTGCACCTCGCGCTCGTCGCCGCCGGGGACGCCGTGTCCGGCGGCTGGTGGGGCGAGTCGCGCCCTGTGTCGTGGTCCGACGCGGTCGAGGCGGTCCGCTCGGTCGCGGCGGCCCTGGGTCTCGACGTCTCGGCGTCGGCCGTGGAGGTCGCCCCCTGGCATCCCGGGCGTTGCGCCGAGCTCTCCGTGGACGGCGAGGTGATCGGCCACGCCGGTGAGCTGCACCCCAAGGTCTGTCAGGCCTTCGGGCTGCCGAAGCGAGCAGTCGGTGCCGAGGTCGACCTCGATGTGCTCATCGAGCGGGCCGTGCACCTGCGCGAGGCGCCGACCTTCTCGTCCTACCCCGTAGCCAAGGAGGACGTTGCGCTCGTGGTCGACGCCGAGGTCCGTGCAGCCGACGTCGAAGCCGCGCTCCGCGAGGGCGCCGGCGAGCTGCTGGAGTCGATCCGACTCTTCGACGTCTACACCGGTGACCAGGTGGGGGAGGGGAAGAAGTCCCTCGCCTACGCCCTGCGCTTCCGAGCCCCGGACCGGACGCTCAAGGAGGGTGAGGCGACCGCCGCCCGTGAAGCCGCGGTCGCGATGGCGGCGAAGCGCACGGGAGCGGTCCAGCGCACCTGACTTCGCGGTTCGAGGTCAGGTGATGGGTCCGGCCACGATCGCGCGGAAGCGGTCGCAGACCTCGCGATCGCCCGCGACCGAGATCTCCTCGTCGGTGCCGCGGTGCCAGAGCCATGCGTCGAGGGCCCCGGCAGGTCCGTCGACCACCACCTCCGGCTCGGTGTCGTCTCCGGGCGACGCGACGACGTGCAGGTCCTCCTCGTCGGTGTGGACGGTGCCGTCATCGGGGTCGGTGCCATTGAACCTGCCGAGCTGTATCCAGAACTGGTCACCGGTGTCGGTGCAGTCGACACGCAGGAGGTGGGGGAGTGGCTCCCAGGAGCCCCACGGTGGGCAGCCGCCGTACATCACGTCGAGGACCTCGAGCACACCGTCAGCCGCCAGGCCCGCGTCGAGCTCGGTCTGCTCGCCCGCCGTCTGCTCGGCGTCGAGCCGGTGGATCAGCGCCTCGTGGGCCTGCCGGCGCAGGATGAAACCGACGGAGTGGTCCGTGGGGTGCCACGTCCAGGCCTCGTCGTCGGGCTGCACTCCGTCGAGCGCGGCGACCAACGCCCCGGACGCATCGTCGAACGCCGAGAACAGGTCGTCGCGAAGGTGCGGGCGGGTCGGTTCCTCGTAGTCTTCCGGCCCGCTGGGACGATCGATGACCATGGTGGCCCAGAACTGCTGGACGGTGGTGAGGTGCCACAGGAGGTCGTCGGCGTCCCAGTCAGGGCATCCGGGCACCCGGGCCGCGGGGTCGGCGACGGTGAGCACCTCCCGGAAGCGGGCGGACTCGTCTCGGATGTGGGCGAGGTATCGTGTGGCGCTCAACGGCATGGGTCCACGGTAGACGTGACCACCGACACATGAGCCCGCGTCGCACGGTCATGCACCGTTATGTATAGTCATTCACATGAGCCCCGTGACCGTCGCCGTCGCCGGAGCCAGCGGGTACGCCGGCGGCGAGGCGCTTCGTCTGCTGCTCGCCCATCCCGAGGTGGAGATCGGCGTGCTGACCGCAGGCAGCAACGCCGGCGAGCTCCTCGGTCGGCTCCAGCCGCACCTGCTCCCGCTCGCCGACCGGGTCCTGGCGGAGACGAGCAGCGAGACGCTGGCCGGTCACGACGTCGTCATCCTCGCTCTTCCGCACGGTCAGTCGGCGACGATCGCGGAACAGCTCAGCGACGACACGCTGGTCATCGACTGCGGTGCTGACTTCCGCCTCGAGGACGCCTCCGACTGGGAGCGCTTCTACGGTGGGAGGCACGCCGGGTCGTGGCCCTACGGGCTCCCCGAGCTGCCCGGCCAGCGGGCGCGGCTCGCCGGTGCCCGACGCATCGCCGTCCCCGGTTGCTACCCGACGGTCTCGACCCTTGCGGCTGCCCCCGCGATCGCTGCAGGTCTCGTCGAGCCCGACGTGACCATCGTGGCAGCCAGCGGCACCTCCGGTGCCGGCAAGGCCGCCAAGCCCCACCTCCTCGGCAGCGAGGTGATGGGCAACGCCAGCGCCTACGGCGTGGGCGGGGTGCACCGGCACACGCCAGAGATCACCCAGAACCTCCGGCTCGTCCACGACGGCGAGGTCAGGGTCGGTTTCACCCCGCTCCTGGTGCCCATGTCCCGCGGCATCCTGGCGACGGTGTCTGCGCCGCTGCGCCGCGACGTCAGTGCAGAGGAAGCGCGCGAGGTCTATGCCGCAGCGTGCGCCGACGAGCCGTTCGTGCACCTCCTGCCCGAGGGGGCATGGCCCCAGACCCAGTCCGTGCTGGGATCCAACGCCGTGCACGTGCAGGTCACCGTGGACGTCGCCGCCTCGCGGCTGGTCGCCGTGGGGGCCGTCGACAACCTCGCCAAGGGCACCGCCGGCGCCGCCGTCCAGTGCATGAACCTCGCCCTCGGCATCCCCGAGACCACCGGACTCACAACGATCGGACTCGCGCCATGACCGACCAGCCGAACCCTGCGCCCCTCACGCTCCTCAAGTTCCCCGAGAAGCTCGCGATCGTCCGCCTCGGGCCGGGCGCCGACCTACCGCAGTGGGCCGAGTCCGCCAGCCTGTTCTCGGTCACCGCCACCGCGGCAGAGACCAGCGTCATCTGCGCGACCCGGTCGGTCCCCACCAAGACCCCGCACATCGGTCCTCTCACGGCCTTCCAGGTGCAGGGACCCCTCGACCCGGACGCCGTGGGGATCCTCCACTCGCTCCTGGCGCCGCTCGCGGAGGCCCGGGTGCCCGTCTACACGCTCTCGACCTTCGACACCGACTGGGTCCTGGTGCGACTGGTGGACGCCGACCGGGCAGCCGAGGAGTGGCGACGACGGGGTCACTCCGTGACCGCCGCCGTACCCGCCACGCCCGCGTCCTCGGGTCCCCACCGGAAGAAGAAGAAATGAGCGTCACGCACCCAGCCGGATTCGTCGCCTCCGGTGTTGCTGCCGGCCTGAAGTCGACCGGCGCCAAGGACGTCGCCCTCGTGGTCAACCACGGCCCCTCGTTCGACTCCGCGTCCGTGTTCACCACCAACCGCTGCAAGGCCAACCCGGTGCTGTGGAGCCAGGAGGTCGTCAAGGACGGCGTGGTGCGCGCCGTCGTGCTGAACTCCGGCGGCGCCAACTGCTACACCGGTCCCGACGGGTTCCAGACCACGCACGCCGTCGCCGAGCGCGTGGCCGAGCACCTGGGCTGCGGCGCCATCGACGTGGTGGTGTGCTCCACCGGGCTCATCGGCCTCGTGAACGACCGGTCAGCCGTCCTGGCCGGCGTCGATGCCGCACACACGCAGCTCTCGGCCGAGGGCGGCGGGCACGCCGCCGAGGCGATCATGACGACCGACTCGGTCAGCAAGCAGGCCGTCGTCGAGGGGGCCGGCTGGTCCATCGGCGGCATGGCCAAGGGGGCGGGGATGCTGGCCCCTCAGCTCGCGACCATGCTGGTCGTGCTGACCACGGACGCAGTCGTGCCCGCGGAGCTGCTCGACGACGCCCTTCGGACCGCCACCCGCCTCAGCTTCGACCGCATCGACTCCGACGGCTGCATGTCCACCAACGACACGGTCACGCTGATGGCGAGCGGCGCCTCCGGCATCACCCCGACGCCTGCGGACTTCACTGCGGCGCTCACGAGCGTCTGCAGCGACCTGGCGATGCAGCTCATCAAGGACGCCGAGGGTGCCGACCACGAGATCGCCATCACCGTCCTCAACGCCGCGACCGAGGCGGACGCTCTCGAGGTCGGACGCAGCGTCGCCCGCTCCAACCTCTTCAAGGCCGCGGTCTTCGGCAAGGACGCCAACTGGGGGCGCGTCCTCGCGAGCGTCGGCACCACGGACGCCGCGTTCGACCCCGCAGACCTCGACGTCGCGATGAACGGCGTCTGGGTGTGCCGCCGGAGCACGCCGGCGGAGGACCCGGCGTCGGTCGACCTCAGCGGCCGCGAGGTGAGTGTCACGATCGACCTCAAGGCCGGGGAGACCCGGGCGACCGTCTGGACCAACGACCTGACCCACGCCTACGTCCACGAGAACAGCGCCTACTCCTCATGAAGACCGACGCCAGGACCCTCGCCGCCGCCCTTCCGTGGCTCAAGCGCTACCACGGGCGCACCATCGTGGTGAAGTACGGCGGCAACGCCATGACCGACGACGCCCTCAAGGTCGCCTTTGCCGAGGACATCGCGTTCCTGCGGTTCGCCGGCTTCCGGCCCGTCGTCGTCCACGGTGGCGGACCGCAGATCTCGCGGATGCTCGACCGCCTCGGCATCGAGTCCGAGTTCCGCGGCGGCCTCAGGGTGACGACGCCGGAGGCCATGGACGTCGTACGCATGGTCCTCGTCGGCCAGGTCCAGCGCGAGCTGGTCGGCCTGATCAACGAGCACGGACCCCTCGCCGTGGGACTCTCGGGAGAGGACGCAGGGCTGTTCACGGCCGAGGCGACCAACACCGTGGTCGACGGCGAGGAGGTCGATCTCGGCCTGGTGGGGGAGGTCTCCCGGGTCCGCCCGGAGGCGGTGCTCGACCTGATCGACGCCGGCCGCATCCCGGTCGTCAGCTCAGTGGCTCCCGACGACCACGGCCAGGTCCACAACGTCAACGCCGACACCGCCGCGGCGGCGCTGGCAGTCGCCCTCGGGGCTGAGAAGCTGCTCGTCCTCACCGACGTCGAGGGCCTCTACCGTGACTACGGCAACTCCGACGAGGTCATCCAGGAGATCAGCCCCGAGTCGCTGGCCGAGATGCTCCCGACGCTCGACGCCGGGATGGTGCCCAAGATGCGGGCCTGCTACCAGGCCGTGTCGCAAGGAGTGTCCCGCGCCACCGTGGTCGACGGCCGTGAGCCACACGCCGTGCTCCTCGAGATCTTCACCGACGAAGGGGTCGGCACCCAGGTGCTGCCCGGTGTCGCCACCAAGCTGCGGGTCCACCCGGCACCGGACGAAGGAGCCTCGTCATGAGCTGGCAGGAGCGCTACCACCACAGCCTCATGAACACGTTCGGCACACCGCGCCTGAACCTCGTGCGCGGCGAAGGTGCCCGCGTGTGGGACGACGCCGGTCGGTCCTACGTCGACCTGCTCGCCGGGATCGCGGTCAACTCCCTGGGGCACGCCCACCCCGCGGTGGTCGAGGCAGTCACTTCCCAGCTGCAGACGCTTGGCCACGTGTCCAACTTCTTCACGACGACTCCCCAGATGGAGCTGGCGGAGAGGCTCCTCGCGCTGCTCGGCGCCCCCGGGAGGGTCTTCCTCTCCAACTCTGGCACCGAGGCCAACGAGGCTGCCTTCAAGCTCAGCCGTCGCACCGGCCGCACCCACCTGGTCGCGGCGACCGGGTCCTTCCACGGCCGCACGATGGGGTCGCTGGCACTGACGTCCAAGGCCGCCTACCGCGAGCCGTTCGAGCCGCTGCCCGGTCAGGTGACCTTCGTGCCGTACGGCGACTCGGCGGCGCTGGCCGCAGCGGTCACCGACGAGACGGCCGCCGTCGTCCTGGAGCCCATGCAGGGGGAGGCAGGCGTCGTCGTCCCGCCCCAGGGCTACCTGTCGGACGCGCGCGAGATCACGACGCGCCACGGCGCCCTGCTCTGGCTGGACGAGGTGCAGACCGGGATCGGTCGGACCGGTGCCTGGTTCGCCCACCAGCTTGGGCTCGGTGGCGGCATCACGCCCGACGTCGTCACACTCGCCAAGGGTCTGGGCGGCGGCATCCCTATCGGCGCCACCATCGGGCTCGGCGCGGCCGGCGACCTGTTCGAGCCGGGCAACCACGGCACCACCTTCGGTGGCAACCCGGTCGCCTGCGCAGCGGCCCTCGCCGTGCTCGAGACGGTCGGTGGAGAGGGCTTCCTCGACCAGGTCGTCTCCGTCGGCAAGGGGCTGCGAGACGGGCTCGGTGACGACTCCCGGGTGGTCGAGGTCCACGGCGAGGGGCTCCTGCTCGGCGTGGAGCTGGCGGCGGCCGAGACCGCCGCGGTCGCGGCCGCTGCCCTGGACGCCGGGTTCATCCTCAACAATGCCACGCCGACGCGCGTTCGACTGGCGCCGCCGCTCATCCTCACCGACGTCGAGGCGGACGCCTTCGTGGCCGCATGGCCCGCCATCCTCGACGCTGCGCAGGTGGCCCGATGACGCGCCACCTCCTCGCTGACGACGACCTCTCTCCCGAGGAGCAGGCCGAGGTCCTCGCGCTCGCCGCAGCCCTCAAGGCCGACCCCTTCGGACCCAAGCCCCTGGCGGGTCCCATGACGGTCGCCCTCCTCTTCGACCGTCCGACGCTGAGGACGCAGGTGTCCTTCACCGCCGGGATCGCCGAGCTGGGCGGCAACCCGATGACCGTCGACGGTGGCCTGGCGGCGATGGGGCAACGGGAGTGCATCGAGGACGTCGCCCGCGTGCTCGGCCGGCAGTCCGCCGCCATCGTGTGGCGCACCGGCGAGCAGCGTGACGTGGAGACGATGGCCGCCCACGCGGGCGTCCCCGTCGTCAACGCCCTCACCGACGACTTCCACCCCTGCCAGCTGCTGGCAGACCTGCTCACGGTCCAGGAGCACAAGGGGAGCCTGCGCGGCCTGCGCGTCGCGTTCGTGGGCGACGGCGCCTGCAACATGGGCAACTCGTGGGCGCTGGCGGGGGCCACGGCCGGCATTGACGTCGTGGTCGCTGCTCCCGAGCACTACCAGCCCGACACCGGAGTCGTGGCCAGGGCGCGTGCACGCGCCGCCGGGACCGGCGGTGCGGTCACGGTCCTGCGCGACCCGGTCGAGGCGGTGTCCGGCGCCGACGTCGTGGTCACCGACTCCTGGGTGAGCATGGGTCGCGAGGACGAGTCAGCCGAGCGGTTGCGTGTGTTCCCCGCCTACGGGGTGACCAGTGAGCTGCTCTCCCACGCCGACCCCGACGCCATCGTGCTGCACTGCCTCCCGGCCTACCGCGGCAAGGAGATCAGCACCGAGGTGATCGAGGGCCCCCAGTCGGTCGTCTGGGACGAGGCCGAGAACCGCCGCCACGCGCAGAAGGCGCTGCTGACCTGGCTCCTGGAGCAGTCGTGAGCGCCGTGAGCCCGCTGACCAAGAACGCCCGGCACCAGCGCATCATCGAGCTGGTGACCCACCATGCTGTGCGCTCCCAGACCGAGCTTTCCCAGCTCCTCGGCGAGCACGGGGTCCACGTCACCCAGGCGACGCTCAGCCGTGACCTGGTCGAGCTCGACGCGGTGAAGGTCCGCGGTGGCGACGGGGCGCTCGTCTACGCGGTTCCAGGTGAGGGCGGTGACCGATCGCCGGCTGCTCCCCGAGAGTCCGCCGCAGCGCTCGACCGGCTCTCCCGGCTGTGCGCCGAGCTCCTGGTCAGCGCCGAGGCGAGCGCCAACCTGGTGGTGCTGCGCACTCCGCCGGGCGCTGCGCAGTTCCTGGCGAGCGCCTTCGACCGCGCCGAGATCACTGACGTGCTCGGCACCATCGCCGGAGACGACACGGTCCTCGTGATCGGTCGTGACCCCGGGGGCGGAGACGCCCTCGCCGCGCGCTTCGTCGCGCTCGCCAACGACTCCCACCACTCCGCTACGACTTCCCACTCCTCGAACTCCGCAGCAAAGGATGACTCGTGAGCAAGGTCCTCACCTCCCTCCCCATCGGCCAGCGGGTCGGCATCGCCTTCTCCGGTGGCCTGGACACCTCGGTCGCCGTGGCCTGGATGCGCGACAAGGGCGCCGTCCCGTGCACCTACACCGCCGACATCGGGCAGTACGACGAGCCCGACATCTCCGGCGTCCCCGCGCGAGCCAAGGAGTACGGCGCCGAGATCGCCCGGGCTGTCGACTGCCGCGGCCCCCTCGTGGAGGAGGGGCTGGCGGCGCTGGCCTGCGGCGCCTTCCACATCAGGTCCGGCGGCCGGGCCTACTTCAACACCACGCCGCTGGGCAGGGCCGTGACCGGCACGATGCTGGTGCGCGCCATGCACGAGGACGGCGTCGACATCTGGGGCGACGGGTCCACCTTCAAGGGGAACGACATCGAGCGGTTCTACCGCTACGGGCTCCTGGCCAACCCCGACCTGCGCATCTACAAGCCCTGGCTCGACGCCGACTTCGTCACCGAGCTGGGCGGTCGCGCCGAGATGAGCCAGTGGCTCACCGAGCACGGCCTGCCGTACCGCGACAGCAAGGAGAAGGCCTACTCCACCGACGCCAACATCTGGGGCGCCACCCACGAGGCCAAGACGCTCGAGCACCTCGACGTGTCCCTGGAGGTCGTCGAGCCGATCATGGGCGTGAAGTTCTGGGACCCCTCGGTCGACATCGAGACCGAGGACGTCACCATCCGCTTCGACCGCGGCCGCCCGGTCGCCATCAACGGCACCCAGTACGACGACCCGGTCGCCCTGGTCCACGAGGCCAACGCCATCGGTGGTCGGCACGGCCTCGGCATGTCCGACCAGATCGAGAACCGCATCATCGAGGCCAAGTCCCGTGGCATCTACGAAGCGCCGGCCATGGCGCTGCTCTGGATCGCCTACGAGCGGCTCCTCAACGCCATCCACAACGAGGACACCATCGCCAACTACCACGCCGAGGGGCGCCGGCTGGGTGTCCTGCTCTACCAGGGCCGCTGGCTCGACCCGCAGGCGCTCATGCTGCGCGAGTCCATCCAGCGCTGGGTGGCGTCGCTCGTCACCGGTGAGGTCACGATCAGGCTGCGCAGGGGAGAGGACTACACGATCGTGCGCACCGACGGTCCGGCCTTCTCCTACCACCCCGACAAGCTGTCGATGGAACGCACCGAGAACGCCGCGTTCGGCCCGAGCGACCGGATCGGTCAGCTGACGCTCCGCAACCTCGACATCGCCGACTCGCGCGCCAAGCTCGAGCTCTACGCCGGGCAGCCGCTCGACCAGGGCCAGGTCCTCGTCGAGCACGGCCACCTGCTGGGTGCGTTGCCGGCGGGGGGTGCCGAGCGGATCGTGGACAACCCGGAGGCCGAGCAGGACACCCCCGAGGTCGCCCTGGACAATGCGGCCATGGAGTTCGGGACCGACTGATGGGTGAGCTCACCGGCACCAACCAGGGCAAGCTCTGGGGAGGGCGCTTCGCCGGCGGTCCTTCTCCCGAGCTCGAGGCGCTCTCGCGGTCGACCCACTTCGACTGGCGACTGGCGCCCTACGACATCGCAGGCTCGCACGCCCACGCGAAGGCGCTCGGGGCTGCCGGGCTGCTCACTGCCGACGAGGAGCTGGAGCTCCACCGCGGGCTGGATGCCCTTGCTGCCCGCGTGACCGACGGCACGCTCCGCCCCGAGGCGTCCGACGAGGACGTCCACGGAGCCCTGGAGAGGTTGCTGATCGAGGAGGTCGGTGCCGACGTCGGGGGAAAGCTTCGCGCCGGACGCTCCCGCAACGACCAGATCGCCACCTTGTTCAGGTGCTACCTCCTCGACCACCAGCGTGTCGTGAGCGCGCTGGTGCTCGACCTGGTCGAAGCCCTCGCCGGGCAGGCCGAGGCCAATCTCGGCGCGATCATGCCCGGCCGCACGCACCTCCAGCACGCGCAGCCCGTGCTGCTCTCCCACCACCTGCTCGCCCACGCCTGGGCGCTGTTGCGTGACGTGGAGCGCCTCGCCGACTGGCGCGCGCGCGTCATCGGCGACTCGCCCTACGGCAGCGGCGCGCTGGCCGGGCAGAGCCTCGGTCTCGATCCCGAGCTGGTGGCTCGCGAGCTCGGCTTCACCGGGTCCACGGCCAACTCGATCGACGGCACCGCATCGAGGGACTTCGTCGCCGAGATCGCGTTCGTGTGCGCACAGGTCGGCGTCGACGTCAGCAGGATCGCAGAGGAGGTCATCCTCTGGGCCACCAAGGAGTTCGACTTCGTCACGCTCCACGACTCCTGGTCGACCGGTTCCTCGATCATGCCCCAGAAGAAGAACCCCGACATCGCGGAGCTGGCCCGGGGCAAGGCCGGCCGGCTGGTGGGCAACCTCACTGGCCTGCTGACCACCCTCAAGGCCCTCCCGCTCGCCTACAACCGCGACCTCCAGGAGGACAAGGAGCCGGTCTTCGACTCCCTGGACACCCTCGAGGTGCTCCTCCCAGCCTTCACGGGACAGGTCGCCACCCTCATCTACAACACCGCGCGCATGGCCGAGCTCGCTCCCCAGGGATTCTCCCTCGCCACCGACATCGCCGAGTGGCTCGTGCGCGAGGGCACGCCCTTCCGGGTCGCCCACGAGGTGGCGGGCGCATGCGTGCGAGCAGCAGAGGCCCGTGGTGTCGAGCTGGCCGACCTCACCGACGAGGAGTTCGCGTCGATCTCTCCTGCCCTCACGCCCGAGGTCCGCCTCGTCCTGACGGTCGAGGGCTCCGTGGCATCGCGCGACGGTCGCGGCGGCACCGCCCCTTCACGTGTCCGCGAACAGCTGACCGAGCTTCGGGCCAGGGTGTCGGCCCACCGTGAGCACCTTGCCTGACCTGCAGGCGCTTCTCCGGAGGCCGGCGCTCGAAGTGGCGCCGCGCCTCCTGGGTGCTGTGCTGCGCCACGGCGAGGTGGCCGTCCGCATCTGCGAGGTCGAGGCGTACGACGGCGCCAACGACCCCGGCTCGCACGCCTACCGCGGTCGCACTCCCCGCAACTCCGTCATGTTCGGACCGGGCGGGCACCTCTACGTCTACTTCACCTACGGGATGCACCACTGCTGCAACGTCGTGTGCGGGCCGGAGGGCGCCGCCTCTGCGGTGCTCCTGCGGGCGGGACAGGTCGTCGAGGGGCTCGACGTGGCCCAGGTACGACGCCCCGGCTCTTCCGCTCGGGACCTCGCTCGCGGGCCTGCACGACTGTGTCGTGCACTGGCGATCGACCTGACCCATGACGGCAGCGACTTGGGCGGCGGGGGAGCACTGTCCCTCGAGCTCGGACGCGCAGTCGCGACCGACGAGGTGCGCACCGGCCCGAGGGTCGGCCTGCGGCATGCCGCCGATCGCCCGTGGCGGTTCTGGATCGAGCACGACCCGCACGTCTCGGTCTACCGACCGGCGGCGCCCCGCCGAGCTCGAACGAGCCCCTGACCTGCACAGATGCGTGGAACCGACCCCCGGTTTGGCATCGAGGAGGGAGAGGGTCTATGGTTCTACCTGTCGCTGCAAGCGGCGCCCGCTCCTGGCCAGAAGGCCAGCCTGAGAGGGGCCCACGCAGGACCGCCCCGAGAAGAAGCCAATCAGTTTGACGATGGCCGATCTTCTCGGTAGTTTGACCAGTTGCTCCGCGTGATCGCGCTTTGTGGTGTGTGTCGTGGGTGTGTCTGATTCTTGAGAACTCAACAGTGTGTTTGATAGTCGACGAATTAGTTTGTTTTGCCCCGTTGACTTCTGGTCGTCTTTTTGGTGGCTGGTTGTTGATGGTTTCTTTGACAATGATTCTGGCTTTTTTGTCAGTTTTGTTTTTTGTCAGGGGATGTGGCTCTCTTTTTCTCTGCATGGCTCTTTGGGGTTGTGTGGGGGTTTGTTTTTCGATGGAGAGTTTGATCCTGGCTCAGGACGAACGCTGGCGGCGTGCTTAACACATGCAAGTCGAGCGGAAAGGCCACTTCGGTGGTACTCGAGCGGCGAACGGGTGAGTAACACGTGAGTAATCTGCCCCCCACTTCGGGATAGCCACCGGAAACGGTGATTAATACCGGATATGACACATGGTCGCATGGTTGTGTGTGGAAAGTTTTTTCGGTGGGGGATGTGCTCGCGGCCTATCAGCTTGATGGTGAGGTAATGGCTCACCATGGCTTCGACGGGTAACCGGCCTGAGAGGGTGACCGGTCACACTGGGACTGAGACACGGCCCAGACTCCTACGGGAGGCAGCAGTGGGGAATATTGGACAATGGGCGGAAGCCTGATCCAGCAACGCCGCGTGAGGGATGACGGCCTTCGGGTTGTAAACCTCTTTCGGTAGGGACGAAGCGCAAGTGACGGTACCTACTAAAGAAGCACCGGCCAACTACGTGCCAGCAGCCGCGGTAATACGTAGGGTGCGAGCGTTGTCCGGAATTATTGGGCGTAAAGGGCTCGTAGGCGGTTTGTCGCGTCGGGAGTGAAAACCTCATGCTTAACATGTGGCTTGCTTTCGATACGGGCAGACTAGAGGTATGCAGGGGAGAACGGAATTCCTGGTGTAGCGGTGAAATGCGCAGATATCAGGAGGAACACCGGTGGCGAAGGCGGTTCTCTGGGCATTACCTGACGCTGAGGAGCGAAAGTGTGGGGAGCGAACAGGATTAGATACCCTGGTAGTCCACACCGTAAACGTTGGGCGCTAGGTGTGGGACCTATTCCATGGGTTCCGTGCCGCAGCTAACGCATTAAGCGCCCCGCCTGGGGAGTACGGCCGCAAGGCTAAAACTCAAAGGAATTGACGGGGGCCCGCACAAGCGGCGGAGCATGCGGATTAATTCGATGCAACGCGAAGAACCTTACCTGGGTTTGACATACACCGGAAAGCTGCAGAGATGTGGCCCCTTTTTGTCGGTGTACAGGTGGTGCATGGCTGTCGTCAGCTCGTGTCGTGAGATGTTGGGTTAAGTCCCGCAACGAGCGCAACCCTCGTTCTATGTTGCCAGCACGTTATGGTGGGGACTCATAGGAGACTGCCGGGGTCAACTCGGAGGAAGGTGGGGATGACGTCAAGTCATCATGCCCCTTATGTCCAGGGCTTCACGCATGCTACAATGGCCGGTACAAAGGGCTGCGATCCCGTAAGGGGGAGCGAATCCCAAAAAGCCGGTCTCAGTTCGGATTGGGGTCTGCAACTCGACCCCATGAAGTCGGAGTCGCTAGTAATCGCAGATCAGCAACGCTGCGGTGAATACGTTCCCGGGCCTTGTACACACCGCCCGTCACGTCACGAAAGTCGGCAACACCCGAAGCCGGTGGCCCAACCCTTGTGGAGGGAGCTGTCGAAGGTGGGGCTGGCGATTGGGACGAAGTCGTAACAAGGTAGCCGTACCGGAAGGTGCGGCTGGATCACCTCCTTTCTAAGGAGCACACGCCCCGACCTGCCCCGAGTGTGGGTGGGCGCATGGTGGTGTTCACTAGTGGAATCGTCGATGATTGGGTCGCTGCCTGCGGGTGGGTCCCTCAGTACTGCTCGTGTCTCGTGCCGGCCCTTTGGGGTTGGTGTGGGGTGTGGGTGTGGAACCTGGGGTCTGTTGGTGGGTGGTGGCTGTTCGGACACACTGTTGGGTCCTGAGGGATCAGGCTCCGCATCGTCTCCTGCTGGATTGGGGGGTGGTGGGGGTTGGTTTCTCTGGTTGTCTCCTCCTTTGTCTGCTCCGCGACCGGTTGGTTGGGGGTGGGGGTTGGTGGGGTTGTTGTTTGAGATCTGCATAGTGGACGCGAGCATTTAATTCATGCCCCCGACTTTTTTTGTTGGGGGTGTGGTTGTGCATGATTGTTTTGTTGTTCTTGTGGTGTTGTCTTGTGGCGTTGCATGTTTGTGTTGTTGTGACGTTGTTGAGACAAGCTATGAAGGGCACATGGTGGATGCCTTGGCATCAAGAGCCGATGAAGGACGTTGGAGCCTGCGATAAGCCCTGGGGAGTTGGCAACCGAGCTGTGATCCGGGGGTGTCCGAATGGGGAAACCCAGCACGAGTCATGTCGTGTTACCCGCACCTGAACACATAGGGTGTGTGGAGGGAACGTCGGGAAGTGAAACATCTCAGTACCGACAGGAAGAGAAAACAACAGTGATTCCGAGAGTAGTGGCGAGCGAAATCGGAAGAGGCTAAACCGCGGCTGTGTGATACCCGGCAGGGGTTGCAGTTGTGGGGTTGTGGGACCGTTCGACCAGTTCTGCCGGACTGGTGCAGAGTAAGAAACCAGTGGGGAAGTCGAAGCCGGTTGGAAAGCCGCGCCGTAGCGGGTGATAGCCCCGTAGATGTATGCCACTGGCTCTGGAGCGTGTTCCCAAGTAACACGGAACCCCTGAAATTCCGTGTGAATCTGGCGGGACCACCCGTTAAGCCTAAATACTCCTTGATGACCGATAGCGGACAAGTACCGTGAGGGAAAGGTGAAAAGTACCCCTGGCGGGGAGTGAAATAGTACCTGAAACCGTGTGCCTACAATCCGTCGGAGCTTGCCCTTGTGGTGGGTGACGGCGTGCCTTTTGAAGAATGAGCCTGCGAGTTTGCGGTGTGTTGCGAGGTTAACCCGTGTGGGGAAGCCGTAGCGAAAGCGAGTCCGAATAGGGCGATTCAGTAGCGCGCTCAAGACCCGAAGCGAAGTGATCTATCCATGGGCAGGTTGAAGCGTCGGTAAGACGACGTGGAGGACCGAACCCACTTAGGTTGAAAACTGAGGGGATGACCTGTGGATAGGGGTGAAAGGCCAATCAAACTTCGTGATAGCTGGTTCTCCCCGAAATGCATTTAGGTGCAGCGTTGCGTGTTTCTTGCCGGAGGTAGAGCACTGGATAGCTAATGGGCCCTACAAGGTTACTGACGTTAGCCAAACTCCGAATGCCGGTAAGTGAGAGCGCAGCAGTGAGACTGCGGGGGATAAGCTCCGTAGTCGAGAGGGAAACAGCCCAGACCATCAGCTAAGGCCCCTAAGCGGTGACTAAGTGGAAAAGGATGTGGAGTCGCATTGACAACCAGGAGGTTGGCTTGGAAGCAGCCACCCTTGAAAGAGTGCGTAATAGCTCACTGGTCAAGTGATTCCGCGCCGACAATGTAGCGGGGCTCAAGTCATCCGCCGAAGCTATGGCATTCAGAGATATACATCAGCATCGACTTGATCGGTGTTCAGTGCTCTGGATGGGTAGGGGAGCGTCGTGTGGGCAGTGAAGCGTCGGAGTGATCCAGGCGTGGAGGCCACACGAGTGAGAATGCAGGCATGAGTAGCGAATGAAGAGTGAGAAACTCTTCCGCCGAATGATCAAGGGTTCCAGGGTCAAGCTAATCTGCCCTGGGTAAGTCGGGACCTAAGGCGAGGCCGACAGGCGTAGTCGATGGACAACGGGTTGATATTCCCGTACCGGCAAAGTAGCGCCCATGACGAACCTGGTGATGCTAACCACCCGAAGCGCAGCGGACCGGACCCTTCGGGGCGAGGCTGGTGTGTGGAGCGTGGGACCCGAGCTGGTAGTAGTCAAGCGATGGGGTGACGCAGGAAGGTAGCCCAGCCGTGGCGATGGTTGTCCACGGGTAAGCAGGTAGGACGAGGTCCAGGCAAATCCGGGCCTCATATGTCTGAGATGTGACACGGAGCCATTAGTGGCGAAGTGGGTGATCCTATGCTGTCGAGAAAAACCTCTAGCGAGCTATGCGCCGCCCGTACCCCAAACCGACTCAGGTGATCAGGTAGAGAATACCAAGGCGATCGAGACAACCATGGTTAAGGAACTCGGCAAAATGCCCCCGTAACTTCGGGAGAAGGGGGGCCCGGATCGTGAACCCACTTGCTGGGGGAAGCGTGAAGGGCCGCAGAGACCAGGCCCAAGCGACTGTTTACTAAAAACACAGGTCCGTGCGAAGTTGTAAGACGATGTATACGGACTGACTCCTGCCCGGTGCTGGAAGGTTAAGAGGACGGGTTAGACGCAAGTCGAAGCTCAGAATTTAAGCCCCAGTAAACGGCGGTGGTAACTATAACCATCCTAAGGTAGCGAAATTCCTTGTCGGGTAAGTTCCGACCTGCACGAATGGAGTAACGACTTGGGCGCTGTCTCAACCATGGACTCGGCGAAATTGCACTACGAGTAAAGATGCTCGTTACGCGCGGCAGGACGGAAAGACCCCGGGACCTTTACTATAGTTTGGTATTGGTGTTTGGTTCGGCTTGTGTAGGATAGGTGGGAGACTGTGAAACCCCGACGCCAGTTGGGGTGGAGTCAACGTTGAAATACCACTCTGGTCGTACTAGATGTCTAACCTAGGTCCGTTATCCGGATCAGGGACAGTGCCTGATGGGTAGTTTAACTGGGGCGGTTGCCTCCTAAAATGTAACGGAGGCGCTCAAAGGTTCCCTCAGCCTGGTTGGCAATCAGGTGTTGAGTGTAAGTGCACAAGGGAGCTTGACTGTGAGACAGACATGTCGAGCAGGGACGAAAGTCGGAACTAGTGATCCGGCCACGGCATGTGGAAGCGTGGTCGCTCAACGGATAAAAGGTACCCCGGGGATAACAGGCTGATCTTCCCCAAGAGTCCATATCGACGGGATGGTTTGGCACCTCGATGTCGGCTCGTCGCATCCTGGGGCTGGAGTAGGTCCCAAGGGTTGGGCTGTTCGCCCATTAAAGCGGCACGCGAGCTGGGTTTAGAACGTCGTGAGACAGTTCGGTCCCTATCCGCCGCGCGCGCAGGAAACTTGAGAAAGGCTGTCCCTAGTACGAGAGGACCGGGATGGACGAACCTCTGGTGTGCCAGTTGTCCCGCCAGGGGCACGGCTGGTTGGCTACGTTCGGAAGTGATAACCGCTGAATGCATCTAAGCGGGAAGCACGTTTCAAGATGAGGTTTCCCACCAGGTAGCTGGGTAAGGCCCCCCACAGAACATGGGGTTGATAGGCCGGAGGTGTACAGCAGCAATGCCAAGCCGACCGGTACTAATAGGCCGAGGGCTTGTCCCAACCACGTACACAACACCACCAAACAAGCCCAGACACACCCAAGCAACACCACAGTCATGCACGCCCGCGTCCACTACGCAGTTCCCAACCAACACACCCACCATGTGTGTGAAGGGTTGACAAAGTTACGGCGGCCATAGCGAAAGGGAAACACCCGGTCCCATACCGAACCCGGAAGTTAAGCCTTTCAGCGCCGATGGTACTGCAACCGAGAGGTTGTGGGAGAGTAGGACGCCGCCGGACATAAACTACGCAGAAGCGGGACCCCTCGGGGTCCCGCTTCTTGCATTTCACCGTCGTGTGCAAGGGGCGCTATCCCTGCATCGCCGTCCACAAAGTGTTCACAGCAGCTCCCGCTCGTGGCGTTTCCACAGGGAGCCGGCGTGGAGCGGCAATTTGTCGGGGGCAACCGGCAGCGTGTATCTCCACTGAGGAGGTGAGGTGCGATGCCGGTTCGCACACCCAAGGAGAAGCAGCCCAGGACAGGGACACCCGGGCTGGAGGACGCCGTCGCGGCGGTCAATGACGTGCGCCTGGTCGGACGGGTCGCCGAAGAGCCCGTGACACGGACGTTGCCGAGCGGGGACAGGTTGGTGTCGTTCCGCCTCGTGGTCGACCGTGCGCCCGGCGGCAGGTCCAGACAGTCGGTGGACGCGCTCGAGTGCGTGGCGTGGACCGCCCGTGTTCAGCGCAGCGTCCTCAAGTGGCAGACGGGCGACGTGGTCGAGGTGTCCGGGGCGATCAGACGACGGTTCTTCCGAGGGGTCGGCGGGGCCGCGTCGCGGGTGGAGGTCGAGGTCGTGTCGGCGAAGGTCAGGCGTCGGGCACGTGCCGCATGATGACCCCGAGGCTCGGCTTCGGCTGGAAGGAGGTCGCCTTCTCCGGAAGGAGACGGCCAGAAGACACGACGTCGCGAATCTGTGTGAAGTCGGCGCTGGGCAGCAGAGCGCCCACGGCGTGGGACCCGAGCGAGGCAAGTACGTCTGTGACGGTGTGGTGGTATGCGAGTCGCGGGGCGTGGGGGAGGGCGGGGATGAGGGTGTCGTGCAGCCACTCCACGAGAGGGTCCGCGCCGCGCACCTCGGGAGTGATGGTCCTCCACCGGGCACCATCGGTGCACACAAGAGTGCCGGGGGCGAGCGTGTTCAGCGCGTCCGCGCGCGGGTGCGCTGTGATGACCGCCCCCAGCTCGTCGGCCACGGACGTGATGGTGTCGAGGTCGAGGTCCGAGAGGGACCGGTGGATGGGGCCGAGGAAGAACGGCGTGTCCGACTGGTCGACGACCATGGCGAGGCCCGCGTCCCAGGCAGTGCCCGGATGCTTGGCCTGCAGGGCGAGGTAGGCCGCGTAGCGGTGGTGGCCATCGGCGATGAGGCATCGTGTCTCGGCCAGGCCCCGGGTGATCTGGTCGAGGGCCTTCTCGTCGCGGACGGCCCAGAGGCGCTGGTGCTGGCCCCCGTGGTCCTCGAAGCTCCACGTCGGGGGAGTCGCCGACGTCTGCTGGATCACCTCACGCACGTCCGCGTCGCCGTCGTGGACGAGGAGGATCGGGGCGGGGTTCAGGTGCATCTCCTCCATCCGCGCGGCCAGGTCGGCGGCCTGCTCGGGATGGACTGCCTCGTGGGGCCACACCGCCCTGTCGCGCATGTCGGCTGCTCGCGCAGACACGTCCAGCGCGCCCACCAAGCCCCTGATCGTGACCCCGCCCGCGGAGTACTCGTGCAGGTAGATCGCCGGCCCGGTGTCACGCAGCGCCCAGCCGCGCTCGATCCAGGTCGCCAGCCGCCCGGCGACGTCACGGTATGGTCGCGCCAGGGCTCGAGCAGACGAGGGATCCCCAACCCTGGCGGGCGCAAGCATCGACGCACGGAAGGGCTCGAGCCGGAGAGGCTTCGCCACGTACGGCGGCACGACCGTGGCCAAGTCCATCGCAGCATCGTAGGGGCCGGCAGAGGAGCGAACGGGTAAGGGGTGGCCATGCTGCAGGAGAGCCCGGGCGTCTTGCTGGAGGCGCACGACCTGGTGATGTTCGACCTCGACGGCGTCGTCTATGTCGGTGGCCAGGCCGTGGCCGGGGCGCCGCAACGCATCGAACGCGCTCGCGCCGGCGGCCGCCACGTCGCGTTCGTGACGAACAACGCCTCACGCACCCCCGACGAGGTGGCGGTGAAGCTGGCAGGGGTGGGGGTGGCGGCCGACCCCTCCGACGTGGTGACGTCGGCGCAGGCCGCTGCCCGCCTCCTCCGTAAGCAGCACGGCACCGGTGCCAGGGTCGTCCTGCTCGGCGGGAAGGGTCTCGAGGCCGCACTCGTGGACGAGGGCCTGGAGCCGGTGTCCCCGAGTGCTGGTGACTCGGCGGTCGCCGTGGTGAGCGGCTACGGCAAGGACGTCCGGTGGCGCGAGATCATGCGGGCCGCCGTACTCGTGAGGGACGGTCTTCCCTACGTGGCGAGCAACGCTGACCTCACCATCCCCACCGCCTACGGGCTGGCACCGGGGCACGGCGTGCTGGTGCGGACCATCAGCGAGTTCGCGGGCGTGGCCCCGACCGTGGCGGGCAAGCCCGAGCGGCCGTTGATGGAGGAGACCATCCGCCGCGTGGGCGGCTCGACGCCGCTCATGGTCGGCGACCGGCTCGACACCGATATCGAGGGCGCGCACTCGGTCGGCGTCCCGTCCATCCTGGTGCTCACCGGGGTGACGTGGCTCGAGGAGCTCGTCTCAGCTCCTCCCGAGATGCGCCCGAGCTACATCTCGCCTGACCTGGAGGGCCTGTTCGAGGCACACCCGGTTCCCGAGACCGTCGGAGGGGGAGCCCGACTCGGGGGGTGGCAGGCGGACGTGGTCGACGGTCGCCTCGAGGTCCGCGGTGAGGGTGAGGTCGCCGACTGGTGGCGGGTCACGGCGACGGCGTGCTGGTCACACCTCGACCGCACCGGCGGCCCTGCGGACGTGTCCGACGTCGTACCGCCCGGCCCTGACCGGACCACCCTCTCCGAGTAGGCTTCCTGCCATGGACGAGCAGCAGGGTTCCGCCCACTCCGACGGGCTCGCGTTCGAGCCGACCGGCGTGGTCGAGGTGGACCAGGTCCTGGAGCAGATCGACAGGCTCGGCGACGTGCCGGTGGCCGAGCACGTGGGCGCCTTCGAGCGCGCCCAGGAGCAGCTGCGGCGCGCTCTCGACGCCCCACAGGAGCCCTGAGCCGAAGTGGCGCCCCGGCGACTGCGCCTCGATGCAGAGCTCGTCCGGCGAGGCCTGGCCAGGTCGCGCGAGCACGCCAGCGACCTGATTGCCGAGGGCCGGGTGCGGGTTGCCGGTGTCGTGGCGACCAAGCCAGCCACGGGGGTCACGACCGACGTGGCCCTGGTCGTGAAGGCAGACCCGGAGCGTGAGGACTACGTCTCGCGTGGCGGCCACAAGCTCGCCGGTGCGCTCGACGCGTTCTCCGGTCACGGGTTGACCGTGTCGGGCAAGCGCTGCCTCGACGCGGGGGCGTCCACCGGCGGCTTCACCGACGTGCTCCTCCGTCGATGTGCGCGTGAGGTGGTCGCAGTGGACGTGGGCTACGGGCAGCTCGCCTGGTCCTTGCGCAGCGACCCGCGGGTGACGGTCCACGACCGCACCAACGTCCGGGAGCTGACCCTCGAGACGGTCGGAGGTCCCGTCGACCTGGTTGTCGGAGACCTCTCGTTCATCTCCCTGGAGCTCGTGCTCGACGCGCTGCTTGCCGTGACGAGCGGCGACGGCGAGCTGGCACTGATGGTCAAGCCGCAGTTCGAGGTGGGCAAGGACCGAGTGGGCAAGGGTGGCGTCGTACGCGACCTCGGCCTGCGCGTCGAGGCGGTCGCGGGCATCGCTGCAGCCGCCGCCGATCGCGGGTGGGGAGCAGTGGCTGTGACCGTGAGCCCGCTGCCGGGCCCCTCCGGCAACGTGGAGTTCTTCCTCCTCCTGCGCCACGGCGCACCGTCGATCGGCGAGGACGACATCCGTGCCGAGGTCGAGCGCAATGCCGCGCTCGGTGCCGGCGCGGGTGAGAGGGTGGAGCGATGAGCGAGAGCAGCGGACCGCGTCGGGTGCTCGTCCTGACGCACACCGGCCGTGAGGCGGCCCGTGAGGTCGGGCGCGCGTGCATCAAGTCGCTCACCGCCCACGGGATCGGGGTTCGCCTCCTCGCGGAGGAGGCCCGCGACCTGGGTCT
The DNA here is from genome assembly GCF_004683965.1 of Nocardioides seonyuensis. NCBI lineage: Bacteria > Bacillati > Actinomycetota > Actinomycetes > Propionibacteriales > Nocardioidaceae > Nocardioides > Nocardioides seonyuensis. Next base: position 3,560,040 of record NZ_CP038436.1, read on the forward strand.
CGACACCGGCTCGCTGGACCCGCTCGTCGAGACGGTGGACCCGCACGACCAGCCCGGCGCCGACTGCGAGCTCGTCCTCGTGATCGGAGGCGACGGATCGATCCTGCGCGCCGCCGAGCTGACGCACGACACCAGCACGCCGCTGCTCGGTGTCAACCTCGGTCATGTCGGGTTCCTGGCCGAGGCCGAGGAGGACGCCGTCGAGGCGACCATCGCGGCCATCGTGGAACGTCGCTACGTCATCGAGGAGCGCCTCACGCTCGACGTGACGGTGATGCTCGGCAAACAGGTCGTCGCGACGACCTTCGCCCTCAACGAGGCGAGCGTCGAGAAGGCGGCGCGCGAGCGGATGCTCCAGGTCGTCGTCGAGATCGACGGCCGACCGCTGTCACGGTGGGGCTGCGACGGCGTCGTGTGTGCCACCCCGACCGGCTCGACCGCCTACAACTTCAGCGCTGGGGGGCCGATCGTGTGGCCCTCTGTCGAAGCACTGCTGATGGTCCCGTTGAGCGCCCACGCGCTGTTCGCGCGTCCGATGGTGATCGCGCCCTCGTCGGTCCTCGCCGTGGAAGTGATTCCCGGCACCGACGGCGCCGGGGTCCTGTGGTGCGACGGCCGACGCACCGTGGACCTCCCGCCGGGGGCGCGCATCGAGGTACGACGCGGAGCCCACCCGGTTCGGCTGGTGCGGCTCCACCAGGCGCCGTTCACCGACCGACTGGTCGCGAAGTTCGACCTGTCTGTCGAAGGGTGGCGCGGAGCGGCCGAGCGCCGGCGCCGCGAGGGTGGCGAAGCCGATGCTTGAGGAGCTGCGGATCAGCTCGCTCGGGGTCATCGACTCCTCGACCCTCGAGCTCGGCCCCGGGCTGACGGTCATCACGGGCGAGACCGGTGCGGGCAAGACCATGGTCGTGACCGCCCTCGGCATGCTGCTGGGGAACCGCGCAGACTCGGGCGCGGTGCGCAGCGGGGCGAAGCACGCACGCGTCGAGGGGGTCATCGAGGCCAGCGGCCTCCCCGACCTCCTCGCCTCCGTCGAGGAGGCCGGCGGCGACCACGAGGACGGACGGGTCGTCCTGGCCCGCAACGTCGCCGCCGAGGGACGCTCCCGTGCCTGGGTCGGGGGAGCCGCAGTGCCGGTCTCCGTCCTGGCGGGTGTCGCCGAGCCCCTCGTGGCCGTCCACGGCCAGTCCGACCAGCACCGGCTGCTGCGCCCCCAGGCTCAGCGGGAGGCCCTCGACCGGTTCGGTGGCCCCGAGGTCGCGCGCCTCCTCGCCACCTACGCAGACGGGCACGACCGTCTCGTGGAGCTGGAGGATCGTCTCCACCAGGTGGTCACCAGCGCACAGGAGCGGGCCCAGGAGGCTGACCGGCTGCGCTTCGGACTGTCCGAGATCGAGGCTGTGGCGCCGGAGCCGGGGGAGGACCACTCACTCGCGGCCGAGGAGGCCAGGCTGGGCTTCGCAGACACACTGCGATCAGCCGCCGAGCTGGCGCGTCAGGCGCTCAACAGCGAGCAGGGCGACCCCGATGCCCTCGCGACGGCGTCCGCGGCCCGGGCCGCCCTCGACGACGTGAGGGAGCACGACAACCAGGCTGCGGAGCTGGCCGATCGGCTGGCCGAGCTCACCTACCTGCTGTCCGACGTCGCGGCCGACGTGGCGTCCTACGCCGCCGGCCTCGAGTCCGACCCCAGCCGTCTGGCCGCCGTGAGCGAGAGGCGTGCCGCGCTGACCGCCTTGACCCGGAAGTACGGCGCCACGATCGACGAGGTGCTGGCCTGGGGCGAGGACGCTGCCGCGCGGCTCACCGACCTTGACTCCACCGACGAGCAGATCGAGGCGTTGGAGGTCCAGAGGAAGGAGCTGCGCCGCGAGCTCGCCGCCGCAGCCAGCCGGCTGAGCGAGGCCAGGCGCGCCGCAGCGGCCAGGCTCGAGTCAGTGGTCACCGAGGAGCTCACCCACCTCGCCATGCCACACGCCACCGTCGTCGTCAGGGTCGGCCAGCAGGAGATCGAGGAGCCCGAGCGGCTCACCGCTCACGCCCTCGAGGTCGGCGGGCGCTGGGTCCGGGCGGGCTCGCACGGCACGGACGAGGTGGAGCTCCTGCTCGCAGCCAACACCGGTGCTGACGCGCGACCCCTGCACAAGGGCGCCTCGGGCGGCGAGCTCTCGCGGGTCATGCTCGCGGTCGAGGTCGCGCTCGCCGGAACGAGCCCGGTCCCGATCTTCGTGTTCGACGAGGTCGATGCCGGTGTCGGGGGCAAGGCAGCCATCGAGATCGGTCGGCGGCTGGCCCGGCTGGCTCGTGACGCGCAGGTGCTGGTCGTGACGCACCTGCCCCAGGTCGCGGCCTACGGCGATCGCCACGTCGTGGTGCACAAGTCCAGCGACGGGTCAGTGACGACCTCCGGGCTGGTCACCCTCGATGCCTCCGAGCGCGAACGCGAGCTCTCGCGGATGCTGGCGGGGCTCGAGGAGTCGAGCAGTGCGCTCGCCCACGCGCGCGAGCTGCTCGACACCGCCGCGCCCGAACGGGCGTGCCTGCACGAAGCGGGCCGAACCGGCTGAGAACATGGCGCGGATGAAGTTCGCCGTCCGCTCCCGTCCAGCCCCCGCCCTCCCGGGCGTGCAGGGGCCAGCCCGTGTCGACCGTCGTACGGCCGCGCTCCTCACCCGGGTGCGGTCAGGGGACGTCGCCGTCTGCGACCACGTCGACCTCGACCGCGCCACCGCACAGGCCCTCGTCGACGCAGGAGTCGTCGGAGTGGTCAACGCCGGGCCGCTGATCTCGGGTCGCTACCCCAACCTGGGCCCCCAGGTGCTCGTCGACGCCGGGGTGAGCGTGATCGACCAGGCGGGAGCGGAGCTGCTCGCGCGGCTCAAGGACGGCGCGCCCGTCCGGTTGGACGAGGGCGTGGTCTACTCCGGCGAGGACCAGATCGCCACCGGACGACACCTCGACGCGACGCTCGTCGGGACCGAGATGGCCAGCGCCCGCCGCGGCCTCGCCGCGCAGCTCGACAGCTTCACCCACAACAGCACCGAGTTCCTCCGCCGCGAGCAGGACCTGCTCCTCCACGGCCACGGGCTCCCGCAGACCAGCACCTCGATGGCCGGCCGGCCGGTCGTGGTCGTCGTACGCTCCCACGACTGGGAGGGCGAGCTGCGAGGCATCAAGCCGTTCATCCGCGAGCAGGACCCGGTCCTGGTCGGCGTCGACGGCGGTGCGGACGCCCTGGCGGCCGCCGGGCACCGGCCGGACGTGGTCGTCATCTCGGCGGGGGCGGAGCCGCCGTCCGCGCAGGTCCTGCGACGGGCGCGAGACGTGGTGGTCCTCGTCGAGCGCGGAGCGGGCCGCGCGGTCACCGAGCCGCTGGAGCGCATGAACCTGCGTCCCGCCCGCTTCGAGACCAGTGCCACCGGCGAGGACGCCGCACTCCTGATGGCGGCCGGCGCAGAGGCTCGCCTGATCGTCGGAGTCGGGATGCACGCGACGCTGGACGAGTTCCTCGACCGTGGCCGCAGCGGCCTGGCCAGCACGTTCCTCACCAGGCTCAAGGTCGGTCCGACGCTGGTCGATGCCGCGGCGATTCCCACGCTCTACGACGGAGCGGTGCGTCCGCGTCACCTGCTCGGTGTCACGCTGGCCGGGCTCCTGGCCCTGGCCGCCGCCGTCGGCATCACGCCCGTCGGCCAGGAGTGGGTCGCAGACCTCGAGCCCACCGTGTCCACCGCCGTCGAGAACCTCCGAGGACTTCTCCCGTGATCACCTTGCGCCACCACGTCATCACCGTCGTCTCCGTCTTCCTGGCCCTCGCGGTCGGAGTCGTCCTGGGCAGCGGCCCGCTCTCCGAGGTCGCGGACCGCACCGACCCCGCTGCGGCCCCGCTGGGAGACGACCCGGCGACGGGTGCGGGCTCGACCTTCCCCGACGGCTTCGTCGCGGCAGTGGCACCGACCCTGGTCGCCGACCGGCTCAAGGGGCAGGAGGTCGCGGTGGTGACAGTGCCGGGGGCCGACGAGCAGGTGGTGACGGCCCTGGTGGAGCAGGTCTCCGCGGCCGGAGGAAGCGTCACCGCCCGCTACGCGTTGAGCGAGGCGATGCTCGATCCCAGCCAGAAGTCGCTCGTGGACACCTTGGGCAGCCAGCTGATGACACAGCTGGGAGACTCCGTGTCCGCGGACGCCTCGACCTACGACCGCATGGGGCAGCTCCTCGGGCTCACCGTCGGCACCACTTCCGAGGACGCGGAGTCCAGCACGCGCAAGGCGCGCTCGGTCGCCGAGGCCGTCGCGGGCGCGGGGCTCATGGCTCCCGTCGCCGATGACCCTCAGCGGGCCCCCCTCGTCCTCTTCGTCCTCGGTGCCGACACCCGGGACGAGAGCGTGGACGCCATCCTCTCGGGACTTCTCGGAGGGCTCTCCCGCGGCGTCAAGGGCGTGGTCGCTGCCGGGTCCGCCGCTGACGGGGGAGAGGGCCAGCTGGGCCGCTTCCGGGCCGACCCCGCCGCGGCATCGGTGGCCACGGTCGACGGGACCGAGACGATGGCCGGAAAGATCGCCACCGTCATGGCGCTCGCACGCTCGACGCAGACAGCAGGCGGGTCGTTCGGTGCGTCGGGTGCCGACGGGCCGGCCCCTCTCGGGTAGGCTAGAACCCCGTGAGGAACCCGACGCCGACCAAGCACGTATTCGTGACCGGGGGCGTCGCCTCCTCCCTCGGCAAGGGGCTCACCGCCTCCAGCCTGGGCAGCCTGCTGAAGTCACGCGGTCTCCGCGTCACGATGCAGAAGCTCGACCCCTACCTCAACGTCGATCCCGGGACCATGAACCCGTTTCAGCACGGCGAGGTCTTCGTGACCAACGACGGTGCCGAGACCGATCTCGACATCGGCCACTACGAGCGGTTCCTCGACACCGACCTGAACGGCATCGCCAACGTCACGACGGGTCAGGTCTACTCGAGCGTGATCGCCAAGGAGCGGCGCGGCGACTACCTCGGTGACACCGTGCAGGTGATCCCGCACATCACCAACGAGATCAAGGACCGCATCCTCGCGATGGGTGGGGCCGACATCGACGTGGTGATCACCGAGATCGGGGGAACGGTCGGCGACATCGAGTCGCTCCCCTTCCTCGAGGCGGCCCGCCAGACGCGCCACGACATCGGCCGCGACAACTGCTTCTTCATCCACGTCTCGCTCGTGCCCTACATCGGTCCCTCCGGCGAGCTCAAGACCAAGCCCACCCAGCACTCCGTGGCGGCGCTGCGGTCCATCGGCATCCAACCCGATGCGGTGGTCTGCCGAGCCGACCGCGAGCTGCCCGAGAGCATCAAGCGCAAGATCTCCCTGATGTGCGACGTCGACGAGGAGGCCGTCGTCACCGCGGCCGACGCACCCTCGATCTACGACATCCCGAAGGTCCTCCACCGCGAGGGCCTCGACGCCTACGTCGTACGACGACTGGACCTGCCCTTCCGGGACGTGGACTGGACCGTGTGGGACGACCTGCTCCGCCGGGTGCACCACCCCCAGGAGGACGTCACCGTCGCCCTGGTGGGCAAGTACGTCGACCTGCCCGACGCCTACCTCTCGGTCGCGGAGGCATTGCGCGCAGGTGGTTTCGCACACGAGGCGAAGGTGCATCTGCGCTGGGTGGCCTCGGACGAGTGCGAGACACCCCAGGGGGCCGCGAAGCTGCTGCACGACGTGGACGCTGTCTGCGTCCCGGGCGGATTCGGCGTGCGTGGCATCGAGGGCAAGCTCGGGGCCCTGACCTACGCGCGGACCCACGCCATCCCCACCCTGGGTCTGTGCCTGGGGCTGCAGTGCATGGTCATCGAGTACGCACGCAACGTCGCGGGCCTCGACAAGGCCGGGTCCACCGAGTTCGACCCGGGCACGCTCGAGCCGGTCATCTCGACCATCGAGGAGCAGAAGCAGTACGTCGACGGTGCCGGTGACCTGGGAGGCACGATGCGCCTGGGCCTCCAGCCGGCGGACCTGGTGCCTGGATCGGTGGTGGCGATGGCCTACGGCGCGGAGCACGTCGAGGAGCGCCACCGCCACCGCTACGAGTTCAACGACGCCTACCGGGGCGTGCTGGAGGAGGCGGGCCTCGTCTTCTCCGGGGTCAACCCCGACCTGGGCCTGGTGGAGTTCGTGGAGCTCCCGGCCGAGGTGCACCCCTACTACGTGGCGACGCAGGCGCACCCCGAGCTCAAGTCACGCCCGACACAACCCCACCCGCTCTTCGCCGGCCTGGTGGGTGCTGCGATCGAGCGTCAGCGCGAGCTGCGGATCCCCATCGACGAGGCCGCGCTGAGGCGCGTCGACGACGAGGTCGCAGAGGTCTGACGACGGGCGGTCATCGCCAGGTCACAGCTTGCGGGCCGCGAGGATGCGGTCGAGCACGAAGCCGTTGGCCTTGAGCTGGTTGCGCGCGTAGGCACTGAGCGAAGCATCCTCCGACGCGGCCTCCGCGGCCGCGAGGAACTCCGCGTCCCCGGCTCCGAGGGGATACATCGCCCGGATGGTGAGGCCCTGGTTGAGCAGACCGCCCTTGAGGGTGTGCAGCTCTTCGAGGTAGCGCAGGGTGAAGGGCTTGAGCAGCTCGGCCTGCCCGGGCCGCCAGAAGGTGGCGCCCAGCACGAGCGTCTCCCGGCTGGCGGGAACCGAGTAGTCCACGAAGAATGCCCTCCAGACCTCCTCCTTGGCCTCGACGTCCGGGCGCGCGGCCAGGACCGCGAGCCGGCGCATGTGGGCGTCGGGATCCGGGTCGGACTCCAGCAGGCGGGTGACGGCAGCTTCGTCGTACTGTCCCAGCTCTGCGCGCCGGGCATGCATCCGCCAGGCCAGGTCGTTGTCGCTGGACCCGGCAACTGCCTCCTCGAGGACGGCCCAATGCTTCTCGCTCGACGCGGCACTGGCCAGCGCTCGCAGTGCCGGCTGGCGCTGGTCGGGCCTGTCGACCACCTCGAGGACAGCGTCGGCGAAGTCGCTGAGCAACCCGGGTGCCTCGCCGGCCGGCGCCCAGCGGTCGGCGACACCGATGGCCTGGGAGAGGAACGGCTCCACCAGGGCCGGGCTCGTCTCGGCAGCGATGGCTCGGGTCAGCGCGCCGGCGACCTCGCGCGGCGCCACCTCGCCGAGCAGGAGCAGCTGGCCGGCCGTCGCAGCGACGAGCGCACGGTCGAGCGGGTCGGTGAAGTCGGCGATGTGCACGAGCATCAGACGCCGGGACGACTCGTCGGGGCGGACTGCGGCGAACGTGAGGTCGCCCGCGTTCACCAGGACCAGGTCTCCCTCGGGTGCAGCCACCGGGGTGCGTGCGCCTGACACCTCCACGTGCTGGCGACCGGTCTCGGTGAGCTGTCCCTCTGCGACGGTGTAGCCCGCCAGCGCGAGGCGGTGCGGACGGGGCTCCTGGCCCGGGGGCGCGTCTGCGACCAGGTCGGTCCCTTCCAGGGCAAGCACGTCAGGCCCGGCCTGGTCCAGCCACGCGGTGGTCCACGCGGACAGGTCGCGTCCGGAGGAGCGCTCGTAGCACTCCATCAGGTCAGCCAGGCGGGTGTTGGAGTAGGCGTAGCGGGAGAAGTAGTCGCGCAGGCCCTCGACGAAGGCGTCCTCCCCGATGTAGGCCACCAGCTGGTGGAGGACGCTCTGCCCCTTGACGTAGGTGATCGCGTCGAAGTTGGCCATCGCGCCGCTGACGTCAGCCACCTCGCTGCGGATGGGATGGCGCGCCGGGCTCATGTCCATCTCGTAGGCCGTGCGCTTCATGGCTGCGAGGAACTCCGCCCACTGGTCGGAGAACTCCGTGGCCCGAGCCAGTCCCCAGTTGGCCGCCCAGGAGGCGAACGCCTCGTTGAGCCACAGGTCGTCCCACCAGGTCATCGTGACCAGGTCGCCGAACCACATGTGGGCCATCTCGTGGAGCACGAACTCTGCGCGCGTCGACCGCTGCGCGTGCGTCGGGGGAGTGCGGAACAGCTGGCCGTCGCCGTAGGTGACGCACCCCCAGTTCTCCATCGCCCCGCCCAGGTTCGGCACGAACACCTGGTCGTAGCGCTCCTGCGGGAAGGGCACACCGAACCGCTCGCCGAAGAAGGCGAGGCCCTGTCGGGTCAGGGTGACGAGCTCGTCGAGGTCACGCTCGAGGTGGGGCACCAACGACTGCCGGCAGTAGAAGCCGAGGTCGTGGCCGTCGTGCTGGACACGCACCTCGTGGAAGGGGCCTGCATTGACCACCACGACGTACGTCGACAGGGGCGGCGTCGGCGGGTAGGTCCAGACCCGGGACTCGCCGCTCGGCTCGACCGACTCGGGAGCACTGTTGGAGGTGACGAGCCACGACTCGGGGGCCGTGACGGTGAAGGCGTGCGGCGCCTTGAGGTCGGGTTGGTCGAAGCAGGCCCACAGCCGGCGTGCCTCGTCGGGCTCCAGGCTCGTCCAGACGTAGACGAGCTTGTCCGTGGGATCGACGGTGCGCAGGATGCCCTCACCCGAGGCGGTGTTGGTCGTGCTGGCCTCCACCACCAGGACGTTCTCGGCGGCCAGGTCGGTCACGAGGATGCGTCCGTCGGCGATGGAGCCGGCGTCCAGCTCGGTGCCGTTGAGGGTCGCCCGCTCCACGTCGGCGACACAGTCGACGAAGGTGGCCGCGCCCGGCTCCCGGCAGGTGAAGGAGATGGTGCTGACCGAGGAGAACCGCGAGCCCTCGAGGAGCCCGGTGAGGTCGACCGCGATGTCGTACCGCTGGACCGAGACCAGTGAGGACCTCTGGGCGGCTTCTTCCCGAGTCAGGCTGCGCAACGTCATGGGGCGACGTTACTCATCGCGTCGGGCCGACTAACGTCGAGGTCATGGCAGACGCACCCCTCGCCGACCGGCCGGCCTCGTGGCCCGTCTCGTCGAGTCGCGACATCCACCGTGACGACTGGGTCGTCGCACTGCGCGAGGACTGGGTCAGCAGACCGGGACACCCGGAGGAGTCCTTCCCCCGGCTGGTCGTAGAGCACCCTGGGGCAGTCGTGGTGCTGGCCGTCGACGACCGTGAGCGCGTGCTGTGCCTGCGGCAGTACCGCCACACGTGCGGCCAGGAGTTCGTGGAGCTCCCGGCAGGACTGCGCGACGCCGATGACGAGCCGGCCGTAGAGACGGCGAAGCGCGAGCTCTGCGAGGAGGCAGAGCTCGCAGCGCGCCACTGGCAACGACTCCTGAGCACGTTCGCCAGCGCCGGCATCACCGACGAGGTGCACGAGATCTATCTGGCGCGCGGGTTGACGCACGCCTCGCGTGGCGACTTCGCCCTCGACCACGAGGAGGCCGAGATGGAGACGTTCTGGGTTCCGATGGCCGAGCTCGTCGAGGCGGTGCTCGAGGGGCGGGTCAGGGAGGGGCCTCTCGCCCAGGCCGTCCTCGCCTACGACGCCCTCGAGCGCCGGGGACTCCTGGAGCCCGTCCCACTCGATACCGTTCCGGGGTGAGCCTCACCCGCGCCGTCCGCACCTACCTCGACCACCTCTCGGTCGAGCGCGGCCTCGCTGCGAACACGATGACGTCATACCGTCGTGACCTCCGCCGCTACGCGCAGTACCTCAACACGCTCGGGATCGAGGAGATCGACGACATCAGCGAGGCGACTGTCGGGTCCTTCCTGGCCAACCTCCGGGAGGGCGACGCCGACCACGTGCCCCTCAGCGCCAGCTCGGCCGCGCGCACGGTGGTGGCAGTGCGCGGGTTCCACAAGTTCGCCGTCCAGGACGGACTGGCCAGGCACGACCCGGCGACGGCGATCAAGCCGCCGACGCCGGCCAAGCGGCTCCCCAAGGCGCTGCCGCTCGCCGACGTCGAGGCGATCCTCGAGGCGGCGGGCGCACCCGACACGACCCTCGCCCTCCGTGACCGTGCTCTCCTGGAGGTCCTGTACGGCACCGGAGCACGCATATCGGAGGCCGTGGGTCTCGACGTCGACGACGTCGACACCGTCGACGCCACCGTCCTCCTGCGTGGCAAGGGGGCCAAGGAGCGACTGGTGCCCATCGGTGCCTATGCCCTCGTCGCCGTGGACGCCTACCTGCGTCGGGCCCGGCCCGACCTGGTGGGGGCCAGGACGCCCAGCGGGGCGCTGTTCCTGAACTCCAGAGGAGGCCGGCTCTCACGGCAGAGCGCATGGGCTGTCCTCGCCAGGGCCGCCGAACGGGCCGGGGTGAACAAGGACGTCTCGCCCCACACCCTGCGTCACTCCTTCGCCACCCACCTGATCGACGGCGGGGCCGACGTGCGAGTGGTCCAAGAGCTGCTCGGCCACGCCTCCGTGACGACGACCCAGGTCTACACGCTCGTCACGGTGGACAACCTGCGCGAGGTGTTCGCCACCGCGCACCCCAGGGCGCGAGACTGATGGGCATCCACCTCAGCAGCGTCAGGGGAGACGCTGACACCGTCTACGAGAGCTTCACGACGTGGGTCGGCGAGCAAGGGCTCACGCTGTATCCGCACCAGGACGAGGCAGTCCTGGAGGTCGTGAGCGGCAACCACGTCGTCCTGGCCACGCCCACAGGCTCGGGCAAGTCCCTCGTGGCGGTCGGAGCCCACCTTGCGGCACTGGCTCGGGACGAGGTCAGCTTCTACACAGCGCCCATCAAGGCGCTCGTGTCGGAGAAGTTCTTCTCGCTGTGCGAGGTGTTCGGGGCCGACAACGTGGGCATGCTGACCGGTGACGCCGCCGTCAACCCGGACGCGCCCATCATCTGCTGCACCGCGGAGATCCTCGCCAACCTGGCCCTGCGCGAAGGCCGGGGTGCCGACGTCGGGCTCGTCGTGATGGACGAGTTCCACTTCTACGCCGAACCGGACCGCGGCTGGGCCTGGCAGGTGCCGCTCCTGGAGCTGGTGGACGCACAGTTCCTGCTCATGTCGGCGACTCTGGGCGACATGTCTTCCCTCGCCGCGGACCTCACGGCGCGCACGGGTCGCGAGGTGGCCGTGGTCGACGACGCCGAGCGTCCGGTGCCGCTCACCTTCGCCTGGTCCCTCGACCACCTCGACGAGACACTCGAGGAGCTCGTCACCACCGGTCAGGCACCTGTCTACGTCGTGCACTTCACGCAGGCCGCGGCGGTCGAGCACGCGACCAACCTGCTGCGGCGCCCGCCGAGGAAGGTCGACAAGGAGGCCATCGCCGAGCGGATCGGGGCCTTCCGGTTCGGGGCGGGCTTCGGCAAGACGCTCTCGAGGCTCGTGCGCAACGGCATCGGGGTCCACCACGCCGGGATGCTGCCGAAGTACCGCCGGCTGGTGGAGCAGCTCGCCCAGGACGGGCTGCTCACGGTCATCTGCGGCACCGACACGCTCGGCGTGGGGATCAACGTGCCGATCCGCACCGTCCTGTTCAGCGGCCTGGCCAAGTACGACGGCACCAAGCAGCGGGTGCTCCGGACCCGGGAGTTCCTCCAGATCGCCGGTCGAGCCGGCCGCGCGGGGTTCGACACGGCCGGCCACGTCGTCGTACAGGCGCCCGAGCACGTCATCGACAACGAGCGGGCCAAGGCCAAGGCGGAGGCCAAGAACAGCGCCCCCGGCGCCAACGCGAAGCGCAAGTCGAAGGCACAGCTCAAGAAGCCGCCAGAGGGCACGGTCGTGTGGACCGAGCAGACCTTCGAGAAGCTCGTCGCAGGGGTGCCCGAGAAGCTCACGTCACGCATGAGGGTCGACAACGCCATGCTGATCAACGTCCTCACGCGACAGGAGGACGCCTTCCCCGTCATGCGACGTCTGCTCACCGACAACCACGAGGACCGGCGCCAACAGCTGCGCCTGGCCCGCCGCGCGCTACGGCTGGCACGGTCGCTGGTGCGCACCGGTGTCATGACCCGTCTCGACGAGGTCGACGAGCACGGCCGCCGGTACGTCCTGACGGTCGATCTCCCACCCGACTTCGCGCTCAACCAGCCGCTCGCGCACTTCGCGCTCGCCGCGTTCGACGTCCTCGACCCCGAGGCGGAGAGCTACACGCTCGACACGATCTCGGTCGTGGAGTCGGTGCTGGAGGCGCCGCGTCAGATCCTCATGGCGCAGCGCTTCGCGGCACGGGGGCAGGCGGTGCAGGAGATGAAGGCGGACGGCATCGAGTACGACGAGCGCATGGCACTGCTGGAGGAGATCACCTGGCCCCAACCGCTGGCGGAGCTGCTGGAGGCCCTCTACGAGATCTACCGGCAGACCCACCCCTGGCTCCCCGAGGACGCGCTGGGTCCCAAGTCGATCGTGCGGGAGATGTGGGAGCAGGCCATGGGCTTCACCGACTTCGTCGGCCGCTACCAGCTGGCGAGGTCCGAGGGGCTGGTCCTGCGCTACCTCACGGACGCCTACCGCACGCTCAGGCAGACCGTGCCCGACACGCACCGCACGCCTGAGCTGGACGACGTCATCGACTGGCTGGGAGAGACCATCCGGCAGACCGACTCGTCCCTGCTCGACGAGTGGGAGTCACTGGCCGACCCCGCGCACGTCCCCGGCCGCGTCGCCCACCACGAACCACCCCCTCCGCCTCGCCCGCTGTCGCGCCAGCCCCGGGCATTCGCGGTGATGATCCGCAACGCGATGTGGGCCAGGGTCGCGCTGGTGGCGCGCGACGACCTCGACGGGCTGGTGCGGCTGGAGCGTGCCGCGGCGGACCTGGTCGACCCACCACGGAGCGTGGTCATGGGCCGGTCGGCGTGGGACTCCGCGCTCGAGGACTACTACACCGAGCACGACCGTCTCGTCGTCGACGCCGACGCGCACGGACCCGACCTGCTGGTGGTGGGGGAGGAGCGGATCGACTCTCCGGCCGGTGCCGACGAGGACGTCACGTCTCGGGTCCGTGAGGTCCGCCAGACCCTCCACGACCCCGAAGGGCACCACGACTGGGTGATCGACGCAGTCGTGGACTGTGACGCAAGCGACGAGGCAGGCGCGCTGGTCCTGGCCTCGGTGGCCATGCGTCGTCTGTGACCTGGGGACCGGTCCAGAACTGCACAGGTTTGTGCACAGGGTGGGCCTCTCCTGTGCAACCAACCGGGACCTTGTGCACAGATTCTCCAGCAGCCCGACGGGTTTGGCCCCCCGTGTTGTGGCGGATGCGTCACGGTCCTAGAGTCGCCGGAACCTGACGATCTGTCGCCGTGTCGACAAAGCTTGCCGGGCCGGGCGTGGTGCAATCGAGTCAATCGAGCGAGGAGTAGTTCATGAGCGGTGCAGGATCCTCGGGCACGCCGGGTCAGTCGGGCTCCACCGCGCCGACGATGCCGCCTCTCACGAGTCGTCCTGCTGTCGCACCAGCCGCCACCGAACCAGACCCGGGAGCAGAACAGTCCGTGAGTGAGCCCTTGGCGTTCCAGCGCCCCGACGTCCCGCTGGGACCGACCGGCCGACCCGTGCCGGACTTCCCCGAGCCCCTGCCGGTCAAGGAGCACGGCGGCGCTCGCATCATCGCCATGTGCAACCAGAAGGGTGGGGTCGGCAAGACCACCACCACGATCAACCTCGGCGCCTCGCTCGCCGAGCTCGGCCGCAAGGTGCTGCTCGTCGACTTCGACCCGCAGGGCTCGCTCTCGGTCGGGCTGGGACTCAATCCCCACGAGATCGACCTGACGATCTACAACCTCCTCATGGAGCGCGACGTCACCCTGCACGACGTCGTCGTGCCCTCGGGTGTTCCGGGCATGGACCTGCTGCCGTCCAACATCGACCTCTCCGCCGCTGAGGTGCAGCTGGTCCACGAAGTGGCACGCGAGCAGACGCTCCAGCGCGTGCTTGCACCGGCCGTGGAGCATTACGACGTCATCCTCATCGACTGCCAGCCCTCGCTCGGGCTGCTCACGGTCAACGCCCTGACGGCCGCCGATGGAGTGATCGTGCCTCTCGAGTGCGAGTACTTCGCCCTGCGCGGGGTCGCGCTGCTCAAGCAGACCATCGACAAGGTGCGCGAGCGGCTCAATCCCAGGCTCGAGATAGACGGGGTGCTCGGGACGATGTTCGACGGACGCACCTTGCACGGGCGCGAGGTGATGGAGCGCCTGGTGCAGGCCTGGGGCGACACCGTCTTCCACACGGTCATCCGGCGGACGGTCAAGTTCTCCGATGCGACGGTCGCCGGCGAGCCCATCACGGCATACGCCTCGACCTCGACCGGTGCCGACGCCTACCGCCAGCTTGCGAAGGAGGTGTTGACCAGGTGGCCCGCCGAGTGAACCTGCCCGCCGCCGATGACCTCTTCCGGCCCACGGCCTCGACGCAGAGGGCTGTCCGCGCCGTCGCCGACGAGCCTCCCGAGGAGACCGCCGGGGCGAGCGCACGGAAGCCCAGCGGACGGGTGCGCCACGACGAGAAGATGACCGTCTACGTCACGGCCGACGAGCTCCTCGACCTCGAGCACGCGCGGCTGCTGCTGCGTCGTGAGCACGGTCTGGCGGTCGACCGAGGGCGTCTCGTGCGCGAGGCCGTTGCCCTGGTGCTGGCCGATCTCGAGGAGCACGGTGAGCAGAGCGCCCTGGTGAGACGACTCGTCGAGGAGTGAGCACCCTGACCGGCCCAGCCGTGCCCGAGGTCGACCCGGGTGGTGAGGCTCCGGCGTTCGCGGTGCGCCTGGAGAACTTCGAGGGCCCCTTCGACCTGCTCCTGGGCCTGATCGCGAAGCACAAGCTCGACATCACCGAGGTCGCGCTCTCCCAGGTCACCGACGAGTTCATCGTGCACGTCAAGAACCTCGGCGACGCGTGGGAGCTCGAGCAGACCACCTCGTTCCTGGTCGTCGCAGCGACCCTGCTCGACCTGAAGGCCGCCCGGTTGCTGCCCCAGGGCGACGTCGAGGACGAGGAGGACCTCGCGCTGCTGGAGGCGCGGGACCTGCTGTTCGCCAGGCTGCTGCAGTACCGCGCCTTCAAGCAGGTGGCGAGCGTGCTCGAGCAGCGGATCGCGTCGGAGTCCCGCATGCACCCGCGTGCCGTGGGGCTGGAGGAGCGCTTCGCGTCCCTGCTTCCGGAGGTCCTGATCGGCATCGGGCTGGAGGAGTTCGCGCGGCTCGCCGCACGGGCCATGGAGCCCAAGCCGGTGGAGGAGGTGTCGCTCGGGCACATCCACGCAGCGAAGGTGAGCGTGCGAGAGCAGGCGGCTCTCGTCGTGGACCGCCTGCGCCGCGGCGGCACGATGACGTTCCGGGCCCTGTGCGGGGACTCGCCGGACCGGCTGACCACGGTGGCGCGTTTCCTCTCCCTGCTGGAGCTCTTCCGCGAGGGTGTGGTGGGCTTCGACCAGGTGACTCCTCTCGGCGAGCTCACGGTCCGATGGACCGGGGACGACGAGGGCGACATCGAGATCACCGACGAGTTCGACGGGACGCTCCCGGAGGATGAGCCGGAGCCGCCCGGATCCGACGACGACGTCGACGCACAGGAGGACCCCCAGTGAGCGAGCAGCCCGACGCCGCAGCCGAGCCCGGCTCCGTGGCCGAGGATCCCGACACCCTCGCCGTCGCCGTGGCCGAGCTCCGGCCGGCGTTGGAGGCGATCTTGATGGTCTCCGACGAACCCCTCGACAGGGTGCGCCTGGCGTCGGTGGTGGGTCACCCGGTCGAGGAGGTCGACGACGCACTGGCTGCTCTTGCAGAGGAGTACACCCAGCAGGGCCGAGGCTTCGAGCTTCGCAACGTCGCCGGAGGGTGGCGCTTCTACTCCAGGGCCGAGTTCGCCGCGGTCGTGGAGGGATTCGTCCTGGAGGGCCAGCAGGCCCGGCTGACACAGGCCGCGCTCGAGACCCTGTCAGTGGTCGCCTACAAGCAGCCGGTGTCCCGCGCACGCGTCTCCGCGATCCGCGGAGTCAACGTCGACGGGGTCATGCGCACCCTCCTGAACCGCGGGCTGGTCGAGGAGGCCGGTCACGACGAGCAGAGCGGCGCCAATCTCTACCGCACGACCTCCTACTTCCTCGAACGGATCGGGATCACCTCGCTCGACGAGCTGCCCGAGCTGGCGCCGTACCTCCCTGACATGGACGATCTCGAGGACGAGCTCGCGCACGCCGCAGGGCTGGGCGAGCGAGCGCCCACGAACGCTCCGGAGCCCGAGGCCGCGACCGACAACGCCTCGCCTCACAGCGCCTCATCCCACGCTTCACCGCACAGCGGCGAGGGCACCGAGCCCGACGGCGGGACCGAGATCACATGAGACCCCACGACCAGCCTGACAACGACCAGCCGTTCTCGGAGCGCCCGGAGACCGACGAGGACGGCCTCATCCGTCTGCAGAAGCTCCTGGCGCAGTCAGGGGTGGCCAGCCGGCGCAAGTGCGAGGAGCTGATGCTCGAGGGCCTGGTCGAGGTGGACGGCGAGATCGTGACGCGGCTGGGGACCAAGGTCGATCCGCGCACCGCCGTGATCCGCGTGGAAGGCCGGCTCCTTCCCCCTGTCAGCGACCTCGTCTACCTGGTGCTCAACAAGCCCCGAGGGGTCGTCTCGACGATGTCCGACCCCGAGGGGCGCCGCACCCTGGGAGACCTCGTCGCCCACCGGCCCGAGCGGCTGTTCCACGTCGGACGGCTCGACACCGACACAGAGGGCCTGATCATCCTCACCAACGACGGTGACTTCGCGCAGCGCCTGGCCCACCCCTCCCACGAGGTCGACAAGACCTACGTGGCCGAGGTCGAGGGCGAGGTGCACGTCCGCACCATCAGGCAGCTCCTCGACGGCGTCGTGCTGGAGGACGGCCCCGTCACGGTCTCGCGGGCCAAGGTGCTGGGCGGCGACCCCCGCAAGGACGGTCACGGCCGGTCCATCGTGGAGCTGACCATCCACGAGGGACGCAACCGCATCGTCCGCCGGCTCCTGGCCCACGTGGGCCACCCGGTCCTCCGGCTCACCCGCACGGCGATCGGCCCACTGACCCTGGCGAGGCTCAAGCCCGGTGACATGCGCGAGCTCACGCTCGGCGAGCTGGGCAGGCTGATGGACTCCGCCGAAGGCTGAGCGCCGGCGCGACTAGGCTCGCGCCATGGCCGTACGCGCAGTCAGGGGAGCGACCCAGCTCGAGACCGACACGCGCGAGCACATGCTCGAGCGTGTCGCTGAGCTGGTGAGCGACGTCATGGAGGCCAACGGGCTCGTGGTCGACGACTTCATCTCGATCATGTTCACCGCGACCAGTGACCTGCACAGCGAGTTCCCCGCCTATGCCGCCCGCCAGCTGGGCTTCTCGGACGTCCCACTGATGTGCGCCCGCGAGCTCGAGATCGAGGGCTCCATGCCCCGCGTCGTGCGGCTGATGGCGCACGTCGAGACCGATCTGCCTCGCGCGGAGATCACCCACGCCTACCTCCACGGTGCCGCACACCTACGACGCGATCTGACGCGCACGACGAGCCATGACTGATCTCGCGGGACCGGTTGCCGTCATCGGCACCGGACTCCTGGGGACCTCGGTTGCGCTCGCCTGTCGCGCATCGGGTCTCGACGTCCTCCTCGACGACCTCTCCGCCGAGCACCTCCGCACAGCGACTGGGCTCGGGGCCGGCCGACCCCTCCGGGCGGAGGACCGGCCGCGGCTGGTGGTCGTGGCCACTCCGCCACGGCACCTCGGCGAGGCGGTCGCCGCCGCCCTGAGCGACCACCCGGACGCGTTCGTGACCGACGTCGGCAGTGTGAAGGCAGCGCCCCTGCGTGTGGTCGTCGACGTCGACGGCGTGGATCGCTACGTCGGCTCGCACCCGATGGCCGGATCCGAGCGGTCCGGACCGCTGGCGGCGAGTGCTGCGCTCTTCGACGGTCGTCCCTGGGCCGTCACCCCTCATGCGGCGGCACGTCCGGATGCGATCGAAGCGATCACCCGGCTGGCGCGCGTGTGCGGCGCCGTACCCGTCGTGCTCGACCCCGAGGACCACGACCTCGCGGTCGCCCGGACCTCGCACCTGCCGCACCTCGCCGCCGTCCTCGTGGCCGGTCGGCTCGCCGGCGCCCCGTCCGCGCACCTCGCGCTCTCGGGCCAGGGCGTGCGTGACGTGACACGGGTCGCAGCCAGTGACCCGGTGATGTGGCAGCAGATCCTCGGGGCGAACTCCGCGGCGGTGCTCGGCCTCCTGGGCGAGGTGCAGAAGGACCTCGCCCGGCTGATCGAGGCGGTGGCCGGAGGGGACGACGACGCCCTCGGCGACATCCTGGCGCGGGGCAACGCCGGGACCGCCGCCATCCCCGGCAAGCACGGCGGTCCGTCCACGCCGACGGCCTCGGTCTTCGTGTCGGTGCCCGACCACCCGGGCGAGCTCGCCCGCCTCTTCGGGGACGCTGGCGACATCGGCGTCAACATCGAGGACGTGCACATCGACCACGATCCCGGTCGACCCGTCGGACTGACGGAGCTGGTGGTGGAGGCCGCGCGGGCCGACCACCTGCTCGAGGCTCTCGAATCCCGCGGGTGGACCACTCACCGGTAGCCTCACGCCCGTGAGCAGCCCCGTTCCCACCCGTCTCGTCATCGCCGTCGACGGCACGTCCGGCTCCGGGAAGTCCAGCACCTGTCGTGGCGTCGCCGAGCGCCTCGGACTGCGTTACCTCGACACCGGGGCGATGTTCAGGGCAATGACCTGGTGGCTGCTCGAGCGCGGCGTGGACGTCCACGACGCGGCCGAGGTTGCCAGGCGAGCGGGCGATCCCGAGATCCTCTCCGGCACCGACCCGCGGGGCCCCAGCATCACCGTCGACGGCCACGACGTCTCCGGGCCCATCCGCGAGGAACAAGTCACCGAGGCGGTGAGCCCTGTGAGCGCGGTTCCCGCGGTTCGCAGTCGCCTGCTCGACCTCCAACGTCGCGTCATAGGCGACGGCGGCATCGTCGTCGAGGGCCGCGACATCGCCTCTGTCGTGTGGCCGCAGGCCGAGGTGAAGGTCTTCCTGAGTGCGGACCCGGACGCCAGGGCGCGACGCCGGGCCGCCGAGCAGGGGGGCGTGGACGTGGCTGCCACCGAGGCGTCGCTCCTGCAGCGCGACCGGATCGACTCCGGTCGCGCCACGGCTCCGCTCACGATGGCCGAGGGCGCCGTGCACATCGACACGACCGACTTCACCCTGGACGAGGTCATCAGCCAGGTGGTGGCGCTCGCAGAGGCGGTCGAGGCGCCGCGATGACGCTCGCCGACCTCCCCGCGAGCAGCCCTCAGCACCCGCCCCGGGCCGCGCTCCGCGGAATCCGACCCGTGGCCAGGGCGCTGGTTCGCCTGCGCTGGCGGGTCGAGGTCGACGGAGCCCACCACGTGCCGGCACAGGGACCCGCCATCCTCGCCTCCAACCACGTGGGGCTGATCGACGGTCCGCTCCTGACGGTCTTCACCCCCCGACCCGTGCACGCCCTGACCAAGCAGGAGATGTTCTCCGGACGCCTCGGGCCCGTGTTGCGTGCCACCGGGCAGATCTCGCTCGACCGCTTCCACGCTGACCCGGGCGCGATCAAGGCCTGCCTGCGAGTCCTGCGCGACGGGGGAGTGGCAGGCGTGTTCCCGGAGGGCACTCGCGGCGACGGAGAGCTCCACCGCTTCCACCACGGTGCGGCCTACCTCGCCCTCGTCACCGGTGCGCCGGTGGTGCCCGTGACGATGTTGGGGACCCGTCCCCCCGGTGGGGGGACCAACGCGATGCCGGACCGCCGGGAAGGCATCCACATCGTCTTCGGGCGCCCCTGGACGTGCGCAGCACAGCCGTGGCCACGCACGCGGGAACATGTACTAGCCACCTCGGCGTTGCTGTGGGACCACCTGCGTGCGGAGCTCGAGCTGGCACTCGCCCGGACGCGACGATCCCTCCCGGGGCCCCTTCCCGCGGGACAATCAGGAGACGACCCCGACACGGGGTTCCTCGACCAGACCAGAGAGCAGTGACCGACGTGAGCGACTACGACCAGACCGACGCGGCAGCCGAAGCGGGTCCGACCCCTGTGCTGGCCGTCGTGGGCCGCCCCAACGTGGGCAAGTCGACCTTGGTCAACCGGATCATCGGTCGACGCGAGGCAGTGGTCGAGGACCGTCCCGGGGTGACGCGCGACCGGGTGTCGTACGACGCCAACTGGAACGGCCGGGCCTTCACCGTCGTGGACACCGGCGGCTGGGACCCTGACGCTCGCGGGCTGGCCGAGCGCATCGCCGCCCAGGCGGAGATCGCGGTCACCCTCGCCGACGCTGTGCTGTTCGTGGTGGATGCCACGATCGGGATCACCGACTCCGACGAGGCAGTGGTCAAGGTCCTGCGCAAGTCGGGCAAGCCCGTGGTCCTGGCGGCCAACAAGGTCGACGACCAGCGCGCGGAGGCCGAGGCCTTCGGACTCTGGAACCTCGGGCTCGGCGAGCCCTTCCCGGTCTCGGCGCTGCACGGCCGCGGATCCGGGGACATGCTCGACGCCATCCTGGCCGCTCTGCCGGAGACCCCACCCGAGTCGTTCGGCGAGGTGGGGGGGCCGCGCCGGATCGCACTGGTGGGCAAGCCCAACGTCGGCAAGTCGTCCCTGCTCAACCAGCTCGCAGGCTCCGAGCGCGTCGTCGTCGACAACGTCGCCGGCACCACCGTGGACCCCGTGGACGAGCTGATCGACATGGGGGACCGGACCTGGCGGTTCATCGACACCGCCGGTATCCGCAAGCGGGTCAAGACGGCCTCGGGCCACGAGTACTACGCGTCCCTGCGCACGTCCACGGCGATCGACCGTGCCGAAGTGGCCGTCCTGGTGCTCGACGCGTCGCAATCGGTGTCGGAGCAGGACATGCGCATCATCCAGACCATCCGCGACGCCGGTCGCGCGATGGTGATCGCGTTCAACAAGTGGGACCTCGTCGACGACGAGCGCCGCTACTACCTCGAGCGTGAGGCCGAGCGAGACCTGGTGCAGGTGCAGTGGGCGCCGCGCATCAACATCACGGCGCGAACCGGATGGCACGTCGACCGTCTCGTCCCGGCCCTCGACAAGGCGCTCGCGGGGTGGGAGACCCGCGTGGGCACAGGGGCGCTCAACACCTTCCTGGGGCGTCTGGTCGGCGAGCACCCGCACCCCGTGCGCAGCGGGAAGCAGCCGAAGATCCTCTTCGCCACCCAGCCTTCTGTGGCGCCCCCGACGTTCGTGCTGTTCACGAGCGGCAGACTGGACGCTTCCTACGAGCGCTACATCGAGCGACGGCTGCGCGAGGAGTTCGGCTTCGTCGGCACGCCCATCGTGATCCAGCAGAAGCCGCGCGAGAAGCGCAAGCGCTGATCAAGACCGTGTCAGGGCGCGAGCCCGGCCTCGCGGAGCCACGCCATCGGATCGATGGGCGCCTCGCCGTCGGGACGGATCTCGAAATGCAAGTGAGGTCCCACGGAGTTGCCGGTGCTGCCGACGGAGCCGATCGGCTCAGCCACGTCCACCCGCTGGCCCTCCACCGCGCTCACTGAGCTCTGGTGGCAGTACCAGACCTCCGTCCCGTCGTCGAGGGTCAGGATCGTGCGCAGCCCGTACGGGCCCGCGTCCGCGACCTCGGTGATCGTCCCGGCGCTGACTGCCACGAGGGACTCCCCGGAGGCCGCACCGAAGTCCTGGCCGCCGTGCTCTGCCTCCCACAGGGGTCCCGTGAGCCCGAAGGCCGCCGAGACTGAGTACGACGCGAGCGGTAGCACCACGCGAACGTTGTCCGGGTCCCCGTGGTAGCCGAACCGGGCCAGCACAGCCTGACGGCCCAGCAGCTGCCGGTCTCGCACGTCGGCCCGCTGGTCGAGCGCTGCGAGCGCTGCTGCCCGTTGAGCCAGCATCTTGTCGAGCGCCTGCTCCTCCGCCAGGGCAGCAGGCGTCGGCGCGTTGGGCTCGAAGGCGGCGGTGGCAGGCTCCAGGACGGCACCGGTCCACACCAGGGCGGACGGCACCAGGGCCAGAAGCGCAAGACGACGTAGCAGGGTGGGCACGGACGGCGGCCTCTCGGGTGAAGGAACACCTCCATGCTGGGCGCCCGGGCCGGTCCGGGTGGCCGGTTTGGACACCAATGAGCCGGATGAGCCATTGCCACCTGACCCCCACGGACCACCCGGGCCCGGGTGCGGGGTCGATTGTCAGGACTCTCGGACCCTGCGGTAGGGTTCCCATCGCTTCGAAGGGCATCGTCCTGACGAGGCACTCGGGCTGTGGCGCAGCTTGGTAGCGCACTTGACTGGGGGTCAAGGGGTCGCAGGTTCAAATCCTGTCAGCCCGACCGATGTGATGTCTCAGGACATCTGCAAGATCCGAACCCGCGGAGTGGGTTCGGATCTTGTCATTTCTGGGGTTGGTAGTCCTGGCTGGTGTCGATGGTCGCGTTTGAGCTCGCCGGTGACGGCGATGACGACGCGGACCTCGAGGTCCTGGATGAGCAGGATGACGTGGGTTCGGCTGTGCGATCGGCCGATGCCGATGTGGCGGAGCGGGCCGTGCACGCGCAGGGTGATGGTGCCGGACTTGTCGACGGTGTCGTGCCGGACGCGGTCGTGGGTCTCGGCGTCTCGGCTGGGTCCGGGCAGGGCTTTGGGCATGGTGGCGTAGAGCCTTGCTGGGGTTGCCCGGTGGGGCAGGGAGCGGTGTGGCCGCTGCTGGTTGTACTCGGCCGTGAACCGGTCGAGCATGGACAAGTCCCACCGCAACGCCTGGATACCCTTCGGCGGCGGTGTCCACAAGTGCATCGGGCTGCACTTCGGCACCCTGGAGGTCCACGAGATGCTGCTCAGGCATCGCTGGACGGTGCCCGACAACTACCGGGTCCGCTGGGACAACACCTCCCTGCCGGTCCCGGCGGACGGCCTACCGGTACTACTACGACCCCCGACAGGAGCCGGACAGCCCTGAGTGATCGACACTCCAGGGGTTGCTGCGAGGAGCCTGTCAGCCCTGGCGGGGACGGATCAAGAGGTTCTTGAGCGACTGGCGCTCGCGCCGCTGCTTGGGCAGGGCGGGCGCCGGCCACCAGGCGGAGTGGAGATGACCGGAGGCGTTGAAGCCCTCGCGGTAGACGAAGTTGGCGCCACACTCGCAGACCCAGCGAGTCCCTTCGGGAACCTCGGCGTCGGCCGAGGGCGCGTCGGGGAGCTCGGTGCACACGTGGAACTGCGTGGTCTTCATCCTGTCCTACCTCTTGGTCGAATTCGCCCGAGATGTGCACAGTAGGGGTCATGCCCGGTCCTGACATCAGCCGACCGGACGATTGAAGGCAATCTGTGAGAGATCTTCGATTTCCGGCCCTGAACGGTCCAGGTGGTCCGGACCATCTCGGGGCATCCGCAGACTCAGCGGATGCCGCGGTCCGGCCTCTCGGCCGGCTCCGGCAAAGGACCGAAGACCTGGTTGCACGTCCAGCCCGAGCAGTCGACGAGCTGGTCGCGCCGGCGGTCGAGCGCTTCCCGGACCTCTGCATAGGCCGGATCGGAGAAGCGGTTGACCGTCTCGTGCGGGTCGACCTCGGTGTCGTACAGGATCCCGTCGGCTCCGTCGACGGCGTAGAGATAGCGCGCGGTCCGGACGCCTCGGTAGCCCCAGCCGTCGCCGAGGGCGGAACCCGTCTGGACGAGGGTCGTGTCACGGAACGGTTGGGCCGCTCCCTCCAGCGTGGGCGCCAGCGACGTCCCGTCGACGACCCACCCGGGGGAGACGCCCGCGAGGCCGGCGATGGTGGCAGGGACGTCGACCAGCGTGGCAGGGAGGTCCGACGAGGTGCCGGGAGCAATTCCTGGCCCCCGGACGACGAGCGGGACCTGCAGCGACGAGCGCGTGAGCTTGTCCTTGCCGACGTAGCGGTGCTCGCCGAGGGAGTAGCCGTTGTCGGAGGAGAACACGATGTAGGTGTCCTCCAGCTCGCCGGTCGCCGCGAGGGTGTCGATGAGCGAACCCACTGCCCGGTCGACCGACTGGAGCGACCGAAGACGCGCACGGTGGTGCTCGGCGACCTCGGCGGGCTCGACGAACGGGCGGTCGCGGAAGTAGGTGGGCTGGTCGCTGATCTCCGCCTCGTTGAACGCGGGGTCGGAGAGGGGCACGGGGTGGATGTCCTCGAACAGGCGACGATCCTGGGGCGCGGGAGGAGGGACGGTGGGGCCGGAGCCTCGTGCGATGCGGTAGTGCGGGGCGACGTGCCAGGCGAACACCACGAACGGGTCAGTGGTGGCCGAGAACTCACGCACCAGGTCGTCCGTCCGACGAGAGATCACCTCGGTCACGTAGCTGTCGGTGAACCTCCGGGCGCTGCCGTCGCCTGACATGGTGAAGTCGAAGTAGTCGTAGACGCCGGTCTGCAGGGCATCCCAGCGGGTCCAACCGGATGGCTCGACGTCTCCGGGGCCGTAGCCGTTGAGGAACTTGCCGACGAACCCGGTCTGGTAGCCCGCGTCACGGAACCAGGAGCTGGACTCGCGGGTGGGGTCGAGGGCGGGGAAGCCGCCATAGGGCCCGCGGTTGTGCTGGACGCCGTTGTTCTGGGCGTACTGGCCCGTGACCAGCTGCGCTCGCGCCGGGCAGCACAGCGGGTGCGGCGAGATGGCGTCCGTGAACTCCATGCCCTGGTCGACCAGCAGGCGTCGGGTGATCGGCATGTGGACCAGGTCGTCGTCGCGCATGTCGTCGGTCAGGACGAAGACCACGTTGGGTCGCGCTGCAGACTCCCCGCTCGCCGCCGTCAAGGAGGCTCCGGCGTTCCCGCGGCTGGCGCCCACGGTCGTGGTCGCGAGGGCGGCGACGAGGACCACGAGCACGCCAGTCGCCAGCGACTGAGCCCACACCCGCATGAATCGTCCCTCGCCGGGACGCTGCCGTCCCCCGTCTGCTTGCCACCGGTCGCGCCAAGGGTAGGGGGTCGCTCCGCCCCGGCCCAAAGTGGAGGAGCCGCTGTGAGCGGCTAGGGTGAATCCCCCGTCTCCGATGACAAGGACCCGCACCGCCCCCATGGACGAGAGTCAAAGTCCGAGCACTGCAGCCCACGGCCGACGGGGTCGGTCATGACCCCGTTCCTCCTCCTTCTCGTCTCGCTGGCGCTCGTCCTTGCATGCGGCATGTTCGTCGCTGCCGAGTTCGCGTTCGTCACGGTCGACAGGGGGGTGGTCGACAGGGCAGCGGCCTCGGGGGACGCCAAGGCTGTCGGGGTGCAGCGCGCACTGCGATCGCTCTCCACGCAGCTCTCGGGCGCGCAGGTCGGGATCACCGTCACGAACCTGGCGATCGGCTTCCTCGCCGAACCGGCCATCTCAGACCTGATCGACGACCCGCTTGCCGCGGTCGGACTGCCGGACAACGTGGTCAGGCCCACTGCGATCGCCCTGGGCCTGCTGTTCGGCACCGTGCTGACCATGCTGTTCGGCGAGATGGTTCCCAAGAACCTCGCCATCGCACGACCGCTCGAGACGGCTCGGGCGACCCAAGGCTTCATGCGGGGCTTCACCACGCTGAACACCTGGCTGATCAGGCTGCTCAACGGATCCGCCAACGCCATCGTGCGTCGCCTCGGGCTCGAACCCCAGGAGGAGCTGCGCTCGGCGCGGAGCCTCGAGGAGCTCGACTCGCTCGTGCAGCGCTCGGCCGACCAGGGGACGCTCGACCCCGACACGGCCGAGCTGATGGAGCGCTCGGTCGACTTCGGGCAGCGCACCGCGTCGGAGATCATGACTCCTCGGGTGCGCACGACGACGGTGGAGGACGGCGACAGGGTGGCGACGCTGATCGAGCTCACCCGCCAGACGGGGCACTCGCGCTTCCCGGTCCTAGACGCCGAGGACGTCGTCGTCGGCACGGCCCATGTCAAGCACGCGGTCGCTGTCCCGGTCCACGAGCGTGCGACGACCCGCATCAAGCACATCATGGTCAAGCCCGTGGTGGTGCCCGACAGCATCAGGCTCGACCCGCTGCTGGAGCTCCTGCGCCAGGGCGGCTTCCAGATGGCCGTCGTCCTGGACGAGTACGGCGGCCACGCCGGCATCGTGACCCTGGAGGACGTGGTCGAGGAGATCGTCGGGGACATCTCCGACGAGCACGACCGACTCGGCTCGCGGGTCCGTCAGCGGCGTGACGGCAGCTGGTCCGTCTCCGGGCTGCTCCGACCCGACGAGGTGAACGACGCCACCGGCGTGGAGCTGCCCGAGCACGAGGACTATGACACGGTGGCTGGGCTCGTCATGCGGGAGCTGGGCAAGATTCCCGCGCCGGGCGACCGCGTCGAGGTCGTCGTACGAGACCGGAGCGACCCTGAGACGACCAGCGAGCGGCTCGTGACCTTGACGGTCGAGCGCATGGAAGGCCTCCGCATCGACCGTCTCGATCTGCGCCGCGTGGACGAGGAGGTCGCAGATGAGCAGTGAGGTCTTCGGTGTCCTGCTCGCCGTGGTGCTCCTGGTGCTGAACGCGTTCTTCGTCGGTGCCGAGTTCGCCCTGATCTCGGCCAGGCGCAGCCAGGTCGAGCCCCTGGCGCAGGAAGGATCGAGAGCGGCCCGCACGACTCTGCGCGCGATGGAACAGGTGTCGCTCGTGATGGCAGGCGCCCAGCTCGGCATCACCGTGTGCTCACTGGGTCTCGGTGCGGTCGGTGAACCCGCGGTCGCCCACCTCCTCGAGCCCGTCTTCCATGCGCTCAGCCTTCCCGACGACCTCTTGCACCCGGTCTCGTTCGTCGTCGCGATGGCGATCGTCGTCTACCTGCACGTGGTGCTCGGCGAGATGGTGCCCAAGAACATCGCCCTGGCCGGTCCCGACCGTGCGGCCCTCGTCCTGGGCCCACCGATGATGATGATCGTCACCGTGCTGCGACCGTTCATCGCGGCTCTGAACTTCCTGGCCAACGCGACCTTGTGGCTCATGCGGGTCGAGCCGAAGGGGGAGGTCAGCTCCAGCTACACCCGCGAAGAGGTCGCCGCCCTCGTGGAGGAGTCACGCGGAGAGGGCCTCATCGCGGCGAACGAGTACGACCGGCTCGCCGGAGCCCTGGGGTTCACGGAGAAGACGGTGTCCACGGTCGTCATGCCGGTCGAGACGCTCGCCACCGTGAAGCCGGGCGCCACAGCAGTCGACGTGGAGTCCCTGTGTGCCGCGACCGGCTTCAGCCGCTTCCCCGTGGCGGCCCCTGACGGTGGCCTTCTCGGCTACCTCCACGTCAAGGACGCCCTCGAGACAGAGCTGGACCGACGTGACCGGGTCATCGACGCGAAGTGGGTGCGTCCCTTCGCAACCGTGGGCCCGGACGACCTCCTCCACGAGGCCCTCGCCTCCCTCCAGGTGAAGGGTGCCCACATGGGGCGCGTCGTCGGCAGGAACGGCGAGCTGATCGGTGTCATCACGTTGGAGGACGTCCTCGAGGAGCTCGTCGGCGAGATCCGGGACGCGTCGCACCACGACGTGTCCGCAGCGGACGCTGGGTAGGGCTCGGTAGGGTCAGTCCGTGCCTGACTCCATGCGCTCTCGTGTGTGGACCGTGCCCAACATCATCAGCATGGTCCGCCTCGCTGGTGTGCCGGCCTTCCTCTGGCTCGTCCTGGGGCCGGAGCAGGACGGTCTCGCGCTCGCGGTGCTGATGGTCGCGGGCCTCACCGACTGGCTCGACGGCTGGCTCGCACGCCGCCTCGACCAGCGCTCCAGCCTGGGCGAGATCCTCGACCCCGTGGCGGACCGGCTCTACATCCTGGCCGTCGTGGTCGGGCTCTTCCTGCGCGACATCATCCCGGTCTGGGTTGCCCTCGCGCTCCCGCTGCGCGACCTCCTCCTCTGGGGGCTCGTCCCGTTCCTCCGGACCCGGGGCTTCAGCGCGCTTCCCGTGCACTTCCTCGGGAAGGCCGCGACCTTCAACCTCCTCTACGCCTTCCCGCTGCTCCTGCTGGGAGAGGGCACGGGCACGGTGCCGACGCTGGCGAGAGTCTTCGGCTGGGCCTTCGCCTGGTGGGGGATCGGCCTCTACTGGTGGGCAGGGGTGCTGTACGCCTGGCAGGTCCGCACGCTCCTCCGCGAGACGGAGCGGCCGACTCCCCCCGTGAGCGACCATGCCTGACCTCCGCGAGCCCCTGCCGGACCATGTGACCACGCCGCTCCTGACCCTGCTCACGGCCCGGTCGATGGACGAGGACTACGCGCACGTCGCCGCACGCCGGGCCGCAGCCGGTGAGGCGCCGCCAGGGCCACGACGCGGCCGCGTGACGCTGGGAACACTCCTGGTGGTGGCCTTGTTCGGAGGGTTGGTCACCATCGCGACGGTCCAGACCAACCGCGACTCCGAGGTGGAGGAGCTCGGGCGAGCCGCCCTGGTCAGCCGCATCCAGGCTCGTCGTGCCGAGCTCGTGGACCTCCAGCGCGACGTCAACGACCTCAGGGTCGCCAACCAGTCCGCGGTCACCAGGGCAGCGACGCTGCAGGAGCAGATCAGTGACATGCGTGCGACGGTGGCACGCCTCGAGGTTCCCACCGGGTTCGGCGCCGTCCAGGGCGAAGGAATCCGGATCACCGTCAACAGCGCGGTCGGCGCCGACGTCGACGACGAGGTCCGCGACGAGGACCTCGCGACGCTCGCTGACGCGCTGTGGGAAGCCGGTGCCGAGGCCATCGCGATCAACGACCAGCGCCTGACGGCCACCGGCGGCATCCGGAACACCGGCCGCTCGATCCACGTGAACGGCAACCCGGTGAACGCGCCGTACGTCGTGACGGCCATCGGCGACAGCGCGACACTCGAGGCACGGTTGCTCCAGACCAGCCAGGGCCAGGTGTGGTTCACCTTGGCCAACGGCCTCGGTTTTCGCTATTCGGCACAAAAGGTGGACGATCTCCGCCTGCCGGGCGCGACGCTGGGACGCTTGCGTGATGTGATCGTGTCGGAACTGGCGCCGAACGGAATGCCTCAGGGGGAGGAGGGAGCACCATGATCGCCGCACTGGGACTCCTGCTGGGAGTCATCGCGGGCCTCGTCCTGGCGCCCAACGTCCCGCTCGCCTTCGAGTTCTACCTGCCGATCGCGGTCGTCGCCGCCCTCGACGCGATGCTCGGCGGGCTGCGTGCGTTCCTCGACGGCATCTTCGACGACAAGGTCTTCGTCGTGTCGTTCATCAGCAACGTCGTCATCGCTGCGGCGATCGTCTACGTCGGCGATCGACTGGGCGTCGGCGGACAGCTCTCCACCGGCGTCGTGGTGGTGCTCGGGATCCGTATCTTCTCCAACGTCGCGGCCATCCGCCGCCATCTCTTCCATGCCTGAGCCCCACGACGAGACCCCACGCCAGGACCCGCCCGGCGAGCCCGCCTCGGGTCGCGAGCGTCTGCGCGCGGCACTCGTGCGCCCCAGCCGCGGCCAGGCGGTCGTGGCCGTCCTGCTCGCGGTCCTGGGCTTCGCCTTCGTCGTCCAGGTCAACGACTACAGGGCGGACGCCACCTATGCCGGTCTCCGGGAGGGGCAGCTCATCGAGATCCTCGACGGTCTCACCGGCACGGCCCAGCGGGCGCGCCGTGAGGTCGAGCGACTCGAGGCCCGGCGCGACGAGCTCCAGTCCGAGAACACCCGTCGTGAGGCGGCGCTCGAGGAGGCCGCCCAGCGGGCCCGCACCCTCAACATCGTCGCCGGCCTGGTGCCGGTGTCCGGACCGGGCCTGCGTGTGACCATCGAGGAGACCAGTGGCCGGGTCAGCGTCGGCGCCCTCCTGGACACCATCCAGGAGCTGCGCACCGCCGGCGCCGAGGCGATGGAGTTCAACGACCGCTTCCGGCTGGGGGCGGACAGCTCGTTCGAGAATGCCGTGGGCGGGATCGAGCTCGACGGCAGGCTGCTGGAGCCGCCGTACGTCCTCGAGGTCATCGGCGACCCCCACGCCCTGCGAGCTGGTCTCTCGCTCACATCCGGCCCGATCGACACCCTGGAGGGTGAGGACGGTGCGACCGTCACCGTCGAGGAGCCCGACACGGTCGAGATCACGAGCGTGCGTGAGCTCGACCGACCGGAGCATGCGGAGCCCGCCGACTCGCAGTAGCCTGCCACCGACCCCATCCCACCCAAGGAGAAGCCTGTGTACCCGGACGACCTGACCTACACCGTCGAGCACGAGTGGGTGCGCAATCCGGGGGAGAGCGAGGGCTCGGTGCGTGTGGGCATCACCCACTTCGCCCAGGACGCCCTGGGCGACATCGTCTACGTGTCGCTGCCCCAGGTCGGTGACCAGGTGACGGCGGGGGACACCTGTGGCGAGCTGGAGTCGACCAAGTCCGTGAGCGACCTCTACGCACCCGTGTCGGGCGAGGTGGTGGCTGTGAACTCGGCGCTGGACTCCACGCCGGAGATGGTCAACAACGACCCCTACGACGCCGGATGGCTCTTCGAGATCCTCCCCAGCGACTCCAGCCAGCTCGACGGGTTGCTCGACGCAGCGGCCTACGAGGCGGGCCTCGCCGGCTGATCGGTGCGCGGCGGCGCGCAACCGGCTGGTACGTTCGGAGAAACCATGAACCTCAACCCTCACGTGAGGGTTGGTGAGCTGTCGAGGAGGCACCGATGCCGTTCTGCACCGCCTGCGGCAGGCAGAATCCCGACGATGCCCGCTTCTGCGCGCAGTGCGGCAACCGGATGGCCACGCCGGACTCGGCCGACGCGTCGTCGCCGACGCCCCCTGTCGAGTCCACCGCCACGATCTCGTTCGGTGCCCCGGACCGGGTCGACACCTCGGACCGGCAGCTCAGCCCGGTCGACGCCGCTGCGGTCGACGCCCTCCCGGAGGGTCACGCGCTCCTGGTCGTCCAACGGGGGCCCAGTGCAGGAAGCCGGTTCCTCCTCGACACCGAGGTGGTCGGCGCCGGTCGTCATCCCGACAGCGAGATCTTCCTCGACGACGTGACGGTGTCGCGCCGGCACGCGGAGTTCCGGCGCACGGGCAAGACGTTCACGGTCAGCGACGTCGGCAGTCTCAACGGCACCTACGTCAACCGTGACCGGATCGACTCCTTGGAGCTGACGGACGGCGACGAGGTGCAGATCGGCAAGTACCGGCTGGTGTTCTTCGCCTCCCACCAGGAGCCCTGAGCCGGTGGCAGCGTCACCGTCGCCCGGAGCCGCATCCCCCGGGCCTGCCAGCGCGGCCAAGAGCCGGATGAACATCGGCCAGGTGCTCGACGCCCTGCGCCCTGACTTTCCCGGCATCACCATCCCCAAGATCCGCTTCCTCGAGGGAGAGGGCCTGATCAAGCCCGAGCGGACACCAGCCGGCTACCGCAAGTTCTCTGTCGAGGACCTCGAGCGCCTGCGCTACATCCTGCGCATGCAGCGCGATCACTACCTGCCGCTCAAGGTGATCGGCGAGCACCTCGACGCGATGGACCGTGGCCTCGAGCCGCCGGCCATCGAGTCGGTGGTTCCTTCCGTGCCCAAGGTCGCGCTGAGCTCCGACGGTCTTCCGTCCCCCGAGTCCTTCGGCCGCACCAGCGACCTGCGTCTCTCCAGGCGAGAGCTCCTCAAGGTCGCCGAGATCTCCGAGGAGCTGCTCACCGAGCTCGAGCGCTACGGCCTGGTCGCCGCCCGGACCGGCACGGGGCACTTCGACTCCGACGCCCTGGTGGTCGCGCGCACGGCACGCGACCTGGGGGAGTACGGCATCGAGCCCCGGCACCTGCGCGCGTTCAAGACCGCTGCCGACCGGGAGGTGGGTCTGGTGCAGCAGGTCGTGGCGCCCATTGCCCGCGGGCGCGACGCCGCTGCGGCCGGCCGTGCCGAGGACGCCACCCTCCAGATCGCGGCGCTCTCGGTGCGCCTGCACGCCACCTTGATCAAGATCGGGCTCTCGCGGGGTTGAACCCGGGGGAGCGAGACCGTTGTGGTGACGTGAGTAGGCTGGACTCGTGCGCGAAGTAGACGTCATCGGCGTTCGTGTCGAGATGCCCTCCAACCAGCCGATCGTGCTGTTGCGCGAGGTCGCTGGGGAGCGCTACCTGCCCATCTGGATCGGTGCGGTCGAGGCGACCGCCATCGCATTCGCCCAGCAGGGGGTGACCCCGCCCCGGCCGCTGACCCACGACCTGATGCGCAACGTGCTCGAGGCGACAGGGCAGAGCCTCGACGAGGTGCGCATCACCGAGGTCAAGGACAACATCTTCTACGCGATGCTGGTGTTCGCCAGTGGCGCCCAGGTGGAGGCACGCCCCTCGGACTCCATCGCGCTGGCCCTGCGCACCGGCTCCCGCATCGTGTGCTCCGAGGCCGTGCTCGACGAGGCGGGCCTTGCGGTGCCCGCCGAGCAGGAGGACGAGGTCGAGCGTTTCCGTGAATTCCTCGACCACGTCACCCCGGACGACTTCGAGGAGTCGGGCGAGGACCGCGCCTGAGCCTCACCCTCATGTTGAGGTTGAGGGTTGCGACACGCCGCCGATGGGATTGACCCCCCGGGATCGCGGCCCTACCTTGAAGTGTCTCTGTTGTAACTCCACCGATGTGGTTGTCGATCCCTCGGCCCCACCATCTTCCCCCGGAGCTACGATCAACGGAGTAACCGTGGAGGATCGAGTGGGCGTGAACGAGAACGAGCAGCAGCGCAACGAGCGTGCCGCCAAGGCAGCAGAGGCCGCGGACGAGCAGGGCCTGCTCTTCACCGACGATGTCTCGCCCCTCCCGAGTGACACCGGGTACCGAGGGCCGACGGCCTGCAACGCCGCCGGCATCACCTATCGGCAGCTCGACTACTGGGCGCGCACCGGCCTCATCGAGCCGAGCGTGCGCGGCGCCGCAGGCTCGGGCTCCCAGCGTCTCTACTCCTTCCGCGACATCCTGATCCTCAAGGTCGTCAAGCGACTTCTCGATGCCGGCATCTCGCTGCAGCAGATCCGGACCGCCGTGGCTCACCTCCGTGAGCGGGGCACGGACGACCTCACACGGGTCACCTTGATGAGCGACGGGGCCTCGGTCTACGAGTGCACGAGCAATGACGAGGTCATCGATCTCCTCCAGGGTGGGCAGGGCGTCTTCGGCATCGCCATCGGAGGCGTGTGGCGCGAGATCGAGGGCACCCTCGCCGAGCTGCCCAGCGAGCGCACGGCGGCCGATGCGGCCGGCCCGCTGCCGGGGGACGAGCTCGCTGCTCGTCGCGCTGCCCGCCAGACCGGCTGAGAGTGGTAAATTGGTGGCGCTGACGATCCCGCGCGGGAGAGTCGGCGTGACCGCCAGGTCATGCTGCGCCGAAGGGGCAATTCCTCCCCGGAACCTCTCAGGCACCCGGACCGCGCGGACCAGGCACCTCTGAAGGCAGCGCGCCGACAGAGGGGGAGGCCTACTGGTCGATTTCCTCAGGAGCCTCCGTGACTGCCCCCATCGCCACCTCGCCCTTCGTCGCCCGCCACATCGGACCCCGCGCCGAGGACGTCGTCACGATGCTCGAGAGGCTGGGGCACGACTCGCTGGAGTCCCTGATGTCGGCCGCGGTCCCTGGGGGCATCAGGACCGCGGCTGCGCTGGACCTCCCCGAGGCACTCGACGAGAGTGCGGCGGCACGGGAGCTGGCCACGATGGCTGCCCAGAACCGTCCCGCGGAGGCGATGATCGGGCTCGGCTACCACGGCACCATCACGCCGGCCGTAATCCGTCGCAACGTGCTCGAGGACCCTTCGTGGTACACCGCCTACACGCCGTACCAGCCCGAGATCTCGCAAGGCCGCCTCGAGGCGCTGATCAACTTCCAGACCGTCGTCGCCGACCTCACCGGTCTGCCCACGGCTAACGCCTCCCTCCTCGACGAGGGCACTGCAGCGGCCGAGGCCATGACGCTCGTGCGTCGCGCCAACCGCAAAGCCACCGGCCCGTTCGTGGTCGACTCCGACGCGCTGCCCCAGACCATCGACGTGGTGCGGACCCGCGCTGAGGGCATGGGCATCGAGGTCGTGGTGGCGGACCTGTCCGAGGGCCTTCCTGACGGCGACCTGTGCGGCGTCCTCGTGCAGTACCCCGGCGCGAGCGGGCGTGTGCTCGATCCGCGCCCGGTGATCGAGTCGGCGCACGCACGTGATGCGCTCGCCGTCGTGGCAGCCGACCTCCTGGGACTCGCCCTGCTCGAGGCGCCCGGCGTCATGGGTGCCGACGTCGTGATCGGATCCTCCCAGCGGTTCGGTGTCCCGCTGTTCTACGGCGGGCCGCACGCTGGCTACATGTCCGTCGCCGCCGGCATCGAGCGCCATCTGCCGGGGCGGCTGGTCGGGGTCTCCGTCGATGCTGAGGGGCGCCCGGCCTACCGGCTGGCACTGCAGACGCGCGAGCAACACATCCGCCGGGACAAGGCGACGTCCAACATCTGCACCGCCCAGGTGCTGCTCGCCGTCGTGGCGTCGATGTACGCCGTCTACCAC
Source organism: Nocardioides seonyuensis (assembly GCF_004683965.1). Taxonomy (NCBI): domain Bacteria; kingdom Bacillati; phylum Actinomycetota; class Actinomycetes; order Propionibacteriales; family Nocardioidaceae; genus Nocardioides; species Nocardioides seonyuensis. The sequence goes on from NZ_CP038436.1 coordinate 3,594,378, forward strand.
GGTCCCGAGGGGCTGCGAGAGATCGCCCAGCGCACGCACGACCGCGCGGCGGACCTGGCGGCGGCGCTGAGGTCCGGGGGAGTACGGGTCGTCAACGACACGTTCTTCGACACCCTCACCGTCCGGGTGCCCGGCTCGGCCGCTGACGTGGTGGCGCGGGCCCGCTCGCGAGGGATCCACCTGCGCCTGGTCGACGAGGACCACGTGGGGATCTCGACGTCGGAGACGACCAGCCCGGCCACGGTCTCGTCCGTCCTGATGGCCTTCGGGGTCTCGACCGAGGTCGCCGGGTCAAGTGCGTCCGGCCTGCCGCCGGAGCTGGTGCGCGAGACGTCGTACCTCACCCACGAGGTCTTCAACATCCACCACAGCGAGACGCAGATGTTGCGCTACCTGCGACGTCTCTCGGCACGGGACTACGCCCTGGACCGCGGAATGATCCCGCTGGGTTCGTGCACGATGAAGCTCAACGCCACGACCGAGATGGAGCCGATCAGCCTGCCGGGCTTCGCCGACCTGCACCCGTTCGTGCCGGCCGAGGACGCGGCTGGCTACGCGCGCCTGGTCGCCGACCTGGAGTCGTGGTTGGCGGAGGTGACCGGCTACGACCGGGTCTCGGTGCAGCCCAACGCGGGCTCGCAGGGTGAGCTGGCCGGGTTGCTGGCGATCCGCGGCTACCACGCCGCCCAGCACCAGCCCGACGCTCCCGTGCGTGACGTGTGCCTGATTCCCTCCTCGGCCCACGGCACGAATGCTGCCTCCGCGGTCATGGCTGGGATGAAGGTCGTCGTCGTCAAGGCCACCGACGACGGCTCCGTCGACCTCGAGGACCTGCGCGCCAAGTGCGACCAGCACTCCGACACCCTGGCCGCGATCATGGTGACCTACCCCTCCACCCACGGGGCCTACGAGGACTCCATCACCGACCTGTGCAAGATCGTCCACGACCACGGCGGTCAGGTCTACGTCGACGGCGCCAACCTCAACGCCCTGCTTGGCTACGCCCGTCCAGGTGAGTTCGGCGGCGACGTCTCGCACCTCAACCTCCACAAGACGTTCTGCATCCCGCACGGTGGGGGTGGACCCGGCGTCGGGCCAGTCGCGGTTCGCGACCACCTGGCGCCCTTCCTCCCGACCCACGCCCTCCACCCTGAGGTCGAACGCCGCGACGGGATCGGTCCGATCAGTGCGGCGCCCCACGGCTCGGCCGGCATCCTGCCGATCACGTGGGCCTACATCCGGATGATGGGTGGAGAGGGCCTGACACGCGCGACCTCCGTGGCGGTGCTCTCCGCCAACTACATCGCCCACCGCTTGGAGGAGCACTACCCGGTGCTCTACCGCGGCCACGGTGGACTCGTGGCCCACGAGTGCATCCTCGACCTGCGTGGCATCACCAAGGCCAGCGGTGTCACGGTCGACGACGTGGCCAAGCGCCTGGTGGACTACGGCTTCCACGCGCCGACGATGTCGTTCCCGGTTGCCGGCACGCTGATGGTCGAGCCGACCGAGTCCGAGGACCTCGCCGAGATCGACCGTTTCTGCGACGCGATGATCGCGATCCGCGCCGAGATTGCGCGCGTGGAGGCGGGGGAGTGGTCTCCGGAGGACGCCCCGCTCCGCCATGCTCCGCACACCGCCCGCGCGATGGTGGGGGAGTGGGACCGCGCCTACAGCCGCGAGCTCGGCGTGTTCCCCCAGGGAGTCGACCCGGACAAGTACTGGCCGCCCGTTGCCCGCATCGACCAGGCGTACGGCGACCGCAACCTGGTGTGCGCGTGCCCGCCGCCGGAGGCATTCGCCGAGTGATGGGTCGTGTCAGACGCCCTGGGACACGCTGGACATGTTGAAGTCAGGCACTCGGAGCGCTGGCGTCGCGGTGCGCGAGAAGTAGTCGTCGCCCCACTCGCGAGAGAAGCTCGGCACGGTCCGTCCAGCTGCTGTGAAGCGGTTGAGGAGGTCGATCGGGCTCTCGTTCCAGCGGAAGTTGTTGACGGCGCCGGTGATCTCACCGTCCTCGACGAGGTAGACGCCGTCACGCGTCAGCCCCGTCAGCAGCATGGACTGCGGGTCGACCTCCCGGATGTACCACAGGCACGTGAGCAGGAGGCCGCGCTCGGTGCTCGCCACCATCTCTTCCAGGGTCGCGTCGGCGCCGTCGACCTCGAGCACGAGGTTGTCGACATAGGGAGCGACCTGCTGACCGGTCATCTGTGCGGAGTGGCGGGTGGAGACGAGTGCCTCGAGGCGCCCGTCCCTGATCCAGTCGGTGCGCCCGAGTGGCAGGCCGTTGTCGAAGACGGACTCGGTGTTGTCCGAGGCCGTGGCAACGGCGAAGGGAGCGCTCGCGATGGGGGCGTGTCCCGGGTCCGAGAACAGGTTGACGCCGGATCGCGCGATCTGCTCCCCGATGCGTGTCCCACCGCCCCTCTTGCTGTAGACGGACTCACCCTCGTGGGCCACCCGTGCGCCGGCGCCCCAGTAGGCGTCGATCATCAGGTCGGCCACGGAGGAAGGCGGGAGGATGGTGTCGTAGCGCCCCGCCGGAAGGTCGATCTTGCGCTCGGCCCAGGCGAGCCTGCGGGCGACCTCGTCGGTGACCGCGTGCGCGTCCACGTCGAGGAAGTCGCGGGTGGCGCCCCCCGCCCAGGCGCTGCGGGTGAGCGAGAGGTCCTTGCCCGTGCAGCCGTAGTGGCCGGTCGGCTGGACGTGCCGCAGCCGCAGCCCCCGGGTGGACCCGAGGTAGGTGGTCGCCACCTCGTGGTTGACGAAGCCGTAGAGCAGGCGTCGCTCGGCCTGCGCCCGCTCGAAGGCGTCGCCCAGCGCGGGCGCGAAGGAGTCGTAGACGTGGATGTCAGTGGTCTCGGGGGCGTCCGCCCAGTCGGCGGAGGTCGAGTCGGCCACCAGCTCAGCCGCGTCCTCGGCGTCGGTGCCGGCCCGGGCGGCGGCATCGGCAGTCTCGACGAGGGCGCTGACGCCCTCACGGGTCGTGGCGGCACCCGAGACGGAGGCTGTGGCGACACCGGTCGCACGACCGACGAAGGAGATGACCGTGACGCTCATCTCTGTCATGACACCGTTGGTGGTGAGGGTGTTGTTGGCCCAGCGCAGGTTGGCGCTGGTGACGTCGCGCACGAGCACGACGCAGTCGTCGGACGTCGATGCAGCGAGCGCGTGCTCGACCAGCTCTTGGGGGGTGACTGTCATCAGTGGCCTGCCTCATCGAGGGTGTTGAGGATGTTGACGTCGCGGAACAACGAGGTGGGACACCCGTGGCTCACCGCGGCGACCTGGCCCGGTTGGGCCTTGCCGCAGTTGAACGCGCCTCCCAGCACCCAGGTCTGGGGACCGCCCACCGCCTCCATCGACCTCCAGAACTCAGTCGTCGTGGCCTGGTAGGCGACGTCGCGCAGCATTCCGTCGAGCTTGCCGTCGGTGATCTTGTAGAACCGCTGGCCGGTGAACTGGAAGTTGAACCTCTGCATGTCGATCGACCAGGACTTGTCACCGACGACGTAGATGCCGCGGTCGACGCGGGAGATCAGGTCCTCGGTCGAGGGGCCGTCGGGGGCGGGCTCCAGGGACACGTTGGCCATCCGCTGGATCGGGATGTGCCCCGGGGAGTCGGCGTAGGCACAGCCGTTAGATCGCCCCTGGGGATGCTCGGGTCCGGAGAGCTCGGGCTTCATGGCGGCCATCGGTCGGTCGAGCTGGTAGCCGACGAGGAGCCCGTCCTTGATGATGTCCCAGCGCTGGGTCTGCACGCCTTCGTCGTCCCAGCCGATGGTGGCAAGCCCGTGCTCCTGGGTCCTGTCGCCCGTGACGTTCATGACAGGTGAGCCGTAGTGGAGGTTGCCGAGCTTGTCGTAGGTCGCGAACGAGGTGCCGGCGTAGTTGGCCTCGTAGCCCAGCGCCCGGTCGAGCTCGGTGGCGTGCCCGATGGACTCATGGATCGTGAGCCACAGGTTGGAGGGATCGATGACCAGGTCGTAGCGGCCGGCCCGGACGCTTGGCGCCTTGAGCTTCTCGGCAAGGAGGTCGGGCACCTCGGTGAGCTCGGCGTCCCAGTCCCACTGTGCTCCGGTGAGGTACTCCCAGCCGCGGCCGACCGGAGGCGCGATCGAGGCCATCGAGTCGAAGAGGCCGGTCGTCTCGTCGGAGCCGCTGGCCTCGAAGCCCGGTTGCAGCCTGACCCTCTGCTGGGTCGTGCGGGTGCCCGCGAGGTCGGCGTAGTACTTGTTCTCCTGGACCTGGTGGAGGAAGGACGTCGCGTGGTCGACTGCGGCGCCGGTGCGCAGCCGGGCGGTCCACTCGACCAGGAGGGCGGCCTTCTCGGCCGTGGCGACCTCGAGTGGGTTGACGTCGTAGGCGGACACCCACGTGACGTCGTCGTAGACCGGCTCGGGTGCCAGGACCACGGGATCACGGGTCATGGCGGCGGCGACCCTCGCGACCGCCACTGCGGTCTCGGCGACTCGAGCGGCCTCCTCGTCGGTCAGCACGACGCCAGAGGCGAACCCCCAGGCACCACCGTGCACGACGCGGACGGAGAAGCCGAGGTCCTCGGAGTCGCTGGCCGTTTGGAGGACCCCGTCGCGTGCGCCGAGGTACTGGAAGCGGTTGCGCTCGAAGTGGAACTCGGCGTGCGAGGCGCCCAGCGACTCGGCACGGCCGAGGGCGACATCGCCGAGTCGGCGATGAGGCAGGGCGTTGAAGGTCTCGTCGAGCCTGGCGGAACTCATGCCGAGGAACCTATCGACTCATTGGGAGACCAGGGAGCCGTGACGCGCCTTCGTGACCCGAAGTTGGGTGGGGATCCGCACCTGCATCTCCGCGACGTGGCTGACCACTCCGACGACGCGGCCGCCGTCGCGCAGCGAGTCGAGGGTGTCCATCACGTCGTCGAGGGTGTCTGCATCCAGCGATCCGAATCCCTCGTCGACGAAGAGGGTGTCCAGGTCTGCTCCGCCGGCCTCTGCTGTGATCACGTCGGCCAGGCCCAGAGCGAGGGCGAGCGACACCACGAACGTCTCGCCTCCGGACAGGGTGGCAGGGTCCCGGCTCTCGCCCGACCAGTCGTCGCGGACGACCAGGCTCAGGCCACCGCGCTTCTCTCCGGCCCCCCGCTCTCCGGTGTGGAGGAGCGAGTAGCGCTGGTCACTCATGGAGTGCAGACGGAGATTGGCCGCCTCGACCACCTGGGAGAGCCGATGCGCGAGGACATAGGCGGAGAGCCGCATCTGGAGCCGGTTGTCAGGTGACTTCCCCTCGACGAAGGCAGACAGCGCCGCCGTTGTCTCGTGATCGGCACGCACGGGAGACCAGGCATCGAGCACCTGCTGGAGCTCGGCGACCAGCGCTGCGAGTCGGCGGTCTCGCTCGACCAGGGCCTGGTGTGCGCTGCGAGCCGCCGCGGCCGCTTGCCGTGCCGAGACGGATGCTTCCTCCAGAGCCACGAGGTCCGGTGGAGTGGCAGACGAGGCGGCTTGCAGGGCGGGATCGGCCAGGATCTCCTGCACGCGGTGTCGTTGGCGGTCGTGCTCGGCCGCCCAGGTCTCCAACCGCGTGAGCTCCTCGGGCGCCAGCCAGGCTTCGAGGGCGTCCTGGTGAGAGGCGAAGCCGGCCTCGACCGCTGCCCGCTCGAGGTCGGCGCAAGCCTGGTGGAGCCGGGTCTGCGCGGTGGAGTGGTGAAGGTGGGCCTGCACTGCGGCCGAGAGCACACGCTCGGTCTCCTGCAGCCTCGCCGTGAGGTCTCCCAGATCGTCACAACCGGTGCCGTTCAGGACGTCGTCGACCTGGTTGGCGCAGGTGTCGCGCTCCTGGTCGAGCCGCACGATCGCAGCCGTCGTGATCGTGAGGTCGGCCGAGACACTCTCGCGATCGTGGGTGAGCTGCTCTAGTTGCGCCTCGTGGCGGGAGACCTCGTCGGTCAGGTGGGGGACTTGGGCCGCGTGCGCCTCGGCCTCGTCCAGGGCCAGCTCGGCCCCGGCAAGCAGCGCGGGCAGACCCTCGATGTCGTTGCCGGCGGCACCGCGCGCGGTGGCGAGCCGGGTCGCGAGGTCTCGCGTGTGCTGGGAGCGAGCCTCGAGCACGACCTCGAGGTCGTCGACGACCCTGCGCGCCGTGCGTTCGGTCTCGACGTCAGGGGTGCCCGCCTCGACGGCGGCGGGGGAGGGGTGCTCGGCGGACCCGCAGACCGGGCAGCACCCACCCACCACGAGCGAGGAGGCGATCTCGGCTGCCATGCCTTCCAGCCGGCGTTCACGCACGCCGAGCCAAGCCTCCTTCGCCTCCTGCAGCGCGGTCATCGCGGAGAGGCGCTCAGTCTCGGCTGCGACGGCCTCTGCCTCGAGCTCGAGGACCTGCTGGGCCGCTCGCTCCCGCTCGCGGAGGGAGGCGACCTGCTCCTGCAGGACCCCGGAGCGGGCCGCGGAGCTCGTCACGGATCGTGCCTGCTCTCGCAGGTCCTGCAGCCGACCCGGCAGCTCGCGGGCGAGGGCGTCGAGCTCTGCTCCCCGCGCCCGCAGGGTCTGCAGCTCGTCCTGGACGCGGATGCGCTCGATGTCCAGCTCGACGACCCTGGCTGCCAGGGGTCGCAGTCTGTCCACGTCGGCGAGCCGTGCGAGCGTCCGGTGTCGGATCGCGTCCAGCGCTGCAGGGTCCTCGAGCTGTGCTTCCTCGAAGCCGTCGAGCGGGCGCAGGGACTCGGAGAGGGCGCTCCAGGCCACCTCGGCCTGCTCCTGGGCGGTGAGCATGGCCGCGTGGAGGGGACGGAGCGCCGCCGCCTGACGGGCAGTCTCGACCCGGGCCCGGACGCTCGCGCGCTCCTCTGCGGCGGCGTCGAGGGCGTCGGACCGCTCCTGGGTCTCCCGTAGCAGCGTGAGGGCTTGGGCCAGTCTGGCTCCCGCCTCCTCCTCGGCGCGCGCGGTCGTCTCGGCGTCTTCTGCGACGCGCAGCGCCTCGGTGGCGCTGGCCAGCCGGTGACCGGTGTCGGCAACCAGATCGGCCGACCATGCGCTCAGGAGCTGCGGAAACTGCTCCCAGTCGTCGGGGGCGGGGGACGAGGTCACCTCGCTGATCCGGCTGACCTGGTCGGCGACGCGGCCCTGGTGCACCTCGCACAGTCGCCGGAGCTCGATGCGGCGGTTGCGGAGCCACCCCTCCACCTGGTCGAAACGACCGGTCTGGAAGACCTGCTGGAGCAACGCGTGCCGCTCGTCCGAGCCGGCGCGCAGGAAGGCCTGGAAGCGGCCCTGGGGAAGCAGCGCGACCTGGCAGAACTGGGGGAGATTCATCCCGACGAGTCGGGTGATGAGGTGACCGGTCTCGTCCAGGCGCGTCGAGAGCGGCCGCCACTGGGCCTCACTGCCGGGAACGCGCTCGGAGAGGGTGACGCGGGCCTGCTCGGTCGTGATCCCGGTGCCGCGCTTCTTGGGTCGCTGCCACGCGGGAGAACGGTCCACACGGAAGCGCCGCCCCGACAGGGTCGCCTCCAGGACGACGCGGGGCGCAACACCTTCGTCGGCCTGGTCGCAACGCAACCGCTTCGCGGTGGCCCGATCTCCGGGGACATCGCCGTAGAGGGCGAAGCACACGGCGTCCAGCACGCTGGACTTGCCCGCACCAGTGGGCCCGGACAGGAGGAACAGGCCCGCGTCGGAGAGCGCGTCGAAGTCGACGCGCACCGTCGCGGCAAATGGTCCGAACGCCGTGACCTCCAGGTGGTGGAGCCTCATCCCGCCCCCACCACCGGGTCCAGGTCGGGGTCGTGGCAGCACGCGTCGACCGCAGTGCGCAGGAGCTCGGACTCGGTGTGGGTGGCGGGCATGCCGCGCAGGTCGGCGACGAAGTCGAGCGCGACGGCATGGTCGGACCGGCCGGCGACCCGGGCGCGCGGGGCGGAGGGGGTGGTGGGAGCGTCGGCGAACTGCAGCACGAGGGCGTGCGGGAAGCGCCGTCGCAGGCGCTCCATCGCCCGCGCCGGTCGAGGGTGGTCGGAGAGCGTCGCCTGGACCCAGTCGTGCTCGTGGACGGTGAGCGCGGGGTCACCGAGCAGGGACTCGAGGTCTCCTTCGAGCCGGGTGAGCCGGCGCGGGACGGGTGCCTCGACCCATTCGGCACGGGCCACGCCGTCGCCACCGAGGTCGACGAGCCATGATCCCTTGATCTGGCCGGCCTCGGAGAAGGAGTAGGCCAGCGGCGATCCGCTGTAGCGCAGCGAGTCTCCGAGCACGTGCGGGCCGTGCAGGTGGCCGAGTGCGGTGTAGTCGATGCCGTCGAAGAGGTCGGTGGAGACGCGGTCGACGCCGCCTACGCTGATGTCGCGCTCAGACTCGGTCGGCGCGGCGCCGGCCACGAAGGCATGGGCCAGCACCACCGAGCGCGCACCGGGACGGCGAGCAAGGTCAGCTCGCACCTGCTGCATGGCGTGGCCCAGGGTCGCTTGGTGGCTGCGTGCCGGGAGCTGCCAGGGGTCCCGCAGGGCGGAGGGGTCGAGGTAGGGGAGCGCGTGGACGGCGACGGTGCCGTGCTCGTCGTCGAGGAGGACGGGGGTGCCGACCGACCTGTGGTCGGTCCGGATGAAGACTCCGGCGGAGTCGATCAGGCGAGAACCGAATCCGAGGCGCTGGGCCGAGTCGTGGTTGCCGCTGGTGACGACGACCTGAGCAGGGGAGGCAGCCAGCCTCGCGAACGTCTCGTCGGCGAGGTGCACCGCGTCCACGTGGGGGAGGGCCCGGTCGTAGACGTCGCCCGCCACGACGACCAGGTCCACGCGCTCGGACTCCACGACCTCGAGCAGGTGATCGATGAACGCAGCCTGATGACCCAGGAGCCCCTCCCGGTGGAAGGACCTCCCCAGGTGCCAGTCTGAGGTGTGGAGGATGCGCACAGGACGAACCTAGGCGGGACCACCGACACCGGCCCGCACCCACGCCGAGCCCGGGAGTCAGCTGTAGCGGATCACACGCTCCGAGGACGCGAACCCCCACAGGTCGAGTCCCGACGCAGTCGCCAGGTCCGCGGCCAGGCTCGTCGGCGCACCCACCGAGACCAGGGCGCCCATTCCGCTGGCCACGGCCTTCTGGACCAGCTCGAAGCCCGCACGTCCGCTCACGACGAGGGCAGCCGCTGACGGGTCGGCGCCGGCCAGGACCTGCGACCCGACCACCTTGTCCACGGCGTTGTGCCGACCGACGTCCTCGCGCACGGCGAGGATCTCCCCGGCAGCCGTCGCGAGCCCCGCTGCGTGCACCCCGCCGGTGCGCTCGAAGAGGGCCTGCCCTGTGCGCAGGCGCTCGGGCAGGCGTCGTACGGCGTCGGCGTCCAGCCGCTCGCCGGTCCAGCCGGGGCCCGGAGAGACCTGCGTGGCGGCGTCGACGCTCTCCTTGCCGCAGACGCCGCAGGCCGAGGACCCGGTGGCTGCAGTGTCATGGCGGTGCGGCAGCTGCGGTGAATGCGCCAGGGTCACGGTGACGACGTTGAACTCCTGCTCGGGTGCGAGCCGGGAGTCTGTGCAGTAGGCGACCCGCATGATCCCGGAGGGCTCGGCCAGGCCCTCGTGGAGGACCCAGCCCGCGGCCAGCTCGAAGTCGTGGCCCGGTGTGCGCATCGTCACCCAGGCTCGCGTTGCCGCACGGCCGGGGGAGGCCAGGCGTATCTCGAGCGGCTCCTCGGTGGCGAGGCGGTCCTCGTGACGCATCTCCAGGTCGCCGCGGTGCTCCACGACACGGCGTCGTACCGATGGCCCGGGGCGTCTCGGGGTGTCAGCCGTCACACGTGCACAGTAGTCCCGGCGCTCTGACAGGGTGGGGCCATGAGTGACGACACCCTGCGCAGCATCGAGCTCACCAAGATCGGACCGGCCCGGTTCAAGGCGACGAATGCCAGGGGAGGGGAGACCTTCTTCGGGGTCGGCGGGGACGACCCCGACTTCACGCCGGTGGAGCTCCTTCTCGCTGCGATCGCCGGGTGCAGCGCGCTGGACGTCGAGGCGATCACGCACAAGCGCGCGCAGTCCACCACGTTCTCCGTCCGGTCCGAGGGCCACAAGGTTCGCAGCGAGTCCGGCAACCACATGACCGGCCTCACGGTGACCTTCGAGGTCGCCTTCCCCGAGGGGGAGGCGGGCGACCGGGCCCGGGCCGCGCTGCCGCGGGCGATCGAGATGTCGCGCGACCGGCTGTGCACCGTCTCGCGCACGGTCCAGTTGGGAGCAGACGTCACCTACGCGCCCGTGGAGCACCCCACGGGCTAGCCGATCGTCACGCTCTCGATCTGCACGCTCTGCTTGGGTGCGCCACCGCCGGCGGGGTTGGAGCCGTCGTCGCCCTTGTCGGCCACTTCCTGCAGCACCGCGAGGCCACCTTCGTCGATGGTGCCGAACACGGTGTAGCTGGGCGGGAACTGCGAGTCGGCGAAGACGAGGAAGAACTGAGAGCCGTTGGTGTCCGGGCCCGCGTTGGCCATCGCGATCGTGCCGGCCGGGTAGGTCTCGTCACCAGACAGCTCGTCGTCGAACTGGTAGCCGGGCCCACCTGCGCTCGTGCCGCTGGGGTCGCCGCACTGGAGGATGCCGAAGCCGGGCTGGTTGCCCAGGCGCGGGCACGGGGTGTCGTCGTAGAAACCCTGCTCGGCCAGGGAGACGAACGAGTTGACCGTGCAGGGCGCCTTCTCCCGGTCGAGGGTGAGGACGATGTCTCCGCGGTTGGTCGCGACGGTCGCCGTCACCGTTCCCTCGGCGGTGGCCTCCTCGGGCGGGGCCTCCACCTCGCGCGCCGCCTCGCCGTCCGCGGGGTACTCGCAGGTCACAGTCGCGACGGAGTCGGACGCCGCAGGGTCCTTGGCAGTGTCGCCGGACTCACCACCGCAGGCAGCGAGCAGGGACGCGGACAGCAGGACGGCGGACACGGCCGCGAGGCGCTTCAGCATGACGCCGATCGTAGGGGGTACGGACCAGCCGGGCTTCGGTGCACCGCGCTGGGGGCCTGCCCGCCTGACCCCGACGGAGAGACCTCATGACCGAAGTGCTGCTGACCGTCGCGGGCCTGATCGTCATCGGCGCCGTGTTCGCGGACGCCTGCATGACGACCCTCGGTGTCTCCGGGGGAGCGGGGCCCTTGACGAGCGTCATCCTGGGTCGCTGCTGGCGGCTCCTGATGCGCTTTCACAAGAAGGACCGCGAGTCGCGGGCCCTGGCCTCAGCAGGGGTCGTGTTCGTCTTCATGGCGTTGATGGTGTGGGTCCTGGCGCTGTGGCTCGGCTGGGTGCTGGTGTTCGCAGGCTCGGACGCGATCGTGCACATCTCCACCGGCGAGCCCGCCTCGTTCGCCGGCGAGATCTACTTCACCGGCTTCGCCATCATCACCCTGGGCACGGGGCAGTACGACGTCACATCCGACGCGTGGGGCATCATCACGGCGCTGGCGAGCTTCACCGGCTTCTTCCTCGTCACGCTCTCGATCGCCTACCTCGTCTCCGTGGTGACGGCGGTGGTCGCGCGTCGAGCGCTCGCCATCCAGGTCAACGGGCTGGGGGAGTCGCCCACCTCGATACTCGAGCTGGGGTGGGACGGGACGTGCTTCACCGACCACTTCCACCAGCAGCTCACGAGCCTGACGTCGATCGTCGCGGTCTCTGCCGAGCAGCACCTGGCCTATCCCGTCCTGAACTACTTCCACTCCGCGAGCGGTGATCTCGCCGGTCCACTGGCCATGGCCAACCTCGAGGAGGCCCTGATGCTTCTGGAGGAGGTCGTGAGCCCCGAGAGCCGACCGGACCGGAGCGTGACCCGACCGCTGCGCTTCGCCATCGAGCGCTACCTGCGCACCGCTGCCCACACGTCGTGGACGCCCGACGTGGAGCCACCGCCGCCACCGCCCGTGGAACGCCTGCGTGAGATCGGGATCCCGCTGCTCGGCCAGGACGCCCTGGACGCGGCGCTGGAGTCGAACGAGGAGCGCCGGGTCATGCTGCACCAGCTCGTCACCAGCGACGGCTGGTCCTGGCCCGACCGTTGACGCGTCTCGCCTAGCGGTAGGTGAGCCCGTCCGAGCCGCTGCGCACGCGGGGTGCGTGGGGCGCATCTTCCACGACGTACGTCGCCTGCAGGCGTTGCTGGACGGCCAGGCCACGTCTCTCGTTCGTGGCACGTCCGCGCGCCGAGCGACCGATGACGCGGTGCCGCCACGTGTTCGCGCCGAAAGCCCCTGCGAACGCCCAGGGCGGCCGGATCGGCAGGCCGAGCTCGCGCATGCTGGCGGGGCCGAGGAACATCGTAAGCATGCTGAGCAGCCGCTCCTGCTCATATCGACCGCGCAGACGTCGCGCGACGGCACCGTCGCCCGCGAACCGTCGCTCCGGCTGGGCTGCCACGATCGCCTGCGCGAGCTCGCGACCTGCCTGTGTCTGGCCGGCCGCCGCGTAGAGGATGTGGAGGTTGAGCCAAGTGCGCTCGTCCTCGTCGTCGGTGAGGAAGTCAGGATGGACCCCCATCAACCACCCGACGTACTTCCACAGGTGGAGCAGGTCCTCGGCGTCGTCGCGGGGGACCGGGATGCCGAGCGCCCGGCACCCGACGACCAGCGTCGCGTCGAACAGGCCGAGGGTGCCCGCCTGGTCGGCCTGGTTTATGGGCAGGCCCCACCGCTGCACGTCCCAGCGTTCTGGGTCGCCGGCGTAGGCGGAGTTCACCAGGGCGTGCATGACGCGGACGTGCAGCGTCGTGCGCCAGCCCTCGCCACCGGGTCGGAGGGCGCCGGGTCGCATCAGGCTCAGGGTCCACTGCTGCGTCTCGGCGATCCGCCGCAAGGTGTGCGGGCCCTTGAGGCCGCCGGTCGCGACCAAGAGCTCGGTGGGGCCCCCGAATCGGTAGCCCCCGATCAGGGAGAGCTGCAGGAGGACGTCGCCGGCGCTGCGGCCCAGGCGGTCGAAGACGCGTGCGCCACGAGCGACGCGATCCCAGTCGACCCAGTCGGGGGGCGTGCTGACCTCGTCGAGGAACCTCCTCAGCGCGGGGGGAGTGCTCTCGCCTGATCCCGATGACAGAGCGGCGCGAAGATGCGCATGGGTGACCCGCTCGGGATCTCCCGGGGCCCGACGCATGGCAGCAGCGACCGCCGCACCTGCCTCGTCCTGCTCGAGGAGCGCCCTGCCCAGCCTGTCGAGAAGTGCCTCGTCAACCGGACCACGCAGGCCCGAGACGAGCCTGAGCGGACGGCCGAGCCGGGTACCCCGGGGCTCGGCCTCGCGGTGCCGGGTGGGGAACTGCTGGTGCGGGGCCATCGCAACAGTCTGATGCGAGCACCAACTCGCATACAATTCGCGTCATGAGAAAGACTCCACGGCAGGAGAGGTCCCGCCGGACAGTGGAAGGAATCGTGCAGGCAGGCCGCGTGGTCCTGTCACGTGACGGCTACGCGGCCTTCTCGACCAACGCCGTCGCCAAGGAGGCGCGCGTGAGTCCGGGCTCGCTTTACCAGTACTTTCCCGACAAGGCCGCGATCATCGACGTCATCCTCGAGCAGTACTGGGCGCAGGTCGAGGAACGGGTGACGGCATCGCTCAGCGACCACGTCACGACAACCGGCCCTGACACGATCGAGTCCGTCGTCGTCGCGCTGGTCGCGGCGATCGAGCAGGACGCCGAGCTGATGCGGGTGATCGCCGAGGAGCTTCCGCTGGCGCGCTTCAAGGAGCGTCGTACGGCACTCGAGCGCCGTCTGCGTGACCTGCTGACCGCCTATCTCGTGCTCGCGTCGGGAATGGGTGCATCAGAGGCCTCACATCGTTCCTGGGTGCTCGTGGTGACCGCGCAGGCCGTCGTCACGCGCTGGGTCTTGGACGATCCCGGCCTGGACCGCGACACGGTCATGCATGAGCTCACGAGGTTGTCGGGCGCCTATCTCGAGGTGCGGTGACCGGGCAGCTGACGATCGTGCGCATGGCGTCCCTGGTTGTCACCGACCCTCAGACCCCCAGTGATCTCGGGTTTCAGTTGTAGGGGGAGCGACGAGGCCTTGGTGCTAGGCAGGATTCGCACATATGGCGTACACCTGCAGCTCGGGCGTCCATACCTCCGGCGGGGAAGGATCCTGGAGGATGAACGCTACGAACCAGCCGCGCTGGCCCGGGATGGAGGTCGGCTGATTCATCTGCATGTCCGCTGAGCCTTGGCCTTGGCTGATCCCACCTCCGCCCCCAAGCAGGACTTTGCCCACTGGGCACATCACCCACAGGTGTGCGCGATACATATCCGCATAGCCGACCGACACATGCTGCCGCTTCTCAACCATCTCCCAGCCTGAGACACCGCCTGGTGCACCCGGTGCTCCCGCTGGGCCTGGGGAACCTTGGACTCCCTGCGGTCCAGGCGTTCCGGCGGGACCTTCCTGCCCCCTGGCACCAGCGGGCCCCTCGGGTCCGCGGCCACCGACCGGGCCCTCGATGCCGCGGGGGCCCGCAGCCCCCTCGGGCCCACGGGGGCCTTCGGGACCAGACACGAGGGCATTCGCAGCCAAGTCCCTTGCGCGGATCGTCCTGTCGGCGATGTCGGCGCCTGTCAGGCTGCCGTTTCGCACGTCCGCACCGGAAATGAGTCGTCTCGCCTCGGCAGCGACCGTCGGCGTCGAGAGCCCTACGGCACAAGCGAGGCTGGCGATGACGGCCACAGTGCGACGACGCATTCTGATCTCCGGGGCATGTGAGTGGGCGGTTCGACAACGGTAGGTCGACGTTGTCTCTCGCGCTGGTTAACGCACATGTCGAGCCGTCCGGTGCTTCGGTCGATGTCGGCGGGGTAGTGGACAGGAGTCGGTGGACGACTCACGTCGAGCCGAACGCGCACTCCGTGATGACATAATGTCAATTATCGGCGAACGTGTCAGGAAGTCTGAAGGGGCAGCCGGATCCCGGCCGGGTGTTCTGCATGCCCCCCCCTCCCTCAGCCCAGTGCCGGGAACCTGGAGGCATCCAGTCCGGATCCCGGTGGCACGGGCAGCCTGCCGGTGCCGATGAGCGTGGCGTCCGAGTCAGACCAGCCGGCAGGAAGCTGTTCACCCACGAGGGACTCCGTCGTCCGCCGGGCCAGGCTCAACGCGCTGGCCGCCGCTGGCTCGTCGCACATCAGGTCGAGCTGGTGGACCACGTCCTCGACGGCCCAGACGGCGAGGAAGTCGCCCGGGGTGAAGACGTGACCGTCCCAGTGGAGGTTGATCTCGCCGCAGTCGCGGACCCCGCGCAGCAGGGACTTCGCGACGTCGTTGAGCTGGGCCACCGCCGAGGCAGGTCGTGCGAACGCCGAGGCTCGGCGTCGTTGTGACATAACTACGAGCACGGGGTCCTCGTCGCCGTAGTCCTCGGCGAACGCCGGCCAGTATGACGCCGCGTCCACTGTGGGCTCGACTTCCACGCGTGACACCAGGCCGCCGAGCATCTCCTGCCACCCGGCGATGACGTGGGCCACCACCTCGAGACGACTCCAGCCGTGGCACCGGGACGGACCGAGGAGGTCGTACTCGCTGAAGGACTCCACAGCCCGCACGAACGACTCGATCGACTCGACGCAAGCCGTTCGTCCTGCCTCCAGGGCCACCGAGAATGTCATGGGTGGGACTCTAGAGATCGCCAGTGCCCGTGGCCACGGGCCAACCACGCCAAAGTGCTCACACGGTCGCCGCCTCCGTGAAACAGTCTTCGCGAGACGTGCCGGGCGGGTCCCGCGCGCACCTATCGTGAAGGCGTTCCATGCTGTCCCTCCCCCGTGTCCTCGCATGTCTTGCCGTGCTTGCCTCCGGCCTGGCCACCACTGCTGCGCCGGCCGCCGTACCGGCTGAGGCACCCGTCAAGAGCGCTCGCGCGACGACGGTGCCGGTATGGCAAGCCGCCCAAGCGCCGCACGAGGAGAACCCGAGCAACCCGCTGGCCAACCGCCTCTGGGGCGTCTACCACGGTCCGCAGGACCAGCTCTACTACCCCTACGAGGCGGCAGACCCGGCGACGCAGGCGGCCCTCAACACGATCCGGCTCCGGCCTCGCACCAAATGGTTCGCCAACCACGTGCCCGACAGCCAGATCCAGTCGAAGACGATCAGCTACATCGCCAACTCCCAGGCCGGCAACCCCGAGGCTCTCTCGCAGATCGCGGTCTTCCGGATGAAGCCGTGGGAGAACGAGGCGTGCGAGCGTCCCCCCACGCGGGCGGAGCAGGCGAGCTACAAGACCTGGATCCGCAACCTCGCCTCCGGCATCGGATCAGCGCCGACGCTCATCGTGATGCAGCCCGATGGTCCCTTCCTGTGGTGCACCCCCAAGCCCAAGGTCAGCGCCAAGCTGATCCGCTTCGCCACGCGGACCCTGTCGAACCTGCCCGCCACGTCGGTCTACATCGACGCCGGCGCGGCCGACTGGTGCAAGCCCCACACGAAGCCGACGGCGGCCCGCTGCATCCGCAACCTCAAGCGGACGGGTGTGGCCTACGCCCGCGGCTTCGCCATGGACTCCACGCACTACACCGGCCCGGAGGAGAACATCCTGCTCGGCTCACAGATGGTGGACCTCCTGCGCAAGCAGGGCTACGGCTCCAAGCACTTCATCATCGACACCGCCAAGTCGGGGCAGCCGACCGAGTGGACGGACATGATCCCCGCGGCCAAGGGCGAGGAGCGTGACAACGCCCGGACCTGTACGACACCCACGATGACGCGCTGCGTCACCCTCGGCATCCCGCCCACGGCCCGTCCCGGCGACCCCGAGTGGGGCCTCTCCGAGGAGGCGCGCAGGCTCGCGGCCGAGAACGTCGACGGCTTCGTGTGGTTCGGACGCCCGTGGCTCTACTACCAGGCCGATCCCTTCGTGATGCAGCGCGCGTTGGACATGGTGTCCACGACGCCCTGGCCCGAGCCCTGAGGCACCCGCCGCTCCTCGGCCTGCTTCCGTCGGTAGAAGTTCAACCAGAAGCAGCGCGTTCACCCCTCGCGCAATGGGCTCCCTCGGGTTAGCGTGCGGAGGTCAGTCCCACCCACCCGAGGGGAATGCCCGTGAACGACCGCTTTCGCTGGGCTGCGCTGGGCGCAGCAGCAGCACTCCTGACTGCTGCCGCAGCGCCATCAGCACTCGCAGCACCCGAGAAGAAGGGCCCCACGAAGGCCGCCACCACCGAGGTCCAGCTCCTGGGCCTCAACGACTTCCACGGGGCCCTCGAGCCCCCTTCGGGATCGAGCGGCCGGATCGGCTCGACCAATGCCGGGGGTGCCGCCTACCTCGCCACCCACGTCAGGGAGCTGCGGGCCACCAACCCCAACACCCTCTTCGTGTCGGCGGGTGACCTGATCGGCGCGACGCCGCTGGTCTCGGCGCTCTTCCACGACGAGCCGACCATCGAGGCCGCCAACCTGATGGATCTCGACTTCAACGCCGTCGGGAACCACGAGTTCGACGAGGGCGTGGACGAGCTCCTGCGCATGCAGGAAGGCGGCTGCCACCCGGTCGACGGTTGCCAGGACGGCGACGGCTTCGGCGGCGCGGAGTTCGACTTCCTCGCCGCGAACGTGAAGTACAAGTCCACCGGCGACACCATCTTCCCGCCCTACGCGATCGAGAAGTTCAAGGGTGTGAAGGTCGGCCTCATCGGCATGACCACCAAGGTGACCCCCGCGATCGTCTCCCCTGCCGGCATCTCGAGCGTCGACTTCCTCGACGAGGTCGAGACCGTGAACGCGCTCGTCCCCCACCTCAAGAAGAAGGGCGTCCGCACGATCGTCGTGCTGCTGCACGAGGGTGGGTCGACCTCCAACCCGCTCAACGAGACGACCATCAACTCGTGCGGCACGACCACCGGCCGGGTGCCGCAGATCGCATCCGCGCTCGACGACGAGGTCGACGTGATGATCACCGGCCACACCAACTGGGCGGTGAACTGCGAGATCGACGGCAAGGTCGTCACCGGTGCTGCCAGCAACGGGCGACTCATCACCGACATCGACATGACTCTCAGCCGCGCCACCAAGCAGCCGACCGAGATCCTCGTCAACAACAGGATCGTCACCCGGACGGTCGACCCCGCGGCCGACCTCACCACCTTGATCAGCAAGTACCAGACGGCGTCCGCGCCGTTCGCCAACCGGGTGATCGGACGCATCACCGCTGACATCCTCCGCGCGGCGAACGCTGCCGGAGAGTCCTCTCTCGGTGACCGCATCGCTGACGCGCAGAACTTCGACGCCCAGCAGGCCGGCACCGGATCGCAGATCGCCTTCATGAACGCCGGGGGCATCCGGGCGGACCTGCTCTACGCTCCCAGCGGCGGCGAGCAGCCGGGCGAGGTGACCTATGGCGAGGCCTTCGCGGTGCAGCCGTTCGGCAACTCGCTCGTCACCATGTCGCTCACCGGCCAGCAGATCGACGCCCTGCTGGAGCAGCAGTTCACCGGTGGCAACGGAATCCTCCAGGTCTCCGAGGGCTTCTCCTACCGGCGCTCGGACTCTGCGCCGGCCGGTTCCAAGGTGGACAACATCACGCTCAACGGGGCGCCACTGGACGCTGCGGCGACCTACCGCGTCACCGTCAACAGCTTCCTGGCTGACGGCGGCGACAACTACTCGGTGCTCCTCGAGGGCACCGACCGGGTCCCCGGCAACGTGGACACCGACGCCTTCGAGAACTACCTGCTCGCCAACCCCGCCGGGATCGCACCCGGCCCGCAGGACCGGATCATCCGAGTTCCCTGACCGCAACGTCGATGGGCGCCGTCCTCGTGGCCGGCGCCCATCGACGCGTCTGCGTGCCGAGCGGTGGAGGTCACGTGGCGGACCCCTCAGGTCCCCGCGTCGGCACCCGATGGGTGCGGCGACCCCGCCGGGCCCGGTCGGGGTGCCGTACGACACCAGGAGACTCGCCATGCCCGCGCCGCTGCGCCTCGACAACCTGCGGATCGGCGCTCGACTCAGCGCCGTCTTCGCCCTGTGCGGGCTGTTGATCGCCGCCGCCTTCATCTACGACCTCGTCAGCGAGGACCGCCTGGAGCAGCAGCGAGACCAGGTCAGCGCCGTGCTCGAGGCGCAGCAGATCGGCGACGACCTGTTGGTGGCCATCAACGACCTCACCGGCTGGCAGGGCCTCTACGTGGCGGACGCCGCCGCCTACGGAGTCGAGAAGGGCCTGGCCGAGGACGCCTACAACGTCCAGGGCTTCGACACCGCGTGGGAAGGCGTCCAGCAGCTCTTCTCCGAGGCCGACACCTCGGCCCTGACTGAGGAGGAGGCCGCCATCGTCCAGGACGTCGAGGCCTACTTCACCACCTTCCACGCCGAGGACGCCGCGCTGCGCGAGATGCTGCGCAGCGACGGGTTGGAGGCGCTTCCCGACGTGATGGCAAGCATCAACGACGGCCCTGCGGGGGCAGCCTGGACGGACACCTACGAAGCCAACGCCGAGTTCCAGGAGCTCATCGACGCACGGGTGGAGAAGCTCGAGGCGAAGGTCGACGACACCAGCGCCGGACAGCGAGTCCGGGTCGCCGGAGGGCTCGCCCTCGCGGCGCTGGTCACCGTCCTCCTCCTCGTGCACGTGACACGCTCCATCACCGCTCCCCTGCGCCAGATCGCCGACCAGCTGCGCCAGGTCGCCGCGGGGCGCCTCGACGTGCGCTCGGGGCTCGAGCGCACGGACGAGGTGGGCGAAATGTCGCGCGCGCTCGACGAGGCGCTCGAGTCGTTGTCGACGTCGATGCGCGGCATGGACGACAACGCCCAGTCACTCGCAGCCGCCTCTGAGGAGCTGTTGGCGGTGTCGGCCCAGCTGTCCAGCAGCGCCGCCGAGTCCACGCGTGAGGCCAAGCAGCTCGCGGGCACGGCCGACAGCGTCTCGGGCAACGTGTCCACGCTGGCTGCGGGCACCGAGCAGATGTCGGCCTCCATCCGCGAGATCGCCCGAAACGCGGCGGCAGCCGCAGACGTCGCCGGCGGGGCGGTGCTCACAGCCGAGTCGACGAGCACGACCGTGGCCAAGCTGGGCGACTCCTCCTCCGAGATCGGCAACGTGGTCAAGGTCATCAGCTCCATCGCGGAGCAGACCAATCTCCTCGCCCTCAACGCGACGATCGAGGCGGCCAGGGCCGGTGAGGCCGGCAAGGGCTTCGCCGTGGTCGCCGGAGAGGTCAAGGAGCTCGCTCAGGAGACCAGCCGTGCGACCGGCGAGATCAGCAGCCGCATCGCTGCGATCCAGGCCGACACCAGCGCCGCCGTGCAGGCGATCGCCGAGATCAGCGCCGTCATCGCCCAGATCAGCGACAGCCAGACGACCATCGCTGCCGCGGTCGAGGAGCAGACCGCGACCACGAACGAGATGAGCCGCCACGTCACACAGGCTGCGAGCGGCTCCCTGGAGATCGCCGGCAGCACCAGCGGGCTGGCTCGACTGGTCGCGGACGGCGACGGCGCGGCCTCGAGCACCAGTGCGGCGGCCGAGGAGCTGGCGCGCATGGCTGCCCAGATGCGGGAGCAGGTCGGTCGCTTCACCTACTGAGCCGAGGCCGGGACTCTTGGTGACCTGACAGGCTCAACGGGCGACGTACTCCGCAAGGTGCTCGCCCGTGAGGGTGCTGCGGGCCGCCACCAGGTCCGCCGGTGTCCCTTCGAACACCACCCGACCGCCCTCATGCCCGGCACCGGGACCGAGGTCGATGATCCAGTCGGCGTGCGCCATCACCGCCTGGTGGTGCTCGATCACGATCACCGACCTGCCGGAGTCGACCAGGCGGTCGAGGAGCCGGAGGAGGTTCTCGACATCAGCGAGGTGGAGACCCGTCGTGGGCTCGTCGAGGACGTAGACGTCCCCCTTCTCCCCCATCTGGTTGGCCAGCTTGAGACGCTGTCGCTCGCCCCCTGACAGAGTCGTCAGGGGCTGGCCGAGGGTGACGTAGCCCAGGCCCACCTCGACCAGGCGGTCGAGGATCTTGCCGGCGGCCGGGATCTTGGCATCGCCGGAGCCGAAGAGCTCACGCGCCTCGACGACCGACATCTCGTGCACCTCGGCGATGTCCTTCCCGCCGAAGGTGTGCTCGAGCACCTCCGCCCTGAAGCGCCGGCCCTCGCACTCCTCGCAGG
Organism: Nocardioides seonyuensis; assembly: GCF_004683965.1. Classification (NCBI taxonomy): domain Bacteria; kingdom Bacillati; phylum Actinomycetota; class Actinomycetes; order Propionibacteriales; family Nocardioidaceae; genus Nocardioides; species Nocardioides seonyuensis. The sequence goes on from NZ_CP038436.1 coordinate 3,615,476, forward strand.
GCGACTCGAACGTCGCCATCGGTCCCAGCTCGGTGAAGATCACGCCGGCGCCGTTGCACGTCGAGCAGGCGCCTTCGGAGTTGGAGCTGAACAGCGCCGGCTTGACGCCGTTGGCCTTGGCGAAGGCCTTGCGGATGGGCTCGAGCAGGCCGGTGTACGTCGCGGGGTTACTGCGACGGGACCCCTTGATCGCACCCTGGTCGATGACGACGACCTCGTCCCGGCCGGCCAGCGAGCCGTGGATCAGCGAGCTCTTCCCCGACCCCGCCACCCCCGTGACGACCGTCAGGAGGCCCAGCGGCACGTCGACGTCGACGTCACGCAGGTTGTGGGTCGATGCACCGCGTACCTCCAGCGTGCCGGTGGCCTTGCGCACGTGCTCCTTGAGGCGCGCCCGGTCGTCAAGGTGCTTGCCGGTGATCGTGCTGCTGCCGCGGAGGCCGTCGATGTCGCCCTCGAAGCAGATCGTGCCACCACCGGAGCCGGCCCCTGGGCCGAGGTCGACGACGTGGTCGGCTATGGCGATGGTCTCCGGCTTGTGCTCGACGACCAGGACCGTGTTGCCCTTGTCGCGCAGCTGGAGGAGCAGCGTGTTCATCCGCGCGATGTCATGGGGGTGGAGGCCGATGGTGGGTTCGTCGAAGACGTAGGTCACGTCGGTCAGCGAGGACCCGAGATGGCGGATCATCTTGGCGCGTTGGGCCTCTCCCCCCGACAGGGTCCCCGCCGGCCGGTCCAGGGACAGGTAGCCGAGGCCGATGTCGGAGAACGAGTCGAGGAGGTGCTGGAGACCCTTGAGCAACGGCGCCACGGACGGCTCGTCGAGGTCGCGCACCCACACGGCCAGGTCGCTGATCTGCATCGCGCACAGGTCGGCGATCGACTTCCCTCGGATCTTCGAGGCGCGCGCCTCCGGCGTGAGTCGGGTGCCGTCGCAGTCCGGGCAGGTCTGGAAGGTGACGGCGCGCTCGACGAAGCGTCGGACGTGCGGCTGCATGGCCTCGGGGTCCTTCGACAGCATGGACTTCTGGATCTTGGGGATGATGCCCTCGAACGTGAGGTTGACCCCCTCGACCTTGATCTTGGTCGGTTCGGCCCACAGCATCGTGTCGAGCTGCTTCTTGGTGAACTTCGAGATCGGCTTGTCCATGGGCAGCCCGACTCCCTCGAACAGGCGGCCGTACCACCCGTCCATCGAGTAGCCGGGCACCGTGAGGGCACCGTCGGCGAGCGACTTGGAGTCGTCGTACAGCGCGGTCAGGTCGATGTCGTTGACCTTGCCCATTCCCTCGCAACGCGGGCACATGCCGCCGAGGTAGACCTCCTGGCGCGCGACGCGCTTCTCGACCCGACCACCCTTCTCGGTGGTCATCATGCCGCTGGCCTTGCGGGTCGGGACGTTGAAGGAGTAGGCAGTCGGTGGGCCGAGGTAGGGATCCCCCAGCCGGCTGAAGAGGATCCGCAGCATGGCGTTGGCGTCGGTGGCGGTGCCGACGGTCGAGCGAGGGTTGGCGCCCATCCGCTCCTGGTCGACGATGATGGCCGTGGTCAGGCCCTCCATGTGGTCGACGTCGGGCCGGGCGAGCGTCGGCATGAAGCCCTGGACGAAAGCGCTGTAGGTCTCGTTGATCATCCGTTGGGACTCGGCTGCGATCGTGGCGAACACCAGCGAGCTCTTCCCCGAGCCTGAGACGCCGGTGAAGACCGTCAGCCGGCGTTTCGGCAGGTCGATGCTGACGTCCTTGAGGTTGTTCTCGCGCGCGCCCTGCACGCGGATGAGGTCATGGCTGTCTGCGCGGTGCTCTCCCATGCCCACGATCCAACACGAGCCCTGCCTACGCTGTCAGCCATGGCCCCGATGATCCGAGCTGCGAGCCTGCGTGGCTTCGCACCGCTGGTCGTCGATCTGGGCGGTGACCCCGAGGAGTTCCTGAGGCGCTTCGGCATACCGCCGGGGGTCCTCGAGTCCGACGACGGGCTGATCCCCATCACCGAGCACGACCGCATGCTCGACGCCGTCGCAGCCGAGCTCAGGTGTCCGGACCTCGGCCTGCGGCTGGCTGCCTCGCAGGACCTCACCATCCTCGGCCCGCTCGCGCTCGCCATCGAGGCCTCCTCGACCGTGGCCGAGGCGGTCGAGTGCGCCTCCCGCTACCTGTTCGTGCACAGCCCGGCGCTGAGCGTCGGGGTGGACGTCGACCCCCGAGGTGCCCGGGGGGTCGTCGCGCTCACCTATCGCAAGGACCTCCACGAGTCGCCGTACTCCCCCCAGGCGACTGAGCTCGGGCTGGGCCTCTTCCACCATGCCGCCGAGAGGATGCTGGGCGGCCTGACCGGCCTGAGGTCGGTGGAGATCCCGCACGAGCCCCTCTCCCCCGTCGACCGCTACACGCAGTTCTTCGGGGCGGACGTGAGGTTCGGTGCGCCCGTGGGCGCCCTGCGGGTCGAGCGAGCGGTCCTCGACGCCCAGTTCGACGGCGCCGACGAGGTCATCCGGGCGCTGGCGCTGGACCACCTCGCCCGCCACTACCCGGAGCCCACCACGCGCATGGCGGTGCAGGTGCGGCGCGCCCTCGTCCAGGGACTGGGGGTGGTCTCGCCGTCGCTGGAGCACGTCGCCCGCCTCCACTCGATCCACCCGCGCACCCTGCAGCGCCGACTGGCGGCCGAGAGCACCACGTTCGAGCAGGTCCTCGACGACGTGCGCCGGGACGCCGCCCGTCGCTACCTGACGACGACCGCGCTCCCGCTCACCCAGGTCGCTGCCCTGGTCGGTTTCGGCGAGCAGTCCACGCTCAGCCATGCAGTGCGGCGCTGGTTCGGGATGAACCCACGCGAGCTGCGCGCCCAGTCGTCCCAGAGGTGAGCAGGGCCGAATCTGTCGTCTCGGAACAAGTTTCGTGGTTCGTGACGCTCCACGCTGGTCGGATGGCGATCCAGACCCCCACTTCCGTGCTGTCCGACATCGGCGCGCGGTCCATCCCTGAGTTCGATGGCGTCCACGACGTCTGGCCACGAGGCGAGCGCCTGCAGGCGGTCCGTGAGGCAGCGGCCGCCTACAAGATCCGCTTCAAGTCACAAGGGCAGGTCCGCGCGGTCAAGTCCGTCGACATCGCGGCGGCCCCCTACCCGGTGAACTACGCCTTCCACGACGCCGTGAGCGTTCCCACCCTTCCGCTGATCTCGATGATCAACCGGATGATCGTGGTGCAGTACGACGACTGGAACGGCGTGCCCCGCACGCTGGTCTTCGAGCCGACCGTTCCGGACGGCTCGGCGGAGGCGCCGTTCTACCGCAACCTCCAGTCGCTCATGGAGAAGATCCCCGGCAGCAAGATCCTCGAGAAGGCGATCCTGCGCTACTACAACGAGCCGGGCGACGTGCTCGAGAAGCTCGGACTGGCGCCGGACGACATCGACTTCTGCACCTTCGACCACCTCCACGTGCAGGACCCGCGGATGATCCTGGGGTCGACCGAGGTGGTGCCCGGCGAGAGCACGGCACGTCAACCGCTCTTCGGGGACGCGAAGATGCTGGTGCACTCGCGCGAGCTGGCCACGCTGCAGTCGCTGCACCCGATGCAGTGGGCGTGGTACGTCGACGGGGGCCTGGGCGGCGTCGACCCCGACAAGCTCGTCACCTTCGACGGCGACATCGAGCTGGGTCCGGGCATCGCGCTGCTGTGGACCCCCGGACACACCGACGGCAACCACTCGCTGGTGATGAACACCCCGGACGGCGTCTGGGTGTCCTCGGAGAACGGCATCTCGCTGGACAACTGGCAGCCGGAGCTGTCGAAGATCCCCGGCGTGCGCAAGTACCACGAGCAGCTCGGGCGAGAGATCTGCCCCAACGCCAACACCCTCGAGGACTCCCTCGACCAGTACGACTCCATGATCAAGGAGAAGGTCCTGGCAGACCCCTGCAAGGACGACCCGCGCTGGCTCCAGATCCTCCCCTCCACCGAGCTCGCGCCGTGGAAGCGCTTCTGGCCCGTCGTGCCGACCTACCTCCACGGGGGCATCGAGTACGGCGTCATCCGGGCAGGCCTGCGATGACGGCCCCGGGAGGTGCCGTCGTCACCGGAGCGGGACGCGGCCTCGGCAAGGAGATCGCCCGGCTCCTGGTGCAGCGCGGACACATGGTCCTCGTCACCGACGTCGACGAGGCCGGCGCGCGAGCAGCCGCCGAGGAGCTCGGCGAGCGCGCCGTGCCGCGGGTCGTGGACGTGCGCGACCTCTACCAGGTCGAGGACGCCCGGGACGAGATCGTCGAACTGGCCGGGCGCCTCGACGTCTGGGTCAACAACGCCGGGGTGCTGGTCACCGGGCCGGCCTGGGAGCAGGACGAGAGCACGTGGCGGCTGATGCTCGAGGTGAACGCCCTCGGCACCATCCACGGCACGGTCGCGGCTCTCGAGGCGATGCGCCGGCAGCGGGGTGGGCACGTCGTCAACGTGGTGTCGCTGGCCGGGCTCAGCGCGGTCGCCGGCGAAGCGGTCTACGCCGCCTCCAAGCACGCCGCCATCGGGTTCAGCCTCAGCACCGCGGCTGACCTGCGAGCGGCCGGGGAGAAGGGCATCGACATCTCCTGCATCTGTCCCGACGGGATCTGGACCCCGATGCTCCACGACAAGCTCGACGACCCGGCGTCGGCCCTGTCCTTCTCCGGCAAGCTCCTCCAACCACGAGAGGTCGTCGAGGCGGTGGCCAAGGTCCTGGACAAGCCGCGGCTCGTGACGGCCGTTCCGGGGTGGCGGGGAGCCCTCGCACGACTCGGCGACGTCGTGCCCTCCTTCGGGCTCGCGGCCATTCCCCTGGTGATCGCCCAGGGACGTCGCACCCAGAAGCGGCTCCTCGCCCGAGGGGGCCCGCAGGCCTAGTCCGAGCGGGCCATCTTTTACCCCCGACGGGTTACTTCACAAGTGATCGCGTCACAGCGCCGCGTGTTGCGTGTCACCTTGGTGATCTGACATTCAAGCACCTGGAGAAGCACCATGTGGGACACCGTCGAAGCCAAGGGCACGCACCTCTCGCACGACATGCCTTGCCCCGAGTGTTCGCACTCGGCGCACAGCTACCTGCCGTGCTCGGACACCTGCACCTGCGCTCGCAGCCTCGTCAGCTGACGACCTCGAGGCCCAGCCACCCGCCGAGGCGGGAGATCGCGACAGCAACCTCTTCCCTGGTCTCCGTGCTCCACTCGCCGTCCTCGTGCACCGCGTCGACGAGCAGGACACCCGACTCGCGCACTGCCGTGGCGTCGACCTTGCCCACCAGCCTGTCGCCGCTCAGGATCGGCATCGCCCAGTAGCCCCATCGCCTCTTGGCCGCCGGCTTGTACATCTCCAGCTGGTAGTCGAACTCGAAGAGCTCCTGCATCCGCTTGCGGTCGAAGACCAGCCGGTCCAGCGGGGAGAGCAGGGTCGTGCGCCCGTCGAAGTCACGCTCCAGCAGGGTCGGGTCCACCCGCCACCTCCCCCTGACGCCCTCCACGACCGCTTCCTCCCCGACGTCGCGAACGTCGTAGGGCTCGTGCCAGTTCTCCAGGGCGCGGGGCCGGGCGATCCCCAGCGCCCTCAGGCGGCGCTCGGCCATGGTGCGGTGCGCTTCCGGCCCCGCTACCGCAGCATCACCGGGATGGATGCGGGAGGAGAGATCCCAGGTGCGCTCCTTGCCCTTCCGTCCGGCGACTGCGACCTCGCCCCGGGCCTCCATGCACTCCAGGAGCTTCATGACGCTCTTGTGGTGCGTCCACCCCGACGAGCGCCAGGGCACCTCACAGGTGTCGGGAAGGGCCCGGGCAGGGAGCGGCGCCTCTGCGCGCAGGGTTGCGAGGATCTCCTGCCGGCAGCCGTCGTTCGCAGCGACCCACTCGGCGATCTCCACCTGCCACTGGCGGAGGGGAGGCACACCCGGCCAGGCGTCCATGTCCGCCTGCAGGAGCGCGATGTCCTCTGCCGGTCGCAGCATCGACTGGTGCTCCAGGACGGCACCGTCGCCGATGAGCGCGTCCACGCCTCCCTCCTCGTAGGCCGCGCCCATGCGCGACCACAGCACCAGGTCCGCGTGCGGGGCGACGACTGTCGTCAGGTCGACCTGGAGGAACCCGAGGTGTCGTACGACGTCCAGGGCACTGGCCGGGCACGGGACAGCCAGCAGCTGCGCCTGCACCGCCATCCGTCGGGCCTCGGTGCGCGAGAGCCGATGGACCACCCGATCACGCCTCCAGCTCGTAGTCGGCCACCTTGCGGAGCCGGGGACGCTCGTGGTCGCCATCGACCACCACGCCACTGAGCCACCACATGCGCAGGCCCCGCCCGCGCAGCTCGAGGGTGGCGACGTTGTTGTCGAACCACGGACCACGCCGGTAGCGCCACGTCAACGGTGAGTCGGGCACCTTGGTGGAGAGCGACGCGAGTCGGCCGACAGGTCCCGCGACGCCGTACGACAGCACCGCCGTCGCGAAGCGCATCCTGGGCGACAGCGGGTTGCGGATGGGCGAGCAGACGGCCTGGACCAACCTCGACCTCAGTGGCGGCAACGCCGAGCCCCGGCTCGGCCGGGCCTCGCTGACGTAGCTGTGGTGGACGTCGCCGGACAGGAACGTCACGCTTGAGGGTGCGGGACCGCGAGCGCCGGAGGCCACCTCGGTGACCATCTTGCCGACCGCGTGGAAGGTGTCCTGGAACGCGGCCCAGTGCTCGAGGTCCACGGCCTGACGGAGCTTCTCCCCCGCTGCCGCCGCGTGTCCCCCCCACGCGCCTCCTGCCACGGCCTCGCCGAAGGCCTCCAGGTGGTGGAGCCCCCGTGCCAGCATGAACGGCAGCGACGTGCCGATCAGCAGGTGCTCGAACCCGCCCTCCAGCTGGCTGTTGACCCAGTCGAGCTCGGTCTGGTCGAGCAGTGCACGCCGGTCGGGACCCAGGTCCCGGGCAGCACGCGAGTCGATCACCACGAGGCGCGCCTGGGTGTCGAAGTCACGGCAGTAGCTCCACCGATAGGTCTCCGGGTGCTGGTCGACACGGTCGGCGAACCGGTCGAGGACCTCGCTGAGGTCGAGCTCCTCCGGTCCCTCGTGGGCCACCACCCGCTGCCAGATCTCGTCCTCGGCCCGCTCTGCAGCCGAGAGGTTGCCCAGGTGCTGGTAGACCCAGTAGGACGCCAGGCCGGCGACGATCCGGCCGTGCCACCACGGGGTCTGCTCCATCTGCTGGCGCCACGTCCACGAGGTGTTCCAGTCGTCGCGGACGTCGTGGTCGTCGAAGATCATCGCGGTCGGGACGGTGGAGAGCAGCCAGCGGTTGATGGGGTCGGTCCAGGCCAGGCGGTAGAGGTGGGCGTACTCCTCGTAGTCCTTCAGCTCAGGCCCGGGGGGCTGCTCGATGTCGCGGCGAGAGGCGATGAACTCGCGCATCTCGTCGGTGGTCTCGTCGGCGTAGACCTGGTCGCCCAGGAAGACGACCAGGTCGGGCCACCGGGGCTCTTCGACGTCGTCGTCCCCCACCGAGTCCGGATGTGGAGCCGCCTTCCCGGCCATGCGCAACGCATAGGAGCGCAAGGCGTCGACCCCGTGCGAGGCGTGGCCGTCGGCGTCGTGCGCCACCGACGTGCGGCAGGAGCCGAAGGCCAGCCGCAGGGGCTTGCCCGGACGCAGCGTGGGGATGCGCGACTGCGGCAGCTCGGAGCCGGCGGGCGGCCAGGCCACCACCCCGTCGACGACCACCTCGTAGCGGTGATGCGTGCCGGGAGCGAGGTTGCCGACCTCGATGAGGGCGTAGTGGTGTCCGTGCACGGCGAACGTGCGCGCGCGCTCGGAGATGCCGAACGCCCGGATCTCCACCTCCGCAGCGTCCTTCGTCTCGACCCAGATGGTGGCCGAGGTCGAGTCGACGTGCCGGAGCAGCGGACCCACCAGCAGCGGCCCCTCGTCGCCTGCCAGCGTGGTCATGGTTGCAGCAGCACCTTCACGGCACGGCGCTCGTCCATCGCGCGGTAGCCCTCGGCGGCCTGCTCCATCGGCAGGGTCAGGTCGAAGACCGGGCCCGGGTCGAGGGACCCGGAGAGCACGCGCTCGAGGAGGTCGGGCAGGTACTTCCGCACCGGAGCCACGCCGCCGCGGAGCCCGACGTTCTTTGCGAACATCCGGCCCACCGGCAGCTCCACGCCGTGCGGCACGCCGACGAAGCCGACGGTCGCGCCGGGGCGAGCGACCGAGAACGCCAGACGCATCGAGTCGTCGGTGCCTACGCACTCGAGCACGGCATCGGCCCCCACTCCCCCGGTCAGCTCCTTCACCAGCGCAGCACCCTCCTTGCCGCGCTCGGCGATCACGTCGGTGGCACCGAACTGGCGGGCGATGGCCTGGCGCGACTCGTGGCGCGACATGGCCACCACGCGCTCGGCCCCCAGCTGTACGGCGGCGAGCACGCCGCAGAGCCCGACCGCACCGTCGCCGACCACGACCACGGTGCTCCCCGACCGGACACCTGCGCTGATCGCGGCGTGCCAACCTGTCGGCATCACGTCGGAGAGCGCGAGCAGCGACGGGATCAAGGGCGGGTCGGGGGTCGCCCCGGTGCCGACGAGGGTCCCGTCAGCCTGGACGACCCGGGCAAGCTCGCCCTGCCCGCTGGCGGTGAAGCCGCCGTTGACGCAGGCCGACTGCACACCCGCTCGGCAGTGCACGCACGTGTTGTCGCTGTGGCAGAACGGCACGATCACGAAGTCGCCGGGGGCCACGGACGTCACCTCCGAGCCGACCTCCTCCACGACCCCGACGCACTCGTGGCCGATGGTGTCGCCCGCGGTGACGTCGTTGAAGCCCCGGTAGGGCCACAGGTCGGATCCGCAGATGCAGCCCGCCGAGACGCGCACGACGGCATCGGTCGGCTCCTCGATGCGGGGATCGGCCACTTCCTCGAAGCGGATGTCACCAGGGGCGTGAATGGTCGTGGCTCGCATGGCGCGATCCTGCCACGCGGCCGCCACGCGCGCCCGAGCGGTCGATGTTGTCCTATCTCATATCTGAGATACCGTCGTCGCATGAGTGACTACAAGGGCCGGATCGGCAACCTGATCCGCGACGCGCGCAAGCACCGCGGCCTGACCCAGAGTCAGCTGGCCGAGCTCCTCGGCACCAGCCAGAGTGCGATCAACCGGATCGAGAAGGGGCACCAGAACCTCTCCCTCGAGATGCTCGCCCGGATCGGCTCTGCGCTCGACTCCGAGATCGTGGCGCTGGGCGCCGGACCCACGCACCTGAGGGTCAACGGCCCCACCACGCTCTCGGGCTCCATCGAGGTCAAGACCTCCAAGAACGCCGGTGTCGCCCTGCTGTGCGCCTCGCTGCTCAACCGCGGACGGACCACCCTGCGCAAGGTCGCCCGCATCGAGGAGGTCAACCGCCTGCTTGAGGTCCTGACGTCACTCGGTGTCCAGACCCGCTGGCTCAACGACCAGAACGACCTCGAGATCATCCCGCCGGCCGACCTGGACCTCGCCCACATCAACGAGGAGGCCGCGCGCCGTACCCGCTCGGTGATCATGTTCCTGGGGCCGCTGCTGCACCGCAGCGACAGCTTCGAGCTTCCCTACGCGGGTGGCTGCAACCTGGGCACGCGCACCATCGAGCCACACATGTCCGCGCTGCGTCCGTTCGGGCTCGAGGTGAAGGCCACCGACGGCGCCTACCACGCCAGCGTCAACAGGGCCGTCGAGCCGGGGCGTCCGATCGTGCTCACCGAGCGCGGCGACTCCGTGACCGAGAACGCCCTGATGGCCGCCGCCCTGCACACGGGCACCACCGTCATCCGCAACGCATCGTCGAACTACATGGTCCAGGACCTGTGCTTCTACCTGCAGAAGCTGGGCGTCCGCGTGGACGGCATCGGCACGACGACGCTCTCCGTCACCGGGGTGGCTTCGATCGACGTCGATGTCGACTACGCGCCGTCGGAGGACCCGATCGAGGCGATGTCGCTGCTGGCGGCCGCCATCGTCACCAAGTCCTCCATCACCATCACGCGCGTGCCGATCGAGTTCCTCGAGCTGGAGCTGGCGATCCTCGAGGAGATGGGCTTCCGCTACGAGCGCTCCGAGGAGTACCGAGCACTCAACGGCGAGACCCGGCTGGTGGACCTCACGACCCACCCGTCCGAGCTGCACGCCCCGCTCGACAAGATCCATCCGATGCCGTTCCCCGGGCTCAACATCGACAACCTCCCCTTCTTCGCCGTGATCGCCGCCGTGGCGGAGGGGCAGACGCTGCTGCACGACTGGGTCTACGAGAACCGTGCCATCTACCTCACCGAGCTCAACAAGCTCGGAGCCCAGGTCAAGCTGCTCGACCCGCACCGCGTGATGATCGAGGGGCCGACCCGCTTCTCCGGTGCCGAGGTCGTCTGTCCCCCTGCGCTGCGTCCGGCCGTGGTGATCCTGCTGGCGATGCTGGCGTCGAAGGGCACCTCGGTGCTGCGCTCGACCTACGTCATCCACCGCGGCTACGAGGACCTCGCGGAGCGGCTGAACCAGCTGGGTGCGAGCATCGAGACCTTCCGCGACATCTAGGGAAGACCGCTCTAGCTGAAGAGCGTCTCCACCCAGGCACGGGACTGACGAGCCGGAGCAGGCGGCGCCGTCATGTCAGGGGTTATGCGCGGGATCGGCGTGGTGTGGTGCCCGGCACCCGCGTGCCAGTCGGTCTCGGCCTCGATCAGCACGCCCAGCTCGACCCGATCGAGGAAGACGCCGTGCCCCTCGGGACACTGCATGATGGTCGCCGGGCCGACCATGCGTTCCTGCATCTCGGCGTCGCAACGCGGACAGTTCATGCTCTCCATGCCCCGACGTTACTCCCCCGGATGTGAGGTCCCAGGGCACATACTGCTGCCGTGACCCGACCAGCGTTCCTCGACGCCGCCCCGCCACTCGCCTTCGCCCACCGCGGCGGCGCCTTCCACCCGGAGATCGAGGGGCTCGAGAACACCATGGCGGCGTTCCGTCACGCGGTGGACCTCGGTTACCGCTACCTCGAGACCGATGTCCACGTGACCAGTGACGACGTGCTCCTGGCGTTCCACGACGAGGTGCTCGACCGGGTGACCGATCGCACCGGTCCGCTGTCGGAGACGTCGTACGCCGAGGTGCAGGCAGCGCTGATCGGTGGCCGGGAGCGGGTGCCGTCGTTGGCCGAGCTCTTCGACGCGTTCCCCGACGCACGGTTCAACATCGACGTGAAGTCGGACGGGGCGGTGGACCGGCTCGCGGAGTTCATCGCCGAGCGCGACGCCTGGGACCGCATCCTGGTCGGCTCCTTCTCCCGCAGGCGACTGGAGCGCTTCCGTCGTCTCACGCGCGGGCGCGTCGCCACGTCCGCGCACCCCTTTGAGGTCGCTGCCTACGTGCTGGTGCCGTCCGGCCGGCTGGCAAGGTGGCTGACCCGAGGTCGGCCGGTCGCACTCCAGGTCCCCCACCGGCAGGGACGTCTGCTGGTGGTCTCCCGGGGGCTCGTACGACGAGCGCACGTGGCGGGGCTGCAGGTCCACGTGTGGACGATCGACGACCCCGACGAGATGCAGCTGCTGCTCGACCGGGGCGTTGACGGCCTGATCACCGACCGCACCGACATACTCAAGGCCGTGCTCCGCGACCGCGGGCAGTGGAACGTCCCCCGGGAGGGCGAGGCATGAGCGAGGTCCAGGGCGGGATCGCCAACCTGAAGCCGCTGGCGCAGGCCAGGGAGCAGAAGGCCTGGTACTGGTACGACTGGGCCAACAGTGCCTTCGCGACCACGGTGGCGGGTGTCCTGTTCGGTCCCTACCTCATCGCCATCGCCGAGGAGGCCGCCGTCGACGACCGGGTCTCCGTCCTGGGTCTGTCGCTGGCACCGGGGGCCCTGCCGGCCTACGTCGTGACCTTCTCGACGATCCTCTCCGCCCTCATCCTGCCCCTCCTGGGAGCAGTGGCCGACCGCACCGCCCGCAAGAAGGACCTCCTCGCCGGGTTCGCGTGGGCCGGCGCGTTCTTCGCCGCGCTGCTGTTCTTCCTGACGGGAGACAACTGGCAGTTCGGGGCTCTGATGTTCATCGCCGCCAATCTGTGCTTCGGCGCGTCGGCGGTGGTCAACGACTCCATCCTCCCCCTCATCTCGACCGAGGCCGACCGCGACCGGGTCTCCTCCCGGGGCTGGGCCTACGGCTACGCCGGCGGCGGCCTGCTGCTGGCCGTGAACTTCGTGCTCGTCAGCTTCCACGACAGCTTCGGGATGTCCCAGGGAATGGCGGTGCGGATCTCGCTCCTCTCGGCGGCGCTCTGGTGGGCAGCGTTCGCGTTCATCCCGTGGCGAGGTCTCACCAACCATCCCCCCGCCGACGTCGAGCACGTCGAGGGAGGCGTGCTGCAGCGCAGCTTCGGCCAGCTCTGGATCACCCTCAAGGAGATGCGCCAGTATCCCGTCACCCTGACGTTCCTGCTGGCCTACCTGTTCTTCAACGACGGGATCCAGACAGTCATCAGCCAGGCTTCGGTCTACGGCGTGGAAGAGCTCGGCTTCGAGCAGGGGACCATGCTGGGTGTCTACCTGCTGGTGCAGTTCGTCGCCGTAGGGGGCGCGTTGCTCTTCGGCCGGATCGCCGCGGCCAGGGGAGCCAAGAGGACGATCCTCGGGGGCCTGGTCATCTGGATGCTGATCGTGACCGCGGGGCTCTTCATCCCTGAGAAGTCACTCGTGCCGCTCCTGCTCCTGGGGGCCTCGATCGGCCTCGTCCTCGGGGGCACCCAGGCCCTGGCCCGCTCCTACTACTCGCTGCTGATCCCCCGTGGCAAGGAGGCGGAGTACTTCAGCTTCTACCACTCGATGGAGCGAGGCACCTCCTGGTTCGGGACGCTGGTCTTCGGCGTCGTCTACCAGATGACCGACTCCTACCGCCCGGCGATCTTCGCGCTCATCGTGTTCTTCATCCTCGGCGGACTGCTGCTCATGCGGGTGGACACCGCCCGGGGCATCCGCGACGCCGGGAACGCGACCCCGCGCGTCATCTGATCGCCCGGGTTCGAAGCAGTTCTTGACCGCCGCCGTCAGGGTGGCGGCACCTGTCATCCTCGCGCCCGATCTCGATGTCGTGCGCCGCCAGGGTCGGCAGTGGCGATGTCGTACGCCGCCAGGGTCGGCAGCGGCGAGGCAGGTACGACACCGGACGGCGACCGAGGCGTGTGACGCGAACGGCTCCCGATGCGGGAATCTTGGACACCCCCTCTACCGTTGAAAACTCACGTAACCCGGCAAAGCTGCGTCATGAAACCCCGTGTACGACGTTTCATTTCGGGTACGTCGCAAAGAGCAAACTCAACTTGGAGGTGGGCACTGTGGCGGAGCGCACACTGCGTGGCGCGAGGCTGGGCGGCCAGAGTTTCGAGGACGAGCGCGGCATCGAGTTCGCGGCTCGTCAGCAGGCCGGATATCGGTGCAAGCACGGTCACGAGTTCGAGATCACGATGTCGGTCGAGGCAGAGGTGCCCGCGGCGTGGGAGTGTCCACGTTGCGGTGCCGAGAGCCTCAGCACCGACGGGATCGTTGCCGAGGAGAAGGCTGAGAAGCCTGCTCGCACGCACTGGGACATGCTGCTGGAGCGTCGCTCGGAGAAGGAGCTCGAGGACATCCTCAAGGAGCGCCTGGAGCTGTTGCGTGGCGGGGCGATCGGCCCCGCTCACCTGCACCGGGCAAACGCCAAGAAGCGCAAGGTGTCCTGACTCACGTCAGTCCACCACGTCGCCCCGGATCACCGGCCCCGAGCCGGACGGTCCGGGGCGATCGTCATTTCGCGGTCCGAGGAGTCGACGCTCCACCAGCCGCGCCAGGAACCGGCGGGCGATCGGACGCGTGAAGGGCAGGATCACCAGCACGCCGAAGGCGTCGGTGACGAAGCCGGGTGAAACCATGAGCGTGCCGCCCACGAGGATCAATGCGCCGTCCGCCAGCTCGCGCGCAGGCATGCGTCCGCTCTCGAGCGCTCGGCGGAGAGCCTGCCAGGCTCGACCGCCCTCCCGCTTGATCAGCCAGCTCCCCAGGATGCTGTCGAGGACCAGCAGACCGACGGTCCACCAGGCCCCGATCACCTGCCCGACCTGGATGATCGTCCAGATCTCGATGAGGGGCATCGCCACGAAGACGACGACCAGGACCCACCAGAAGCCGGCGCGACGCGACTTCACACCGAGGACCGCCGCCCGAACGCATCGCGCATCTGGGCCCGGCGCTGTTGCAGCCCCCAGACCGTGATCAGGCGCAGCGACTCCTTGGCCACGTCGGGGCTCATCTTCGAGTCGCCCCGCACGCGCTCGATGAACTCGATCGGGACCTCCGCGACCCGCAAGCCGTGGGACACCGCGCGGTAGGCGAGGTCGGTCTGGAAGACGTATCCCGTCGACCGGACCTGGTCGAGGTCGATGGTCTCCAGCGCCGTGCGACGGAACACCCGGAAACCGGCCGTGGCGTCCCTGACGTGGATGCCCAGCAGCAGCCGCACGTAGAGGTTGCCGCCTCGCGAGAGCACCAGCCTGCGCCGGGGCCAGTTGACGACCGAGCCTCCGGGCACGTAGCGCGAGCCGATCACGAGGTCGGCCGACCCGAGCGCGTCGAGGAGCCGCCCGAGCTGCTCGGGTTGGTGGGAGCCGTCGGCGTCCATCTCGCCGATCACGTCGTAGCCGGCGTCGAGCGCGAGCCGGAAGCCAGCGAGGTAGGCCGCGCCCAACCCCGCCTTCTCGGTCCGGTGGAGCACCTTGACGCCGGGGTCCTCCGCGGCGAGGCGGTCGGCGATCTCGCCGGTGCCGTCGGGGCTGCCGTCGTCGACGACGAGCACGTCGACCTGCGGTTGTGCACTGCGAAGCCGACCCACGATCCACTCGAGGTTGTCGGCCTCGTTGTAGGTCGGGATCACCATCACGGTGCGCCAGGACGGGTCGATACTCACGCAGGCACCTTCTTGTTCCTTCGGGGTCACTGGACTGCCGCGGTCCGCTCGACACGCGCCGAACCGGGCGGAGACAGCGTGCCATGCCGACGCTCTCGTCGGCTGGCGGCCACGCACGACACGGCGTGGGCGAGGACCAGCAGCACGATGAGTCGCCCGGTCCAGACGCCCGCCCGCGAGGCGGGAGTCACCTGGGAGCTGAGGCCAACTGTCTCGACGAGCACCTCCTGGGTGCGGGGCGCGGCGCTGGCAACGACCTCGCCGTCGGGGGCGATGATCCCGGACACGCCGTTGATCGCCGCCACCACGACCCACCGGCCACCCTCGATCGCACGCAGTCGGCTGATCTCGAACTGCTGGTCGATCTGGCCGGTGTTGATGAACATCGCGTTGCTCGTCTGCACCGTGATGAGCTCTCCGCCTCGCTGCAGCTGGTCGGCGATGCCGTCGTCGTAGGCGACGTCGAAGCAGATCGCGTCCGCCACGCGGGTCCCCGCAGCGCGCAGCGGCTCCAGGCGCGTGCCACGGACCATGTCGCGAGGGATCATGCGCAGCTTGCCGTAGTCGGAGGGGAACAACGAACCACGGAAGGGGATGTACTCGCCGTAGGGCACCGGATGACGCTTGGTGTAGCGGTCGCCTCCCCCGGCCCCGGGCCGCCACACGATCCCCTGGTTGAGGACCTGGGTCTCCCGCGGTGCGTCCACCATGGCACCCACGAGGATCGGGACACCCACCGCGTCGACCGCCCGCTGGACCGCGGCGTTGATCTCGCTGTCCCTGAAGGGGTCGACAGCCGTGGAGTTCTCGGGCCACACGACGAGGTCCGGGGCCGGTCGCTCGCCAGCTCGCACCGCACGGGCGAGCTCCTCGGTGGCGGCGACGTGGTTGGCGGTGACGCCGCGGTGGACGGCCGCCACGTCCGTGCCGCTGCCGGGGACGTCCCCCTGGACGGCCGCGACCGTCAGCTCACCGTCGGTGTCAGTGGAGTAGCGCCACACCCAGGGTCCGGCGATCACGACGGCCAGGGCCGCCAGCCCGGCGACGGCCGCGACAGGCCGCCGGCGTCCGGCGACGACGAGCCACGCCAGCGTCGTACCGCTGAGGGCGACCAGCAGGCTGACGCCGGTCATCCCCACCCACGGCAACGCCGGAGCCCAGACCGTGTCGGCGGTGGCGTAGGCGAGACGCCCGAAGGGCATGCCTGAGAAGGGCCAGTCACCGCGCCACGTCTCGATCGCCACCCACCACAACGCTGTCCACAGGGGCCACCAGCGGTGTCGCACCGCGAGGGCGAGCCCAAGCCCGAGAGGGACGAAGAAGGCTGCCTCGACGCTGCACATCGCGATCCACGCATCGGTCCCGACGGCTCGCATCCAGACCATCACCGCGAAGCAGAAAGCCACCCCGAAGAGCAGCGAGACGACCCAGGCGCGTCGCAGGGGGAGGTCCCGCACCGCCAGCACGAGGACGGCCACGGCCGGCGGCATCAGCCAGGCCAGGCCCACGGGCTCGAACGCTGCTGCGAGTGCCAGGCCCCCACCGACGGCAGTGAAGCAGCGGAGCAGCACGGGGAGACGGTAGCCGACGACCTGGAATGCCCGGGAACCCCAGCAGCGGTGCGGAGGGAGCGGCGGCGCTTCGGACCAACGCAGGACCGGCTGGCGGCCGGCCGTGCGAAGTTGTCTACGGCGTCGCGGCTCCCCCCGCATCCTGCCCCCGTGAGGCGCGACCGACAGGAACGACGAGACGGAAGGGCGCTGGCTTCACGCTCTCCATCCCCGACCTCCCCACCGACGGTCTCGCCACCCACGGGCTGCACGGGCGGACAGGGCACCATCCGTCCATCGGCAGCACCCTGTCAACTCGGCCCTGACCTGCGAAGACGCGCGTTCTCGCAGGTCAGAGGCCTATGGGTCGCCCGAAGAAGAGCGAAAAACCTTTGACGAGACCGGCGTGTCGCAGCTCGACACGCCGGAGACGGCGCGGCCGGCTCAGCTGCGTGGAGGTACGACGACAGTCCCCGTCGCTGTCGTGGCGAGGACGGGCTCCACGAGCACCGCCGCCGCGCCCGGCGACTCGGGCGTGGCCTCGCCACGCGCGACCACGTGGACGGCGAACTCCATGACACGACTGCGGGTGCCTGCCTTGACGACCTCGCAGGTGATCTCCAGGACGTCCCCGGCGCGCACGGGGGCCCGGAACTGCACGTCCGAGTAGGAGGCGAACAACCCTTCGTCGCCATCGGTGCGGATGCACATCTCGGTGGCGACGTCTCCGAAGAGCCCCAGGCTGTAGGCACCGTCCACGAGGTTGCCGGCGTAGTGGGCGTGCGAGTAGGGCACGTAGCGCCGGTGGACGACACGGGTCCCGACGATCTCGGTCATGACGCCTCCTGGCGCGGGGTGGTGATGCGGTGGACGAGGAAGGACGCGACCTCGCCGGGTGTCGTACCCCGGCTGAAGACGCGGTCGACACCGAGCTCGGAGGCCATGCTCTCGTCGAAACGGGGACCACCGACGACGAGCAGCGGTCTCGCGTCCGCGGGGTAGGCCTCCCGGAAGGCAGCCGACATCTCTCGTGTGTTGAGGAGGTGGGCGTCGCGCTGGGTGACGACCTGGGACACGAGCACGGCGTCGGCCTTCTCGGCGCGCGCAGCCTCCACTAGCTGGGGCACCGAGACCTGTGCGCCGAGGTTCACGACCTTGAGCTCGCGGTAGTACTCCAGCCCCTTCTCCCCCGCGAATCCCTTGATGTTGAGGATCGCGTCGATCCCCACGGTGTGCGCGTCGGTGCCGATGCACCCGCCGACCACCACCAGTCGCCGGCGCAGCGAGGCCTTGATCGAGGCGTTCGCCTCCTTGGGTGTCAGCAGCGGGTAGTCGCGCTCGACGACCTCGACAAGGCTGGTGTCGACCAGGTGGTTGACCCGGCCGTAGACCACGAAGAAGGTGAACCCCTCCCCCATGGGCTTGGAGTGGACGACCAGGGCCGGGTCCATCCCCATCTTGTTGGCCAGCTGGACCGCGGCGCCGTCGGCGACCTTCGAGTGCTCCATCGGGAGGGTGAAGGAGAGCTGCACCATGCCGTCTCCGGTGGTGTCGCCGTAGGGGCGGATGATGGTCATCGCTCCTCCTCCAGGATCTCCGTGGCCGGGTTGTAGTAGCCGGCCGCCTTCCTCGCCACGCCGTCCAGGCCCTTGCCCTTGTCGGCGGGGCGCTTCATGAGCCCGAACGTGCCGTCGGCGATCGCCCTGAGAAGCGGCGGGTTCGCCCGGTCGCCCGGCTCGTCCTTGATCTCGCCGAGGAGGTCGATGGCCTCCCCGAGCACCTGCCTGGCCCGACCGGCGATGAAGCCGTCCGGCGACGGCCGGAAGTCCTCGTGCAGGTTGCCGGCGGCGTTCATGACGTAGCGGACGTTCTGCAGGGCCAGGTCACGGTCGGAGATCCAGGGGGTCACCACCGCCTCGGTCATCATCCCGACCAGGAGGATGCCCTGCCCGGTCAGGGCCCCCACCAGGTTGAAGAAACCGTCGAGCAGGTAGCCGCGGAAGATGTCGCCGGTCATGTGCCGCGTCGGCGGCATCCACTTCAGGGGGGCGTCCGGGAAGAGCTCGCGTGCGAGCATCGCGTGAGCCAGCTCGAGGCGGAACGAGTCCGGGACCTCGGGGTCGATCTCGAACGCATGGCCCAGCCCCAGCTGCCAGTCCTCGAGGCCGGCTTCCTTGGCGAAGTACTCGTTGAGGAGCTGGCTGGTCGTCACCGTGTGGGCCGCCTCGACCGCGTCGGCGGTCGTCAGGTAGTTGTCCTCGCCGGTGTTGATGATGATCCCGGCCCGTGCATGGACCTGTCGGCTGAAGCGCTGGTCGACGAAGGTACGGATCGGGTTGATGTCGCGGAACAAGATGCCGTACATCGAGTCGTTGAGCATCATGTCGAGGCGCTCGAGCCCCGCCAGCGTCGCGATCTCGGGCATGCACAGCCCGGACGCGTAGTTGGTGAGCCGGACGTAGCGACCCAGCTCGCGCGACGTCTCGTCGAGTGCTGCCCGCATCAGGCGGAAGTTCTCCTGCGTGGCATAGGTCCCCGCGAAGCCCTCGCGGGTCGCGCCCTCCGGCACGAAGTCGAGCAGCGACTGACCTGTGGAGCGGATGACGGCGATGACGTCGGCACCCTCGCGCGCTGCCGCCTGGGCCTGGGGGATGTCCTCGTGGATGTCGCCGGTGGCCACGATGAGGTAGATCCACGGCTTTCGCGGGGCGTCTCCGACCTTGCGGATCATCCGTTCACGAGCGACGCGCTGCCGGTCGATCGACCTGATCCCGGCCCCCACTGCCTTGCGGGAGGCGCTGCGCGCGCGGGTGAGGTCCCTGCCCTCCGGCAGCCGGAAGGTCACCGAGCCCGCGGCCGCCTTCTGGGCCAGCACCAGCAGGTCGTCGGCCTCCCCGCGGAGGAGGGCGTCCCACACGGGCAGTGCGACGCCGTGCTCGAGCCCCACGTCGGCGCGCACCACGTCGGCCAGCCTGTTGACCCACGGGGTTCCGTCGGGGTCGGCTCCCCCGAGCCCGGCGAGCCTGAGAGCCGCCCGCTCCACGGACACGGTGGTGTGCCGCTTGGCCAGGTCGACGATCGGCTTGCCGACCTGTCGCGCCAGCGTGCGTGCCTGTCGTACGTCGGCCGGGTCGAGGCCCAGCGCACTGGGAGGACGAGTCGCCATCACAGCCGCCTCTCGAAGAGCGACCGGACGCCGGGCTCGGCGCGCAGGAGGTCGAGCGCTGCCTGGGCGTGGCCCGGCACGTAGCCGTTCCCGACCAGCATCGTGACGTCGGCGGCGAGCCCCTCTGCCCCCAACGCCGCTGCCGAGAACGACGTCGCCATCGAGAAGAAGATCACCGTGCCGCCGTCGGCGGTCGCCAGGATGGCACCGCCCTCGCACCCCGGCACGTCCACGCAGACCACCGTGATGTCCGCCGGGCCACCGGCTGTGGTGACCGCGTCGCGGAGCGCGACCGGGTCGGTGGCGTCGGCGATCACCACCTCGTCGGCGATGTCTGCCCCGCGAAGCAGGGCTGCCTCCGCGTCGTGCGGCACCACACCGATCGTGCGGCGGGCACCGGCCCGCCTCGCGGCGGCCAGGCACAGGGAGCCGGACTTGCCGGCCGCCCCGATGACCGCGACGACCGGGGCGTCGTACGCCGCCACGTGTCGAGCGGTCAGTGCGGGGGCTCCGCAGACGTCCATCACGCTGAGCGAGAGTGCGGGGTCCAGGTCGTCGGGGACCACCGCGGCGATCGACCGCCCGAAGAGCACCGCGTAGCCCTCGCACGGCACCTGCTCGCCGCGTCCGTCCCAGCCGGCGAGGTCGTCGGTGATGACGAGCGGCGTCAGGGTGAGGCTGACCAGGGTCGCGATCCGGTCACCGACCGCGAGGCCCAGCGGCGACTCGGGCCCGACCTCCTCGACGACGCCCACCAGCATGCCGCCCGAACCGGTCTCGGGGTTCTGCATCTTGCCGCGGGCGGAGACGATGTCGAGCACCTCGGACCGCACGGCGGCCCCATCGCCGTGGTGCTTGCGCTCCAGCTGGCGGAACGACGCCGCGTCGAGGTTGAGGCGCTCGACGCGCACGCGCACCTCGTCGGGCCACAGCTCGTGCCGGGTGTCGAGGCGCTCGGCGGTCTGGGGCAGCACCCCGTGCGGAGCCAGCACCCGGTGCAACCCGGTCGGGTCTCCTGCTTGCAGAGTCGTTGACACGTCCACTGGTCGAGCCTTCCTGCCCATTGCATCTTTCACGAAAGATCTTGCGGCGTGGCATTGGACGCACCGCATTATCTCCACGTAGTCTTTCAGATGTGGCGCGACACACACAACCGACGCGCCCGCACCCCGGTCCCCCACAGGAGACGTCCCTTGAGCCTCGACACCTCTGCCGCGCAAGCCCTCCAGCAGGGCTCCGCCGGCCAGCCCTATCCCTACCGCCTCACCGAGCTCGTCGAGCCCGACTGGACCCGGTTCCCGGGATGGTCCGACGTCACAGCGGCCGATTGGGAGTCGGTGCAGTGGCAGCGTGCCCACTGCATCAAGAACGTCAAGCAGCTCCGTGAGCTGATGGGCGACCTCCTCGACGACCGGTTCTACGCCGACCTCGAGCGCGACCAGGCCGAGCGCGCCACCATGTCCATGCTCGTCCCGCCGCAGATGATGAACACGATGGTGCCGCACGTGCCCGTCGGCGGCCCCGGGTCTCTCACGGACGCGTTCTACGCCGACCCGATCCGGCACTACATGATCCCGGTCTTCAGCGACCGACGCACCGACTGGCCATCCCACCCCCACGCCACGCGCGACTCCCTCCACGAGCACGACATGTGGGCGACCGAGGGCCTCACCCACCGCTACCCCACCAAGGTCCTGGCCGAGCTCCTTCCCACCTGCCCGCAGTACTGCGGCCACTGCACCCGCATGGACCTGGTCGGCAACTCGACGCCGGTCATCGACAAGCTCAAGTTCGCCGGCAAGCCCGCCGACAGGCTGGGCGACATGATCGACTACCTGCGCCGCTCCCCCGGTGTGCGCGACGTCGTGGTGTCGGGCGGCGACGTGGCCAACATGCCGTGGCCCCGTCTCGAGGACTTCCTCATGAAGGTCCTGGAGGTCGAGAACATCCGCGACATCCGCCTCGCGACCAAGGCCCTGATGGGGCTGCCCCAGCACTGGCTGCAGGACGACGTGGTGGCCGGCATGACCCGCGTCGCCGAGACGGCTCGCGCGCGTGGGGTTTCCGTGGCCATCCACACCCATGTCAACCACGCCAACTCGGTCACCCCGCTGGTCGCGAAGGCGGCCCAGACCATGCTGGCGACCGGCATCCGCGACGTGCGCAACCAGGGCGTCCTGATGAACGGCGTCAACGCCGAGCCCGACGACCTGCTCGACCTCTGCTTCCGCCTGCTCGACGGCGCGCAGATCATGCCCTACTACTTCTACATGTGCGACATGATCCCGTTCTCGGAGCACTGGCGGGTCTCGGTCGCCGAGGCACAGCGGCTCCAGCACCACATGATGGGCTACCTCCCCGGGTTCGCCACGCCTCGCATCGTCTGTGACGTGCCCTTCGTCGGCAAGCGCTGGGTGCACCAGCTGGCCGACTACGACACCGAGCGCGGCATCTCCTACTGGACGAAGAACTACCGCACCTCCATCGAGGCCGACGACTCCGAGGCGCTCTCGCGCCACTACGAGTACTACGACCCGATCCACACGCTGCCCGAGTCGGGCCAGCAGTGGTGGGAGCAGCACGGCCGCCTCGACGAGGCATCGCTCAAGGCCGCCGAGATGGCCGAGGCCTCCCGTCGTACGGCGGCGCTCCAGGCCTGGTGACGTCCGGGGCGGGTCAGTCGATCGGGCGGTTCTCGTACGGCGTGGACAGCACGATCGTCGTCCTGGTCGAGACGTTGGCGACCGACCGGATGCGACCGAGGAGCTCCTCGAGGTCGCCGGGGGTGCCTACCCGGATCTTGAGGATGTAGGACTCGTCACCAGCCACCGACCAGCAGGACTCGATCTCGGCGATGTCCTGCAACCGCTCGGGATAGTCGTCGGGCTGGGAGGCGTCGATGGGCGTCACGGAGATGAATGCCGTCAGCGGACGCCCGAGCTGCTCGTGGTCGACGGTGGCGCCGTAGCCCTTGATCAGGCCCCGCTGCTCGAGGCGCTTGACGCGCTGGTGCACCGCCGAGGTCGACAGCTCGGTCGCCTTGCCGAGGTCGGTGTAGGACATGCGGCCGTCGACGGCGAGGAGTGAAAGGATCTTGCGGTCCTTGGCCTCCACCTCTGGTGCGCTCATCGCGCGAGAGTAGCGCTCCCGGCGAGTGCCTCCACGAGGCGTACGGCAGATGAACCAAGACCCCACCGCTGGTCGAGCGCGATGACGGCGTCGTGGTCCTGCGGCGTCCGGGGGCGGGTGAGGTCCGGCGAACCGAGGTCGAGGTCGCGGCGTACGGCGACGACGCGAGGTGCGACGGCCAGGTAGTCGGCCGCCGCCTTGATCTTCGACCGCGGACCCGGCGCGAGGTCGGCATCAGGGTCCTGGGCCGCCGCCAGGATGCCGGCCATGTCGCCGAAGCGGTTGAGGAGCGTGGCTGCGGTCTTGTCCCCCACTCCTGACACTCCCGGGAGCCCGTCGGAGCTGTCTCCTCGCAGCGTGGCGAAGTCGGCGTACTGCCGGGCGTCGATGTCGTACTTGGCGCGCACCCACGCGTTGTCGACGCGCTCGTGCTTCCCGACGCCACGGGCGGTGTAGAGCACTCGGACCGCCTGCCCGTCGTCGACGAGCTGGAAGAGGTCACGGTCACCGGTGACGATGTCGACCGGCATCCCGGCATCGGTCGCCAGCGTCCCGATCACGTCGTCCGCCTCCATCTCGGGGTGCCCGACGATCGGGATGCCGAAGGCCGTCAGCACGTCGATGATGATCGGGATCTGGGTCTCGAGCGGGTCGGGGACCTCCTCGACGTCAGGGGCCGGGCCGGGCACGACCGCCTCGACCCGGTGGGCCTTGTAGGAGGGAATGAGGTCGACACGCCACTGGGGCCGCCAGTCCTCGTCCCAGCAGCAGGCCAGGTGGGACGGGTCGTACTCCCCCACGAGCCGGCTGATGAAGTCCATCAATCCCCGTACGGCGTTGACGGGGGTGCCGTCCGGAGCCTTGACGGAGTCGGGGACACCGAAGAACGCACGGAAGTAGAGCGATGCGGTGTCGAGCAGCAGCAGGCGGTGGCCGGAGGACATGGTGGAAGCCTTCCACAGCCGCTGGGCCGGGGCACCTACTCCGCGAGCACCGAGTAGGCCACGACGCCCCGCTTGAGCAGCTTGACCGTCTCACGCGCGTTCTTGCGCAGCGGAGCATCGGCGGCGGCGTCGGCCACCTGACCGGCGAGGTCGAGCAGCTGCTTCATCCAGCGGACGAAGTCGCCGGCGGCGAGGCCGGTCACCATGAGCACGTCGTCGAGCTCGTCGCCCTCGGCCCATCGCCAGGCGGCCCACACGAAGCCCACGTCGGGCTCGCGCAGGAAGTCGAGCTTGTGCTGTCGCTCCAGAGCATCGAGGTGTCCCCAGAGCCGCACCAGCTCACCGAGCACGTCGCGCACCCGCTGCCCCGGGAGCTTCGGAGACGAGGCGTCGTCGGCCCTCCTTGCCTCGAACACGAGGGCCGAGAGGACGGCGGCCAGCTCGGACGGCGTGAGGTCGTCGAAGAGCCCTTCGCGCATCGCCTCGGCAGCGACCAGGTCCATGTCGGTGTAGATGCGGCGGAGATGGCGCCCCCGATCGGTCACGTGCTCGCCCTCGAGGTAGCCCAGCGAGCTGAGCACGTCGCACACCCGGTCGAAGGTGCGGGCGACGGTGTTGGTGCGGTTCTCGACGCGGCGCTTGAGCGTCTCGGCGTCGCGCGTGAGCTTGAACCAGCGTTCGGCCCAGCGTGCGTGGTCCTCGCGCTCCGGGCACTGGTGGCAGGGATGGGACTTGAGCTGGGCCCGGAGGTCGGCCACCTGTCGGTCGACCGAGGAGTCGCCGAACGAGTCGCGTGCGGGGGTACGACGCGTGGTCGCCGGGTCCAGCGCATGGGTCTTGTTCCGCAGTGCGGCAGCCAGGTCGCGGCGCTGGGCGGGATTGCGCGGGTTGAAGGTCTTCGGGAGCCGCATGCGGGCCAAGGACTCCACGGGCTCCGGGAAGTCCATCGGCGCCAGCCGCCGCGCCTGGCGGTCGAGGGTGACGACCTGCGGGCGTGGCTCCTCACCCGAGAGCCCGGGGTCGATGACGACGGCGAAGCCGCGGAACTTGCCCGTCGGCACGTTGATGATGTCGCCCGGCCGCAGCTTCGCCAGCGAGTCCATCGCCTCGCTCCGTCGGTCTGCGCGTCGCTCGCGGACGGCACCCTTCTCAACCTCGGAGATGCGCCGGCGGAGGTCGGCGTACTCCATGAAGTCGCCGAGGTGGCACGTGGCGGCCTCGCGGTAGCCGGTCAGGGCCTCCTCGGCCTTGTGCAGCTGTCGCGCGAGGCCCACGACGGCCTTGTCGGCCTGGAACTGGGCGAAGGACTGCTCGAGGAGCTCGCGCGAGCGCTCGCGGCCGAACTGGTGCACGAGGTTGACGGCCATGTTGTAGGAGGGCCGGAACGACGAGCGCAACGGGTAGGTGCGGGTGGAGGCGAGCCCCGCGACCTCGCGGGGGTTCATCCCGGGCTGCCAGAGCACGACGGCGTGTCCCTCCACGTCCAGGCCGCGGCGACCGGCGCGCCCGGTCAGCTGGGTGTACTCCCCCGGCGTGAGGTCGGCGTGGGTCTCGCCGTTCCACTTCGAGAGCTTCTCGATGACCACCGTGCGCGCCGGCATGTTGATGCCGAGGGCCAGCGTCTCGGTGGCGAAGACGACCTTGACCAGCCCGCGCTGGAACAGCTCCTCCACGACCAGCTTGAACGCAGGCAGGAGCCCCGCGTGGTGGGCGGCGATGCCGCGGGTCATCCCGTCGAGGAACTCGTGGTAGCCGAGCACCTGGAGGTCTTCCTCGGGCAGGCTGCGTGATGCCTCCTGGACGCGGGCGTAGATCTCGTCGCGTTCCTCGGGGGTGGTCAGCCGGGTGTTGGCGCTGACGAGCTGCGTGACCGCGGCGTCACAGCCGGCCCGGCTGAAGATGAACACGATGGCGGGCAGGAGACCTTCACGCTCGAGCCGGTCCACCACGTCGACACGGCTCGGGATCCACACGCGCCGACCGTTGCCGACGCTGCGCGGGTTCTTCGACGATCCGGGCTTGCCCTTGCGAGGCGACCGCCGGTCGCGCATGAGCCGCTGTGAGGCCCAGTCGTCCCGGGCCACGCGCATCAGCTCGGCGTTGACGGGGGCGCCCTCCTTGACGAAGCCCGCGCTCGCGTCGACGTCCGAGGACGCGAACAGGTCGAGCAGGCGACGACCGAGCATCACGTGCTGGAAGAGCGGCACAGGGCGACGCTCCTCCACGATCGTGGTCGTCTCACCGCGCACGGTCTCCAGCCACTCACCGAACTCCTCTGCGTTGGAGACGGTCGCGGACAACGACACCAAGGTCACCGACTCGGGCAGGTGGATGATCACCTCCTCCCACACGGCACCTCGCATGCGGTCGGCCAGGTAGTGCACCTCGTCCATCACCACGAAGCCCAGCCCGAGCAGCGTGCTGGAGCCGGCGTAGAGCATGTTCCGCAGCACCTCGGTGGTCATCACCACGATCGGCGCCTCACCGTTGACGACGTGGTCGCCGGTGAGCAGGCCGACCCGCTCCGCGCCGTAGCGCCGCACCAGGTCGTGGAACTTCTGGTTGGACAGCGCCTTGATCGGGGTGGTGTAGAACGCCTTGCGGCCGGTCTCGAGCGCGAGGTGGATCGCGAACTCACCGACGACCGTCTTCCCGGAGCCGGTCGGAGCGGCGACGAGGACGCCGCGGCCGTCCTCGATCTCTCGGCACGCCCTCAGCTGGAAGTCGTCGAGGGGAAACTCGTAGAGGGCCTCGAACGTCCGGGTGTGGGGATGGGCGTCGCTCATGTGATGACCTCCAGCGCCCGAGGCGCACACTCGATCGTCAGGGGCAGCGGACCGAAGCGCTCCCCGTCGGCGTACGTCACCACACCGGGCGCCGCCACGGTCACCGAACGGACCCGGTGGTGGACGTACTGCTCGACCTCGTCGACGGTGCCGGCGAAGAGACGAGGGTAGGAACGCACCAGACCTCGCCTGGTCATCGCCTGGATGACGACGACGTCAAGGAGCCCGTCGTCGAGCGCGGCGCCCTCGGTGATGCGCAGTCCACCGCCGTAGGAGGGGCCGTTCCCGACCGCGACGACTACCGCGTCATAGCGCGCGGACACCCCGTCGAGGTCGAGGGAGTAGGACACGGGCGCGAAGGTGCGCAAGGCGCCGAGGGTGGCAAGGTTGTAGCGCATCTGTCCGCGCGGCCACCTCATCGCGTTCGCGCGCTCGTTGACGAACGCGTCGAACCCGGCAGCCAGCACGGTGGCGTAGTAGCGGCCGCCGCTCACGGCGAGGTCGATCCGGCGGGTGCGTGACGCGATCACGCGGTCGGCCGCCGCAAGGGGGTCGCGGCGGGGAAGACCGAGGTAGCGGGCCACGTCGTTCCCGCTGCCGCTGGGGATGATCCCGAGGCTCACCTCGGTGTGTGCCACCGCCTGCAGCCCCAGATGGACCATTCCGTCACCTCCGCAGACGACGAGCGACTCCACGCCGTCGGCCACGCAGGCACGTGCGAGGTCGAGCGCCTCGTCGGTGTCGCGGCCCTGCAGGTTGCGCACGACGAAGCCACTGTCGCGCAGCCGGCCCAGGGCCGCGTCGCGGTGGCGCACGCCACGCCCCCGGCCGGCCGTGGGGTTGGTGAGCAGGGCGATCTCACGCCCTCGCCCGGAAGGGACCTGCATGGTCACCGACCCTATCCGGCGCCTGCGCGGCGCGAGGGCCTAGTCGCCGGCCCTGAGGAGCACGGAATAGCGCTCGGGCCTGGATCCGACCGCCCGGGACAGGCGGCCGAGCGCGTCCATGGCGACGACCGGGTCGATCCGCGAGCCTGGCACCGCGAGGGTGAGGCGCTCGGATCGCTCGCCGATGAAGACCTGGCCGTGGCGCCAGGCGTGGTGCACCCGCACGCGGGTCGCGTCGTCGGCGACGGCCTCGGGGTAGGCCTCGTCGACGCTCATCAGGTCGCAGTCGAGCTCTTCCTCGCCAGCCCTGAGACGACCGGCCAGGAGGTGCGCGGCGTGCTGATCGCCCTCCGAGCTCCAGACGACGTCGGAGGTGCCGAGCCACTCGGGCAGGTCGAACGGGTCGACGTCGACGATCGGCGGCTGCATGACCCCAGCCTTGCAGACCCTCGACCACCGGTCAGAGCGGGGAGAGCTCCTCGGGCGAGAGCCCGGCGTTGGGGCTGCGGGATGCCCGCCGGCGGTCGTTCACCCGGGCGATCACCTCGGACAGGAGGAAGAGGACGAGCATCGGGACGGCCATCAGCGTCATCGTGAAGGGGTCCGCCGACGGGGTCGCGACTGCGGAGAACACGAACGTCCCGATCACGATCCACGGGCGGTAGGCGGCGAGCGCCTTGCCCTTGACGATCCCCGCGGCGTTGAGCAGCACCACGAAGACCGGGATGTTGAAGGCCAGCCCGAAGACGAACAGCGTGCGGGTGAAGAACTGCAGGTAGTCGTTGAAGTCGATGAGGTTGGTGATGCCGTCGGGGTTGAACCCGATCAGCACCTCAAGGCCCAGCGGCAGGGTGACGTAGCCCAGGCCCACCCCGAGGATGAAGAGCGGTCCGGCGATGGTCGCGAAGACCCGGCTCATCTTGCGCTCTCGCGCGTAGAGGCCGGGGACGATGAAGGCCCAGATCTGGTAGAGCCAGTAGGGCGCGGTGGCCACGAGCGCCGCGAAGCCGCCCAGGGTGAGCCACATGGTGAGGCCAGCGCCAGCGCCGGAGGTGGTGGCCTCCGTCGAGCCCTTGGGGAGCTTGGACTGCGCCTGCATGTAGGGGTCGTAGACCGCGTCGTAGAGTGCGTGCCGGAAGACGATCGCCACGACGAATGCGAGCGCAAGCGCGAGCACGCACCGCATCAGGCGCGCGCGGAACTCCCGGAAGTGGTCGGACAGGGCCATGCGACCGTCCGGTCCGACAGGATGGTGCGGCCGGCCCCGGAAGAGGCCGACGATGCTCCGGAGCTTCACCTAGGTCAGGCGGTGGTGTCGTCGCGCTGCTCGCGGACGATGTCGTCGGAGGAGATCGCCTCGCGGGCCTCGAGCTCGCGCTGCTCGGGGGTCTTGTCCTTCGAGTCCTCGTCCTCGTCACGCAGGCCCTTGGTCTCGGTCTTGAAGATCCGCAGCGCCTGGCCCGAGCTGCGGGCGAGGTCAGGCAGCTTGGCGGCGCCGAAGACGAGCACCACGATCAGGAGGATGACGAGCCATTCCATCCCCTGAGGCATGCCGAGCAGAGCGGAAGTCATCGGGTCTCCCTGTCAATCATGAAGTGGACATCCGCATCCTACGCCGACGTTCCCGACCAGCGCTCGTACGTGTCCACGGTGGCGCGTGCCGAGCGGAGCACCGCCTCGGCAAGCTCCGGTGGGTCCACGACCCGAGCATGGGGGGCGAGCCGCAGCACCAGGTGCTGCAGCCATGCCTCGCTGCTCACCTGGAGGTCGACGTCGAGGGTCCCGCCCGGTCCTGGGCGGACCCCCTCGACGGGGTAGTACTCCGTCATCCACCGGGCCGCAGGCTCGAGCCTGAGCGTCACCCGAGTCGTGTCGGCGTCGGTGAACCATCCCTGCGTGAGGTCCCGCGCACGCGCTCCGGGGTCGGCCACCGGCGTGTCCAGCTCGGTGACCGCCACGACGCGGTCGAGCCTGAAGACGCGCTCATCGCCGGCGCGGTGGCACCAGGCGTCGAGGTAGAGGGCGTCCTCCACGCTGGCGATGGCGCGCGGATCGACCACACGCGTGCTCTCCTCGTCCCGGGAGGCGACGTGGTAGGTCAGCTCGAGCTGGTGGCCTCGCGCGATCGCACTCTCGATGACCGGGACGATCTCCGCCCCGCGACTGGGCTGTGACTGGACGTGGAGCTGGCGGGGTGACTCGTCGCTCCCGATGGCCCCCTCGAGCTTGGCCAGCGTGCGCTCGACCACCTCTGCCGCCTCGGGGGCGGCCACGTCGAGCATCGTGTGCAGGGCAACGACCAGGGCAGTGGCCTCCGACGGTGCGAAGCGCACCGGGCGCGCGAGGTAGTCGGCGTTGTCCACCCTGATGACGCGCTCGCCCTCGAGTGCCTCGATGTCGACCTCGATGAGGTCCCCCGGCAGACCGGGCGAGAGCCCGGTCATGAAGAGGACGCGGAGGTCGCGCTCGATCTGGGCTGCGTCGGTGCCGAAATGGGCTGCGGCCTCGTCGAGACGCACCTCCCCCCGGGCCAGGAGGTAGGGCACCAGCGCCAACAGGCGGGCCACCTGGTCCGGCGCGGAGTCGGCCGGCGTCGTACGCGCATTCATGCGGTCTCCCCGAGCAGTGCACGCAGCCGGGACAGCACGCGCTCCCGCAGAGACTCAGGAGAGAGTACGACGACGTTGTCGCCGTGCCCGAGCACCTCGTCGGCGAGCGAGTGCTCGGACGCCTCGACCACGAGGCGGTCCCACTCGTCGTCGTGTGAACCGACCGTCTCAGCTCGCCGGCGCAGCTCGACGGCCGTCCCACGTCGGACCAGCAGCTCGGCGCGCAGCGATGGTGAGGCCGGTGCCAGACGCGCCGCCACCGCACGCACGTCGGTGCCGGGCGGGACGACGTAGGCACCCGGACGTCCCGAGGCTCTGACCGCGCCCTGGATGCGGGTGAGGCGGAAGACCCGCTCCTCTCCCCTGTCGAGGTCGTGGCCCACGACGTACCAGCGGCCGGACGAACGGACCATGCCCCAGGGTTGGAGACGACGCCGCGTGGGCGCGGCCTCCGTCGTGCGCTGGTAGTCGAAGGTGACCAGGCGGCGCTTCTCGATGGCGTCCCACAGCGGCTCGAAGGCCGGCTCGTCCGCGCGGATGGCAGGGGCGAGCACGTCGAGACGCGACGGGTCGATGTCGACGCCGTCGGCCTTGAGCTTGGCCAGGGCGCGCGTGGTGGCGCGGGCCAGGGTCGCCTGCTCCCACACCTGCGCTGCGATCCCGAGCGCGGCGGCCTCGTCGGCCTCGAACCGCAGCTCGGGCAGTGACGTCTGCTCGGTGGGGATGCGGTAGCCGACCTCGTCGTCGAACAGCGGGTCGGAGCTGCCGACCTCGATGTAGGCGCCGAGGGCACGGAGGGAGTCCTTGTCACGCTCGAAGGCGCGCTCGAAGGCCTCGTTGCCTGCCTCGGTGTAGGGGTGGTCGGGATAGCAGGCGCGACGGATCGCGTCCTTCGTCGCGAAGCGTCGCGCGCCGAGCAGCATGATGTGGAGGTTCATCAGGCGCTCGGCCCGTGGCTGTGCCATCAGCTGATCACCTCCTGTCAGCGCTCGCTGCGCCTGACCTCAGACCGCGCCGAGGATGTCGACCACGAAGTAGAGGGTGTCCGTGCCCTTGATGCCGGCCGACGGCTGGCCCTCCTTGCCGTATCCCTTGCTCGGGGGGATCTGGAGGATGAGCCTCGACCCGACGTTGCGCCCGACGAGGGTCTCGTCCCACCCGTCGACCACGGCACCGACGCCGATCTCGAACGATGCCGGGTCCTTGGAGTAGGACTCGTCGAAGGGCTTCTTGCCCTCGTAGACCTGTCCCAGGTAGTTGGCGTAGATGGTCTGGCCCTTCTCGACCACGGGGCCATCGCCACGGACCAGGGTCGTGGAGAGCAGCCCGCCGCTGGGGGCCTTGGTCCCGGTGAAGTCGAGGCCGGTGACGTCGCCGTCCTTCTCGACGAGCTCCGGCGCCCAACCAGCCGGCTCGCGGTCCTCGCCGGTGGGGCCGCCGAGCAGCTGGCCGACGACGTCGATGACGAAGAGGACCGTGTCCTGGTTGCCGATGCCGATCTGGGCGTTGCCCCTCTCACCGAACGCGTCCTCCGCCGAGGCGAGGACCGCGACCCGAGACCCGACCGGGTGGCCGAAGATCCCCTCGCGGAGCGGCTTGAGGATGTCCTCGGAGTCGGGGACGGACTGCGGGGCGCCGCTGTAGGTGCTCTGGGCCTCCTGCTCGGTGTAGCCGTTGCCGATCCACCAGTGCACCAGCGCGTTGGTGCCCTCGACGACCGGTCCGTCGCCCTCCTCGAGCACCTCGACCTCGAGGTCCTCGGGCGCGCCCAGCCGACCGTCGAAGGTCACCTTGGGCTTCTTGCCCTGGGGCCCCTCGATCTTGACCGAGTCGAGGTCCGCGCTGGGCTGGGACCCCGGCGCCTCGTCAGTGCCGCAGGCCGCCAGGCCGAGCAGGCTGAGGACGAGGAGGCCACTCGTAGCAGCGGAGCGGGCGCGAGGACGGAGCACGTGGGTCACCAATCAGTTCGGAGGCCGCCGTTCCGGCGGTCGGTCGACTTGCGCGCACACCCTACCCACCGGCTCCACGCCGTCGGCCCGTGCGCGGTCACATCCCGTCGATGAGTCGCTGGACCCGCTCGTCGTAGGCCTTGAAGGGATCCTTGCAGAGGACCGTCCGTTGAGCCTGGTCGTTGAGCTTGAGGTGCACCCAGTCGACGGTGAAGTCGCGCCGGCGCTCCTGTGCCTTGCGGATGAACTCTCCGCGCAACCGAGCACGGGTGTTCTGCGGCGGGACGCTCTTGGCCTCGAAGACCTTGAGGTCGGTGGTGACCCGCTCGACCGCTCCACGCTTCTCCAGAAGGTAGTAGAGGCCGCGGTCGCGGTGGATGTCGTGGTAGGCGAGGTCGAGCTGCGCCAGGCGGGCGTGTCCCAGCGGGAGGCCGTGCTTGGCGCGGTAGGCCTCGATCAGCTTGAGCTTGATCACCCAGTCGATCTCGCGGTCCACCAGGCCCAGGTCGTCGGACTCGACTGCCTTGAGGCCGCGCTCCCACAGGTCGAGCGCGCGCTCGATCGTCGGGGTGGAGATCTGGCGCCTGTCGACGAAGTCGCGCGCCTTGGCGAGGTACTCGCCCTGGATCTCCAGCGCGCTGGCCTCCCTGCCGTTGGCCAGGCGGACCTTGCGCTGACCGCTGGGGTCGTTGCTGATCTCGCGGATGGCGCGGATGGGGTTCTCCATGGTGAGGTCGCGCATCACCACGCCCTCCTCGATCATCCGCAGCACCAGGTCGCAGGACGCGAGCTTGAGCAGCGTGGTGGTCTCGCTCATGTTCGAGTCGCCGACGATCACGTGGAGCCTGCGGAAGCGCTCGGCGTCGGCGTGCGGCTCGTCCCGGGTGTTGATGATCGGACGGCTGCGGGTGGTCGCGCTGCTGACGCCCTCCCAGATGTGCTCAGCGCGCTGGCTCACGCTGTAGGAGGCACCCCGGGGGGTGTTCACGATCTTGCCTGCGCCCACCACGATCTGCCTGGTGACCAGGAACGGGATGAGGATGTCAGCAAGGCGACTGAACTCCCCGGCGCGACCGACGAGGTAGTTCTCGTGGCAGCCGTAGGAGTTGCCGGCCGAGTCGGTGTTGTTCTTGAACAGGTAGATGTCGCCGGCGATGCCCTCGTCGTGGAGCCGTTGCTCGGCGTCCAGGAGCAGGCCCTCGAGGATCCTCTCCCCTGCCTTGTCGTGGGTGACCAGCTCGACGAGGTCGTCGCACTCGGGCGTGGCGTACTCAGGGTGGCTGCCGACGTCGAGGTAGAGGCGCGCGCCGTTGCGCAGGAACACGTTGCTCGAGCGACCCCAGCTCACCACCTTGCGGAAGAGGTAGCGGGCGACCTCGTCGGGGCTCAGCCGTCGTTGCCCCTTGAACGTGCAGGTGACGCCGTACTCGTTCTCGATCCCGAAGATTCGGCGGTCCATGCGCCCACACTAGGCCCGTGGGCCCAGCCCTGCCGGGAGGCGCATGGACTCGCCGACCATCAGCCGGCGCAGACCACGGCGACCTTGAAGGTGTAGTTGGTCCCGGCCGAGTCGTTGCGCGCGGATGCTCGCCAGCCGGTGGCGGCCGGGTGCTGACCGTTCGACGTGAGCAGGGTGCGGTTGCCCTCGATGATCGGGGCGGACCCCGTCACCGCCATGGTCAGGACGTTGGCGAGGTCCACCCCGCCGGCGATGGCCTCCATGCCCGCAGGGCAGTCGACAGAGGCGGATCCGAAGCTTCCGGGGGTGATGAGTCCTGAGCTGTCGACGATCGTGATCGTGTCGACCGGGCCCGGGATTCCCTGGGGCCCGGCGGGCCCGGTCGCGCCCGTCTCCCCCTTGGCGCCCGTGTCACCCTTCGGACCAGCCGGACCAGCCGGACCGGTCGCGCCAGCCGGTAGCGCCGACCCGAAGTCCGCAGCCGAGAGCGACCCGTCCTTCACCTTGGCGCCAGAGACCGCGTTGTTCTTGAGATCGGCGCCCTTCACCTGGCCGTTCTTGATGTGCTTGGACATCACGCTGTTCTTCGACAGCGAGACGGCCGCGTAGGACGTGCCACCCATCGCCACCACCAGGGCGAGGAGCGCCACCATCAGGGCCGGGCTGGGGCGTAGACGTGAATTGCTGGGATCGCGCATGGCGTTGACCACCTTTTCGAAAGCCCCATGGCTTTCACAGGGCCGTCCCACCCTGCTCGCACCCCGGCGCTCGCGCATCCGCAGAATTGCGGTGGTCTGGACCTGTGAGCCCGTCGAGCCCTTGCCGCCTGGTCAGATCTGACCGGGCTCCCCGGGGTGCGGAGTGCCGGGCTGGGGGTCCGGCGGTCCGGGCGGGGTCGGCTGCTCAGGCTCCGGCTGGGGCTCCGGCGCGGGCGGCGGCGCCACGGGCGGCTCGCCGGTCACCGGGTCCTCGAGGGGGGGTACGGCGCCGCTCACCGTGTCGGTCGGGTCGGCCGGGTCGTCCGTTCCGCTGGCCGCGGTCGTGCCCTTGCCAGGTCGGGTGTCCTCCGGCGAGGGCGGCGCGGGCTCGGCAGGGCCACGGTCGGAGAGGATCTCGGTGAGCCGCGCCGCGCGCAGTCTCACGAACTTGCGCGGCTGGGACCGGGTGCGGTCGAGAGCAGCGACCTCCAGATCGGCGACCGGGATCACGCGGTCGTCCTGCTCGCTGTGGCCCAGGGCAGCCACTGCCACGTGGAGTGCGTCCTCGAGAGAGGCGTCGGGCGAGTAGTGCTCCTTGAGGTGGGCCGAGACCACGTCGGCGGCACCGCCCATCACGGCGAAGCCGTGCTCGTCGGCGACCTGGCCGTCATAGGTGAGGCGGTAGATCTGGTCGTCCTCGGCCGAGTCACCGACCTCGGCGACGAAGATCTCGACCTCGTAGGGCTTCTCGCCGCCCGAGGAGAAGATCGTCCCGAGCGTCTGGGCGTAGGCATTGGCCAGGCCACGGCCGGTGACGTCTCGTCGGTCGTAGGCGTAGCCGCGCATGTCGGCCAGCCGGACCCCGGCGATGCGGAGGTTCTCGAACTCGTTGTAGCGACCCACCGCCGCGAAGGCGATCCGGTCGTAGATCTCGGAGACCTTGTGCAGCGCCTGCGAGGGGTTCTCGGAGACGAAGAGCACGCCATCGGCGTACTGCAGCGCCACCACGGACCGGCCGCGGGCGATGCCCTTGCGGGCGAAGTCGGCCCGGTCCTTCATCAGCTGCTCGGGCGAGACGTAGAACGGCATGCTCATGTGGGAACTCTCTTCGAGATCAGGTGAGGGCGGCGGCAGGGCCGTCGGGCCGCTGCATGCGGCCGGCGATGACGTCGTCGGCGATGGCCGCGACCTCCTGCTCGGGCATGCGGGTGCCACCGTCGGCGGTGATCACGTGCACCACCGGGAAGATGCGCCTGGTCAGGTCGGGGCCACCGGTCGCGGAGTCGTCGTCGGCAGCGTCGTAGAGCGCCTGGATCACGGCGGTCACGCACTCGCGCGAGGAGAGGTCGTCGCGGTAGAGCTTCTTCAGCGAGCCTCGTGCGAACAGCGAGCCGGAGCCCACGGAGTGGAACGCAGTCTCCTCGTAGCGGCCGCCGGTCACGTCGTAGCTGAAGATCCGCCCCAGGCCGGCGTTGTGGTCGAAGCCCGCGAACAGGGGCACCACCGAGAGGCCCTGCATGGCCAGGCCGAGGTTGGCACGGATCAGGGCAGCGAGACGGTTGGACTTGCCGTCCATCGAGAGCGTCGTGCCCTCGATCTTCTCGTAGTGCTCGAGCTCGGTCTGGAACAGCCGCACCATCTCGACGGCCAGGCCCGCGGTGCCGGCGATGCCGACGACGGAGAACTCGTCGGCCGGGAAGACCTTCTCGATGTCGCGTTGGGCGATGATGTTGCCCATCGTGGCGCGGCGGTCACCCGCCATCACCACTCCCCCGTCGAACGTCGCCGCGACGATGGTCGTGGCATGCGGGGCCAGGTCGCCGGCATGTCCGGGGGGCAGCGCACGCCGCGACGGCAGGAGCTCGGGCGCCTGGGCGCCGAGGAACTCGCTGAACGACGTCGAGCCGGGCATCAGGTAGGCAGCAGGGAGTCTGGGTTCGACCATGCGACTACTGGCCGCCCTTCTGGATGAAGGACTTCACGAAGTCCTCCGCATTGGTCTCGAGCACGTCGTCGATCTCGTCGAGGATCGCGTCGACGTCGTCGTCGAGGAGTTCCTTGCGCTCGGCCACGTCGCTCTCGGTGACCTCCTCGGTCACCTCCTCGGACTGCGACGACTTCCGCGGCTGCTTCTGTTCCTGGGCCATGCCACGACCCTATAGCCCCAGCCCCCACCCGATGGTCGAGGAAGGACGAAGTCCTGTCACGAGACCACGCGAAGCCCGCTGGTCGAGGAAGGACGAAGTCCTGTCACGAGACCACGCGAAGCCCCGCTGGTCGAGGAAGGACGAAGTCCTGTCACGAGACCACGCGTAGCCCCGCTGGTCGAGGAAGGACGAAGTCCTGTCACGAGACCACGCGTAGCCCCGCTGGTCGAGGAAGGACGAAGTCCTGTCACGAGACCACGGGTCACGTCACTCGCCGCGCCCGTCGGTCGTGCCAGCTTCGGCTGGCGAGGGAGCTCAACAAGTCTGTGTCACCTGAGATCAGTGCCTCGCGCTTGGCACGCGACCATCCCTGGATCCGCTTCTCCATCGCATAGGCCTCGTCCACCCGGTCGTAGTCGGCATGCCAGACCAGTTCGACCGGACGGCGATGCCGGGTGTAGGCCGCCCCGACGCCTTGGTTGTGCTCGCTCATCCGTCGCTCGAGGTCCCAGGTGCTGCCGACGTAGTAGCTGGAGTCCGAGCACCTGACGATGTAGACGTGCGGCATGCAGTGAGCATGACTCGCGTCGACCGCCGCCGACAGGCCGCGGAAAAGATCTGTGGATGAAGGATGGTCTCGTGACGGGACTCCGTCCCTCCTCGACCAGCGAGGTCGGTCTCGTGACGGGACTTCGTCCCTCCTCGACCAGCGAGGTAGGTCTCGTGACGGGACTTCGTCCCTCCTCGACCAGCGAGGTCGGTCGCGTGACGCGACTGCGTCCCTCCTCGACCGGCGGCTGCTGCGCGCGTGTCAGCGGGTCAGCGCGGCGACGAGCTGCTCGGCCGTGTCGCAGCGATCCATGAGCTCACCCACGTGGGCCCTGCTGCCGCGCAGCGGATCCACGGTGGGCACTCGCTGCAGGGAGGTCTGGCCGGGCAGGTCGAAGATCACTGAGTCCCACGAGGCCGCGGCGACGGAGTCGGCGTACTTCTCGAGGCAACGGCCGCGGAAGTAGGCACGCGTGTCTGTCGGGGGCTCGTGCATCGCTGCCTCGACCGTGGCGTCGTCGAGCAGGCGATCCACGCGGCCCGAGGCGACCAGCCGCTGGTAGAGCCCCTTGTCGGGGCGCAGGTCGGCGTACTGCAGGTCGATGAGGTGCAGCTTGGCGTCGTCCCAGTCCAGGCCGTCACGGTCGCGGTACTGCGTCAGCAGTTTGAGCTTGGCCACCCAGTCGAGCTCGCGGGCACACTCCATCGGGTCCCGCTCCAGGCGGGTCAGCACGGACTCCCACCGCTCGAGCACGTCGACGGTCTGGTCGTCGGCATCGGACCCGAGCCGGTCCTCGACGTGCTTGCGGGCGAGGTCGAGGTACTCGAGCTGGAGCTGGACGGCGGTCATCCGGCGCCCGTCACGCAGGGTGAGAAGGTGCTTGAGGGTCGGGTCGTGCGACACCGCGCGCAACGCGCTGACGGGCCCGTCGACGGCAAGGTCGCTGCCGAGGAACCCGTCCTCGATCATGGCGAGGACGAGCGCGGTCGTCCCGACCTTGAGGTAGGTCGAGATCTCGGAGAGGTTGGCGTCCCCGATGATCACGTGCAGCCGCCGGTAGACCTCCGGGTCGGCGTGCGGCTCGTCGCGGGTGTTGATGATGGGTCGCTTGAGCGTCGTCTCCAACCCCACCTCCACCTCGAAGTAGTCGGCGCGCTGGCTGACCTGGAAGCCGTGCTCGCGGCCGTCCTGCCCGATGCCGACGCGACCCGCCCCGCACACGACCTGCCGGGAGACGAAGAACGGCGTCAGGTGGCGCACGATCTCCGCGAATGGGGTCGACCGACGCATCAGGTAGTTCTCGTGGGCGCCGTAGGAGGCGCCCTTGTTGTCGGTGTTGTTCTTGTAGAGCAGGATCGGCGCCGCCTGGGCCTGCGAGGCCATCCGCGAGGCGTCGAGCATGACCTGCTCGCCCGCCTTCTCCCAGCGCACGACGTCCAGCGGGGTGGTGACCTCCGGCGAGGAGTACTCCGGGTGGGCGTGGTCGACGTAGAGCCGGGCACCGTTGGTCAGGATGACGTTGGCCAGCCCGAGGTCCTCGTCGGTGAGCTGACTGGCGTCGGCGACCTGCCTGGACATGTCGAAGCCGCGCGCGTCACGCAGCGGCGACTCCTCCTCGAAGTCCCAGCGTGCGCGTCGCGCGGTCGTGGTGGCCGAGGCGTAGGCGTTGACGACCTGGGAGGACGCGACCATCGGGTTGGCCCCCGGCTGGCCCTGTACCGAGATGCCGTACTCGATCTCGGTGCCCATCACTCGACGTACGCTCATGCCATGAGCCTACGGCTGTGGGACGAACAGGTGGTCCCGCGACTGACCGACGTGTCGCAGCGCGGTCACGAGATCGGAGAACTGCGCGAGAAGACGTGCGGCTACCTGCCTGGGCCGTCGGTCAGCCGGCCGTTCACCTACCTCGCGCGGGGCGTCGCCGCCAGCTGATCAGATCTTGCCCGAGCCGTCGCCCCTGTGAGAGCTCCACGACTGCAGATGGGCACGACTGACAGCGGCGTGGTGATCGGCGCCGGCTCGACCGAAGGATGCTCCGCGTCGTTTCCGGTCGAACCACTTGGCAGCGCCGAACAGTGCCAGGAAGATGCCACCCACCGTGCCCCAGAAGATCATGCGCGGAACCTATCGCCCGAGGCGTGCTCTGTCAGCGGCGACCGCGCAGGAAGTTCAGCAGGAACAGCACGACGACGACGATGACAACGATGATGATGATGGTCCTCATCGGTCCAACCTAGCCGCTCACGTCGCGAATGGCACGGGTCAGCCGGGCCGGCGCGACTGCCAGGCGTGGGCGACGTTGATGGCGACGATGCCGGCGAGGGTCACCAGCAGCGCAAGGAACTGGCCGTTGACCCCGAGCGCGATGCTGATCGGGATGAACGCCACGAGCGAGACGATGCCCAACGCGAGCTGGCGTGGCCCCGCCCCGGCGACGGTCGCCGCGCGGTACTGCTCGAGGCCCACCCGCTCGGCCACGCGTCGGTCGACGGCACGCTCGATGCGCTCGGCGAACCCTTCGACCAGCTCGGCGTCGTACCTGGCCCCGAGCTCGCGCCTGGTCTCGAGCGCCGCCTCGATGTCGCGGTGCTCGAGGTCGTCGTCGGTCACAGGTACTGGCCGGTGTTGGACACGGTGTCGATGGAGCGGCCGGGCTCGGTGCCCTGCTTGCCGGTGATGAGCGTGCGGATGAAGACGATCCGCTCCCCCTTCTTGCCGGAGATCCGCGCCCAGTCGTCGGGGTTGGTGGTGTTGGGGAGGTCCTCGTTCTCCTTGAACTCGTCGACGCACGCCTGCAGCAGGTGCTGGACCCGGATGCCCCGCTGGTCGTGGTCGAGGAAGTCCTTGATCGCCATCTTCTTGGCGCGGTCGACGATGTTCTGGATCATGGCGCCGGAGTTGAAGTCCTTGAAGTAGAGGACCTCCTTGTCGCCGTTGGCGTAGGTGACCTCGAGGAAGCGGTTCTCCTCGGACTCGGTGTACATCCGCTCGACGGTCGCCCGGATCATCGCGGCCACGGTCGCGTCGCGGTCGTCACCGAACTCTGCGAGGTCGTGGGCGTGCAGCGGCAGGTCGGCGGTGAGGTACTTGGTGAAGATGTCGCGGGCCGACTCGGCGTCGGGTCGCTCGATCTTGATCTTCACGTCGAGGCGCCCCGGCCGCAGGATCGCGGGGTCGATCATGTCCTCGCGGTTGGAGGCACCGATGACCAGGACGTTCTCGAGGGCCTCGACACCGTCGATCTCGCTCAGCAGCTGGGGGACGATGGTGTTCTCGACGTCGGAGGAGACTCCCGAGCCGCGCGTGCGGAACAGCGAGTCCATCTCGTCGAAGAAGACGATGACCGGAGTGCCCATCGAGGCCTTCTCGCGGGCCCGCTGGAACACCAGCCGGATGTGGCGCTCGGTCTCGCCGACGTACTTGTTGAGGAGCTCGGGGCCCTTGATGTTGAGGAAGTAGGACTTGCCCGACGCCCCAGTCTTCTCGGCGACCTTCTTGGCCAGGGAGTTGGCGACCGCCTTGGCGATCAGCGTCTTGCCGCACCCGGGCGGGCCGTAGAGCAGCACTCCCTTGGGCGGCTTGAGCTGGTGGTCCTTGAAGAGGTCGGGGTGGAGGTATGGCAGCTCGACGGCGTCGCGGATGGCGTCGATCTGGGCCACCAGTCCACCGATCCGGTCGTAGTCGATGTCGGGGACCTCTTCGAGCACCAGCTCCTCGACCTCGGACTTGGGCACCCGCTCGTATGCGTAGCCCGCGCGCGTGTCGAGCAGGAGGGAGTCCCCCGCCCGCAACGTCACGTCCTCGGCGCGCAGCGGCTCGGCCAGGCGCACGACGCGCTCCTCGTCGGCGTTCGCGATCACCAGGGCGCGCTCGCCGTCGGCGAGCAGCTCCTTGAGCATCACGACTTCGCCGACCTGCTCGAACGACAGCGCCTCCACGACGTTGAGTGCCTCGTTGAGCATGACCTCCTGACCCTTGACCAGGGCGTCGAGGTCGACAGCGGGGCTCACCCGGACGCGCAGCTTGCGACCACCGGTGAACACGTCGACGGTGTCGTCGTCGTTGCGCGAGATCAGGGTCCCGAAGCCGGCAGGAGGCTGCGCGAGGCGGTCGACCTCCTCCTTCAGCGAGGTGATCTGGTCGCGGGCGTCACGCAGTGTCTGCGCCAGGCGCTCGTTCTGGCTGGACACGGCGGCGAGGGAGCGCTGCGTGTCTGCCAGACGCGTCTCGAGGCCACGCGCGTGGCCGGGGGTCTCGTCGAGTCGGCGGCGCAGGTCGGCAACCTCGGCCTCGAGGAAGCGCACCTGTGTGGCCAGCTGCTCTCGTGTCGGTTCGGACATCGGGCACCTCCTCGGTCGGTTCTGGGGACATTACCCACCAAACCAAGGTCTTGCGGGGTTTACCCCTCCGTGTTCGTCCCGTTTTCGGTGCCGTCGCCGGCCTCGACCGGGAGCGGCGGGATGTCGGCGGGACGGGGTCCGGTGTAGTCGGGACCGTAGGCCCCGGGGGCGGGGCGTCGGGTCTTGCGCGGTGGCGTCTCCCCCGGTGCCATGCGTCGCGCGGTCACGAGGAAGGCGGTGTGGCCGATCATCTTGTGCCCGGGGCGCACCGCCAGGCCCTCGACGTGCCAGTCGCGCACCATCGACTCCCACGGTTGCGGCTCGGTGAAGCCGCCGTGCGCACGCAGGGTCTCCACGACGCGGGAGAGCTGGGTGGTGGTGGCCACGTAGGCGCAGACGATCCCGCCGGGGACGAGCTTCTCGGCGACGGCGTCGACGCAGTTCCACGGGTCGAGCATGTCGAGGATCACCCGGTCGACCTGCCCGTCCATCGCGGGCAGCTCGACCTTCAGGTCACCCAGGCGCAGGTCCCACGCAGGGTGGGTCGCACCCTCGGGCGCGTTGAAGAACTGGTCGACGTTGCGCTTGGCGACCTCGGCGAACTCCTCACGGAGCTCGTAGGACGTGAGGCGCCCCCAGGGGCCCACCGCGCGGAGCAGCGAGCAGGTGAGTGCACCCGAGCCTGCGCCGGCCTCGACGACGCGGGCGCCGGGGAAGATGTCGGCAAGCGCCACGATCTGGGCCGCGTCCTTGGGATAGACCACGGCAGCACCGCGGGGCATCGACACGACGAACTCGCTCAGCAGGGGACGGAAGACGAGGTACTGGCCGCCCGCAGAGGAGGTGACGGTGAACCCCTCCTCCCGCCCGATCAGCTCGTCGTGCTCGAGGTGGCCCTTGTTCGAGAAGAAGCGCTTGCCCGCCGTCAGCTCGAAGTTGTGGCGGCGGCCCTTCTGGTCCGTGAGGCGAACCCACTCACCGACGCGCAACGGGCCTCGGTGGACGCCGGACCAGGCTTCGGCGGGGACGTCGGGCACGTTCGTCGTACTGCTGTCGGGCATGGGAGAACCCTAGGGGTGAGGGCGCCGCCGGCTAGTGGGCGGCCTCGCGGAAGGCACGGTCCACGTCGGCGGTGGAGAGCACGCCGTAGATGCTCCCGTCGTCCTCGACCAGGAGGTACTCCTCCGAAGGCCGCCGGCTGATCGCGAGGACCAGCTCCTCCCCGGACAGCGCGGCCGGGAGGGTGAGCCCCTCCTCGAGAGTGCGGGTGACGGCCGAGACGGCGACCCAGGGGCGGCGCTCGACTGGCATGGCGTTCACCGACGACTCGTTGACGATGCCGAGCGGTGCGCCTGACCCGGTGACGGTCACGATGCTCCCGGCGTGTGCGTCCTGCGCCCGACGCACCGCCTCGGCGAGCGGCAGGTCCTCGGGGACGGTGAGGGTACGGCGTGCGAGTGGCCGCGCCTCGAGTGCGGGCAGCCTGCGCCGCAGTCGGGCGTGGGCCATGGCCGCGGTGGCCCCGGTCCACAGAAACAGTGCGAGGACCATGACCAGGACGAGGTCGAAGAGGGTGGTCTCGACGCCGGTGGCCTGCTCCTGGACGAGGGGCCAGGAGAGCAGCGCGAGCGCCGCGAGGCGGCCGCCCCACCCGGCGACGAGGGTGGCGCGGTGCTGGTCGCCGGAGGCGCCCCACACCAGTGCCTTGAGCACACGACCACCATCGAGGGGCAGCCCCGGAACGAGATTGAGCACCCCGATCACCAGGTTGGCGCCGGCAAGGCCCTCCACGGCAACGCGGACGAGGCCGTCAGGCGTCACGAACCACAGTCCGATCGCAGCGACGCCGAAGGCGATCGAGGTCAGCGGCCCGACCACGGCGATCCAGAACTCGTGTCGGGGCCGGCGCGACCCGCGGTCGATCTCGGTCATGCCGCCGAGGAAGTGGAGCGTGATGGAGGTGACCCCGTAGCCGAAGCGCTGGGCCACCACGGCGTGCGACGCCTCGTGAAGCAGCACGGACAGGTAGAGAAGGACCGCGAACACGAGGCCGGCGACGTACTTCCACACGCCCATTCCGGGCTGGACCTGCTCGATGCGGGGACCGATCGCCACGGCGATGAGCACGGCGACGAGGAACCAGGACGAGGTGATCAGGACGTCGATGCCCGCGATGGTGCCGATGCGCAGGGTCCCCCGGGGCCTGGCGGGGCGGGTCACCCCCTGGTCGGACGGATCGTCGTCGGGCACTCTCGAAGCGTAGCCAACTCCGCCACGTCTGTCGGTGGGCTCGCCTAGGGTTTCTCGCGACATGACGACCACACCTCCGCGCACCTCCGCAGCCGGCTCGCCCGCCGACGTGGTGTCGACCCCCGTGGACGGGATCGAGGTGCTGGGCGCGCTCTCGCCCAGTCGCGCAGGCGACTTCCTGACGTGTCCGCTGCTCTACCGGTTCCGCAGCATCGACAGGCTGCCCGAGGCGCCGTCGGCGGACGCCGTCCGCGGCACCTTGGTGCACAAAGTGCTTGAGGACCTCTTCGACCTGCCGGCCGCCGAGCGCACGCCG
This sequence comes from Nocardioides seonyuensis, assembly GCF_004683965.1. NCBI lineage: Bacteria > Bacillati > Actinomycetota > Actinomycetes > Propionibacteriales > Nocardioidaceae > Nocardioides > Nocardioides seonyuensis. The sequence continues at coordinate 3,659,228 of NZ_CP038436.1, forward strand.
GGACGCGCCGCCGACATGCTCGTGCCTTCGTGGGAGTCACTCCTGCAGGTCTCTCCCGAGGTCGCCGAGATGTTCGGCGGTGAAGGGCCTGAGGTGGCGTCGTGGCTCACGTCGTGCCGCCAGGTCCTCGACCGTTACTTCGACCTCGAGGACCCACGTCGTCTCGAACCGGCCGAGCGCGAGCTCTACGTCGAGGCGCTCCTCGACTCCAAGCTGCTGCTCCGCGGGTTCGTCGACCGGCTCGACATCGCCCCCGACGGGCGCATCCGCGTGGTGGACTACAAGGGGCTCGCCGTCGACACTCCGCTGCCTACGCCTTCCGGCTGGACAACGATGGGGGCCGTGCAGGTCGGCGACGAGCTGGTGGGCAGCGACGGACGACCCGTGGTCGTGACATTGAAGTCCGCGACCCACGAGCGACCGTGCTATCGGGTGACCTTCAGGGACGGCAGCTCCGTTGTGGCCGACAACGTCCACCTGTGGAAGGTGGTGACGTCCTATCGCCAGCGCCACACGGAACAAGTCCTGGACACGGAGTCACTTCGACATCAGCTCGCCGAGCTGAGGCGCCAGGGCCGCCCCAACTCGATGTGGATCGAGGCCGCGGCGCCCTTGGACGGTGCGCATGTGCTGGACCTACCGATCTCACCATGGCTGCTGGGCGCCTGGCTTGGAGACGGTGACTCTCGCGGTGGAAGGCTCACGGTGGGTCGCGATGACGTCGACGACATGCGCGCACTCGTCAAGGAGCACTGGGGCGGTGTCGTGCTCGTTCGTGCCGAGTCGACAGCCTTCTCACTGACGCCGTCCCGGCATCCCGATCGGTGCACCTACGGTCACACCGAGTTTCGGCCACCAACCGCTGGGCACGCGACTCGGCGCTGCGCGAGGGAGGATCAGCACAGAGGGAGCACACCTTCCAACCTGTCCTTGAGTCGTCTCCTGCGGGAGTCGAATCTGCTTCACAACAAGCACATCCCTTCGCCCTACCTCAGGGCGAGCAGCGATCAACGTGTTTCTTTGTTGCGTGGCCTGATGGACACCGATGGGTGGTGGAACCCGACACGGCGCAGGGCGGGATTCACGACCACCGATGACCGATTGGCCGGCGATGTCATCGAGCTCATGCGATCGTTGGGGGTCAACCCCTGTCACTTCACCAAGCCGTACCGGAACGCCGTTAGACCGGGCCGAACCTGGCACGTCATTGAGTTCACCCCGACGTGGTTCAACCCTTTCAGCCTTCCTCGCAAGGCGATCGCCTGTGAGACCAGCAGAGCCACCAAGGTTCAATCGTCCTTGGCCAAGCGTCGCATCGTCGCCAGCGTGGTGCCGGTCGATTCGGTTCCCACTCAGTGCGTACAGGTCGATGCCCGCGATTCCATGTACCTGTGCGGGAAAGGCTTCATCCCGACGCACAACACCGGACGTGCCCCCGGCCCGGGCTTCGAGGCCAAGGCGCTGTTCCAGATGAGGTTCTACGCGTTGGTCATCTGGCGCACGCGCGGCGTGGTGCCCTCGATGCTGCAGCTGGTCTACCTCGGCAACGGCGAGATCCTGCGCTACGAGCCCGACGAGGCCGACCTGCGCGCGACCGAGCGCAAGGTCGAGGCCATCTGGCGGGCGATCAAGCTCGCCGAGGAGACCTCCACGTGGCTGCCGCGCCGCTCACGACTGTGTGACTGGTGCTCCTTCCAGGACCTGTGCCCCGAGTTCGGCGGCACCCCTCCCCCGTTGCCGCCGCTCAGCAGGTCAGAGCAGCCAGAGGTCGTCGACGCCCAGCCCCGCCAGTGATTCCCTGAAGACCCTGCGCTCTCCCTCCAGGATCGGCACGTGGTTGGGCACGCAGAGGACCGTGCACCCCGCTGCCTCGGCAGACTTGGCGCCGGTGTTGGAGTCCTCGACCGCCAGGCAGTCCGACGGCTCGACGCCCAGCAGCGCCGCAGCCGCGAGGTAGGGCTCGGGATGCGGCTTGCCGAACTCCACGCGGTCGCCGGTGACGAGGGCGTGGAAGGTGTCGGGCGCGAGCTGCTCGACGATGGGAGTCACGAACCGCATCCACGACATGGTGACCAGGGCGCAAGGCACCCGGCGGGCTCGCAGCTCCTCCAACAGCTCGCGGGCGCCCGGTCGCCAGGGGATCGCCTGGCGCACCCGCGAGACGACGCCGTCGAGCAGCTCGTCCACGATCTCCTCAGGGGTGCGGTCGATCCCCATGTGCTCGCGGATGTAGGCACCGCTGACCAGGAGGTCGTTGCCGACCAGGCTCAGCGCGTGCTCCTCGCTCCACGTGCCGCCGTACCTGTCGGCGAGCTCATACTCCGTCGCGATCCAGTAGGGCTCGGTGTCGACCAGCGTGCCGTCCATGTCCCACAGGACGGCCGCCGGTCGTCGCAGTCGCTCACCGTGGAGCTGACCCGCGGGCGTGCCGGGCGATCCGGTGTTCAGGACGTTCCTCCAAGACGGCTCGTGCATCTTCGCTGGGATGCGCCACCCTAGGGCAGGGCTCAGAAGCCCAACAGCTTGCCGAACGCCGAGAACACCGCGTTGAAGGCCTTGACGGCGGGGTTGGTGGGGCCGTCGGCACTGGACTTCTGCCAGAAGAACGGATGAGGGCCGGTGAACTCGTCGTCGACCAGGGGCGTCCGCCCCCACAAGTACGGCAGGAACACCTCGGTCCGATTGACACCCACACTCAGGCGGGAGTCGAAGCCCATGACCAGGCTCTGCTCGATCCTCATGGACCTGTCTCCGGGGTTCTCCGCCACGACGTCGCCACTGCCCTGGACGATCAGGCTGCCACTGCCAGCGAACATGATGTACCGCACCTGCCACGTCGCGAAGGACTGGATGCCCCAACGCCAGCGCGTCTCCAGCTCGGGCGTCCCGATGACGCCGACGACGTGCTTCGGGTGCATCACCAGGCCGGGGTGGTCGGTGAAGTCGATGCGCATCAGGTACGAGTCGGGGTCGGCGGGCGTCGACAGCGTCGCCGAGGTGACGTCCTCGTCGCCAGTGATCCGACTCAGTCCGTAGAGCCCGGCCGCGAAGCTGATGAACGGTGACGACCAGTCGTAGAGCACTCGGCTGCGAGCCCTTCCCTGCACGGGACGGACGTGCTCCGACCGCGCGGACAGCACCTCACCGTCGCCGAGCTGGATCGTCAGGGTTCGCTGAGCAGCGGTGGTGCGAAGGCCGGCGGCTGAGCTCTCAGAGCCCGCCGCCAGGTGGATCGGCTTGTGCACCCGACTCACGATCGGCATCAGCAGGAAGTAGCCGACCACGCGCATGGCTACGGGCAGGACGAGAACAAGCACCGCGATGGCGGCCAACCACCTCCACGACTGGGCCCACTGGTTCACCACCCACCCCACCCCGGAAGCCTGGGCGTCCTCCAGGCTTCGCTCTTCTGCCTTCTTCTGGCCGAGCTCAGACTCCTTGTTGGCGATCTGTCTGTCGACGAGGGACTGGTCGCCGCCCCTGCCGAGCCGATCGAGCTTCTGCTCAGTTGTCAGCGTGGGGTCGCGAAGGACGGCGGCGTCCTGCTCAGCCTGGCTGAGACTTCGTTCGAGGGTGTCCAACGCCTCGCCCGCCTTCTCGACCGCCACCTCAGCGGTCTTGCACGCGCTGCCAGGCGTCAGCAGGTCGATGAGATCGCGAACGAAGTCGCAGACTTCCTCCTGGTCGTCACGCAGACGCTCGACCTCTGCTCGCTTCTCGGTGACGTTGAGGCGCCCCTGCTCGATCTCGGCGTCGATCGTGCTCTCCAGCGACGCGACCACCTCTCGGCGCTCTTCCGCAGCGACGCTCCTCAGCTGATCGAGATCCGCTTCCAGGGCTGCCCGCTCCTGAGCCACCTGCTGCAGGCGATCTCGTTCTGCAACGGCTTCCCGGAGCGTGGGAACAAGAGCTTGAACCAGCAGGTAGCCGAGGAAGAGCGACAGCACCAGCGCGCAGAGCAGACCCAGCTTCCTCAGCACGAAGCCGAGGACAGCCGTGATCAGACGCACGCGCGGATCCTAGTTCCCGGGACGTCGCACACCCCACCGGAGCGTGGATCAGTCCTCAGGCTCGTAGGCGAGGTTGGAGGAGAGCCAGCGCTCGGCCTCGGCCTGCGTCCAGCCCTTGCGGACCGCGTAGTCGGCGACCTGGTCGCGCTGCAGCCTGCCCACCACGAAGTACTGCGACTGCGGGTGGGAGAAGTACCACCCCGACACCGCAGCGCCCGGCCACATGGCCATCCCCTCGGTGAGCTCGATGCCCGTGTTGGCCGTGACGTCGAGCAGCTCCCACAGGGTGCGCTTCTCGGTGTGCTCTGGACAGGCGGGGTAGCCCGGCGCGGGACGGATGCCGCGGTACTTCTCGGCGATCAGGTCCTCGTTGGAGAGCGTCTCTCCGTCGTCGTACCCCCAGAACTCGGTGCGAACGCGCTGGTGCAACCGCTCGGCGAACGCCTCGGCAAGCCGATCGGCGATGGCCTCGAGCATGATCGCGGAGTAGTCGTCGAGGGCCTCCTTGAACTTCATGATGCGCTCGGTCGCGCCGAGGCCGGCCGTGACCGCGAAGGCGCCGACGTGGTCGGCGAGCCCGGTCTCCTTGGGCGCCACGAAGTCGCCGAGGGAGCGATTCGGGACGCCCTCGCGGTGGTCGCCCTGCTGGCGCAGGTTGTGGAGCACGGCTCTCACCGCCGAACGGCTGTCGTCGTCGTAGACCTCGATGTCGTCACCCACGGCGTTGGCCGGGAAGAGCCCGAACACCGCGTTGGCGGTCAGCCACTTCTCCTGCACGACGAGGTCGAGCATCTTCTGCGCGTCGTCGTAGAGCTTGCGCGCCTCCTCGCCGTGGGTGGGGCTGTTGAGGATGTCGGGGAACTTGCCCTTCATCTCCCACGCGTTGAAGAACGGCTGCCAGTCGATGAACTCGCGCAGCTCGCCGAGGTCGTAGTCGTTCAGCACGTGGAGGCCGGGCTCGCGCGGAAGCGGCGGGACGTAGCCCTCCCACTCGATCGGCGTGCGGTTGGCGCGTGCCTTCGCCAGCGTCACCATCGGGCGGTCCTGCTTGGTGGCGTGGCGCGTCCGCAGGGCGTCGTAGTCGGCCTTGATGTCGGCCATCAGCCGCGGGCGCTGCTCGTCGCTGAGGAGCGCAGCGGCGGTGGGCACCGACCGGGAGGCGTCCTTGACCCAGACGACCGGACCGTCGTACTGCTTGTCGACCTTGACGGCCGTGTGGGCGCGAGAGGTCGTCGCTCCACCGATCAGCAGCGGGATGGTGAACTCCTGGCGCTTCATCTCGGCCGCCACGTTGACCATCTCGTCCAGCGACGGCGTGATCAGCCCGGAGAGTCCGATCATGTCGGCACCCACCTCGCGAGCGGTGTCGAGGATCTTCTGCGCCGGCACCATCACGCCGAGGTCGATGACCTCGTAGTTGTTGCACTGGAGCACGACGCCCACGATGTTCTTGCCGATGTCGTGCACGTCGCCCTTGACCGTGGCCATCACGATCGTGCCCTTGGCCCGATCGACGTCGCCGGGCTTCTTCTCGGCCTCGATGAACGGGATGAGGTAGGCCACTGCCTTCTTCATCACCCGAGCGCTCTTCACCACCTGCGGGAGGAACATCTTGCCCGCGCCGAAGAGGTCGCCGACGACGTTCATGCCGTCCATCAGCGGACCCTCGATGACCTCGATCGGGCGACCGCCGCGCTCGGAGATGAGAGCGCGGAGCTCCTCGGTGTCCTCCTCGACGAACGCGTCCAGTCCCTTGACCAGGGCGTGCGTGATCCGCTCACCGACAGGCAGCTCGCGCCACTCCTCGGTCTTCTCCTCGGCGGCCTCCCCCGTGCCCTTGTGGGCCTCCGCGATCTCGAGCAGCCGCTCGGCGGCATCCGGGCGCCGGTTGAGCACGACGTCCTCGATGCGCTCGCGGAGCTCGGGGTCGATCTCGTCGTAGACCACCAGGGCGCCGGCGTTGACGATCCCCATGGAGAGGCCTGCCTGGATCGCGTGGAACAGGAAGACCGCGTGGATGGCCTCGCGCACCGGGTTGTTGCCCCGGAAGGAGAACGAGACGTTGGAGATGCCCCCGGAGATCTGCGCTCCCGGAAGGTTCTGCTTGATCCAGCGCGTGGCCTCGATGAAGTCGACGCCGTAGGTGGCGTGCTCCTCGATGCCGGTCGCCAGGGCGAAGCAATTGGGGTCGAAGATGATGTCCTCGGCCGGGAAGCCGACCTCGTCGACCAGGATCCGGTAGGCGCGCTCGCAGATCTCGATGCGTCGCTCGAGGTTGTCGGCCTGGCCCTGCTCGTCGAAGGCCATCACGACCACCGCAGCGCCGTACTTGCGGCACAGGCGAGCCTCGGCGCGGAACTTGTCCTCGCCCTCCTTCATGGAGATCGAGTTGACGATCGGCTTGCCCTGCACGCACTTCAACCCGGTCTCGATGACCTCCCACTTGGAGGAGTCGATCATGACCGGGACGCGGCTGATGTCGGGCTCGGACGCGACCAGCTTGAGGAACCGGTCCATCGCAGCGACGCCGTCGATCATCCCCTCGTCCATGTTGACGTCGATGACCTGGGCGCCGTTCTCTACCTGCTGCGCGGCGACCGACAGGGCGGTGTCGTAGTCGCCGTCCTTGATGAGGTTGCGGAACCGTGCCGAGCCGGTGATGTTGGTGCGCTCACCGACGTTGACGAAGAGGCTCTCCTCGGTGATGGTGAGCGGTTCGAGGCCTGCCAGGCGCATCGCCGACCGGACCTCGGGCACGACGCGCACCTGCTGGCCCTCGACCGCCGCGGCGATGGCGGCGATGTGGGCCGGGGTGGTGCCGCAGCATCCACCGACGAGGTTGAGCAGGCCGGCCTCGCCGAACTCGGCGAGGATCGCGGCGGTCTCCTCGGCAGCCTCGTCGTACTCACCGAAGGCGTTGGGCAGGCCCGCGTTGGGGTAGCACGAGACGAACGTGTCGGCCAGCCGGGCCAGCTCGGCCAGGTAGGGCCGCATCTCCTTGGCACCCAGGGCGCAGTTGAGGCCGACCGCCAGCGGGCGGGCGTGGCGCACGGAGTTCCAGAAGGCCTCGGTCACCTGGCCCGAGAGCGTCCGGCCGGATGCGTCGGTGATGGTGCCCGAGACGATGACCGGCCAGCGACGCCCCTGCTCCTCGAAGAGCGTCTCGACCGCGAACACCGCGGCCTTTGCGTTGAGGGTGTCGAATACCGTCTCGATCACGAGCAGGTCGGCCCCGCCGTCGACCAGGCCACGAGCGGCCTCGAGGTAGGCCGACACCAGGTCGTCGTAGAGGACGTTGCGTGCACCCGGGTCGTTGACGTCAGGAGAGATCGAGCCAGTGCGGGTGGTCGGGCCGAGGGCGCCGGCCACGTAGCGGGGACGCTCAGGGGTCGCCACCGCTTCGACCGCCGCTCGGGCGAGCCGCGCCGACTCACGGTTGATCTCGTAGGCGAGGTCTGCCATTCCGTAGTCGCTGAGCGAGATGGCGTTGGCGTTGAACGTGTTGGTCTCGATGATGTCCGCACCGGCCCGGAGGTACTCCTCGTGGATCTCCCGGATGATGTGCGGCTGGGTGAGGCTCAACAGGTCGTTGTTGCCCTGGAGGTCCTGCGGCCAGTCGGCGAACCTGTCTCCGCGGTAGCCCGCCTCGTCCGGCCTGTCCCGTTGGATCGCCGTGCCCATCGCACCGTCGATGACCATGATTCGCTCTCGCATCAGCTCGCTGAGCGTTGCGGTGGCATCTGGACGATGGTCGTGGGTCACGTGTCCGGGCTCCTCTCGTCGGATCCAGCGTAGGAACCCGTCCACTCCTCGGACTCCGGGTCCACATCGTGGCACCGTGCGTGCCCGTGGCGAAATTGTCGGGACGCGAGGGGCGCCGTGACTAGGCTGGAGGAGTGATCGAGTTCGACGACCTGCAGGACCTCACCTCCCCCGTCGTGATCGCTGCGTTCGAGGGATGGAACGACGCAGCCGAGGCGGCGTCGGGGCTGGTCGACCACCTGATGCACGAGTGGAAGGCCGAGGTCATCGGCGCGATCGACCCCGAGGAGTTCTACGACTTCCAGGTCAACCGCCCGATCATCGGCACCGACGCCAACGGGCACCGACGGCTCACGTGGCCCACGAGCCGGATCGCCGTGGCGCGGCCCGCGGCGCTCGATCGCGACGTCATCCTGATCCGAGGCATCGAGCCCAACATGCGCTGGCGCCAGTTCTGCGCGGAGCTCCTTGCTGCGTGCGACGACCTGGGCGCCGAGCTCGTCGTCACCCTGGGCGCCCTGCTGGCCGACACTCCCCACACCCGTCCGATCCCGGTGACCGGGTCCGCCTCCGAGCCAGAGCTCGTCGACCGGCTGCGGATCGAGCAGTCGAGCTACGAGGGCCCGACCGGCATCGTCGGTGTGTTCAACGACGCCTGCATCCAGCTCGACATCCCCTCGGTCGCCTACTGGGCCGCCGTACCCCACTACGTGGCCCAGCCGCCGTGTCCCAAGGCGACCCTCGCGCTGCTCGGTCAGCTCGAGGAGCTCTTCGAGTGCCCCATGCCGCTGGGTGACCTGGTCGAGGACTCCGAAGCCTGGGAGCGGGGCGTCGACGAGCTGGCCAGCGAGGACGAGGACGTCGCCGACTACGTGCGCGCGCTCGAGGAGACCCGTGACACCACCGAGCTGCCCGAGGCCAGCGGCGAGGCCATCGCCCGGGAGTTCGAGCGCTACCTCAAGCGGCGCGGCGAGGACTGAGCAGGGCCACGTCCACGTCGTCGTACGACAGCCGGGTGGAGGCGTCCGTCAGAGCGACATCCCGAGGGCGGCGTCGAGCAGCCGGTGGATCTCGCCGGCGGCCGACTCCTCACTCGTGTCGGCCAGCTTGTCGGTGCCCAAGGTGGCGTCCACCCACCGCTGGACGACGTCCACTGCAGCCGGGGCGTCCAGGTCGTCCGCCAAGGCAGCGAGGACCTGCTCGACCACCGGCTGCGTGGGCGCGCCCGCGCCGAGTGCCAGCGCGCGACGCCACTGGGTGAGTGTGTCGACGGCGTCCCAGAGCTGGTCGTCGGTCCACTCCCAGTCACTGCGGTAGTGGTGGCGCAGGAGCACCAGCCTGATGGCCATCGGGTCGACCTCGCTGAAGCGCAGCGCCGAAACGAAGACGAGGTTGCCCTTGGACTTCGACATCTTCTCGCCGTCGTAGGCGACCATCCCGGCGTGGGCGTAGGCACGTGCGAACAGGTGGCCGGGATGTGCGACCTGGGCCTCCCCCGCCGACATCTCGTGGTGGGGGAAGACGAGGTCGCTGCCACCCCCCTGGACGTCGAAGGACGTGCCGAGGTGGTCGAGGGCGATGGCCGCACACTCGATGTGCCAGCCCGGACGGCCCGGCCCGAAGGGGCTCGGCCACGACGGCT